>JAEZMT010000421.1 GCA_023442085.1 Pseudomonadota bacterium | reverse complement strand
CCCGGAGGTGATGTCGTCCGCAAACAGCGCTTCCACCTCGTCGGCCGATAGCGACGCTGCGAGGGTGATGCGCGCACCCTCGGCGCGGCCGGAGGCTTCCGCTACCGCGAGGAAGGGCGCACGGGCGAGGGGGGACGTCGCTTCCAGCACCGCGCCGCGGCCATTGGCCATCAGAAACCGCACCTGGGCCTCGCCGGGCCGCCCCTCTCGGGCCTTGGCGACGCGATCGGGAAAGGCGAGGGCCAGCAGGGCGGCGGGGGAGGGGGGCGCTCCGTCCCCATGCTCTCCCGTCGCCGCTTCCCGCCCCGCCATCTCCGCCCAACGGGCTGCGAGGCGGCGGGAGTCCTCCGCGCGGCGTGAGCGGTCGCGGCGGAAGCCGTCGAGGCGCGCCAGCAGGTCCACGCTGTCGCCGCCGAGGCCACGCTCCACCAGCAGCGCGGCGATCTCCGCACCGAGGCGGCCGACCCCGCGTTCTGCGCCGATGGCGACCATGTGGGCGAGGCGCGGCGGCAGAGGCAGGCGCGCCATGAGGCGGCCAAGCGGCGTGACAGCCTCCTCGGCATCGAGCGCGCCGAGGAGGCGCAGCAGCGCCTTCGCCTCGGTCACGGCCGGCGCGGGGGGCGGATCGAGGAAGGGGAGGGTGGCGGGATCGCGCACGCCGACGCGGGCGAGGTCGAGCACCAGGCCGGTGAGGTCGGCGGCGAGGATTTCGGGGGTGGCGAAGGCCGGCAAGCTCGCTGTCTCCCCTTCGTTCCACAGGCGGTAGCACACGCCCGGCTCGGTACGGCCGGCGCGCCCCCGGCGCTGGTCAGCGGCGGCGCGGGAGACGCGGACGGTTTCGAGCCGCGTCAGCCCCACGTCCGGCTCGAAGCGCGGCACGCGGGCGAGGCCGCTGTCCACCACCACCCGCACGCCCTCGATGGTGAGTGACGTCTCGGCAATGGAGGTCGCCAGCACCACCTTGCGCCGCCCCGCCGGTGCCGGCAGCACGGCGCGGTCCTGCTCGGCCGCATCGAGCGCGCCGAACAGGGCGACCACATCCACCTTGGCGTCGCGCACCTGCTCCAGAAGCAGCGTCTCGGTGCGGCGAATCTCGGCGGCGCCGGGCAGGAAGGCGAGGATGGAGCCGTCCTCCCGCTCCAGCGCGCGGCGGATGGCGTCGGCCATCTGGCGGTCGATGGGCGCGCGGGGATCGCGGCCGAGATAGGTCGTCTCCACCGGAAAGGCGCGGCCCTCGCTCTCGATCACCGCGGCGGGCGCGTCCACTCCCATCAGCGAGGCGACGCGGGCACCGTCCAGCGTCGCCGACATGGCGAGGAGGCGGAGGTCGTCCCTGAGCCCGCGTTGGGAATCGAGGGCGAGGGCGAGGCCAAGATCGGCATCGAGGCTGCGCTCGTGGAATTCGTCGAACAGCACGGCCGAGATGCCGGAGAGTTCGGGGTCGTCGAGCACCATGCGGGTGAAGATGCCTTCCGTGACCACCTCGATGCGGGTACGCCGCGAGACCTCCGAGGCGAGCCGCGTGCGGAAGCCCACCGTGCCGCCCACCGCCTCGCCGAGGGTCTGCGCCATGCGCCGGGCGGCCGCGCGGGCGGCGAGGCGGCGCGGCTCCAGCACGAGGATTTTTCCGCCCGCGGCCCACGGCTCATCCAGCAGGGCCAAGGGCACGCGCGTGGTCTTGCCGGCGCCGGGCGGAGCGACCAGCACGGCGCAGGGGCTGGACGCGAGCGTCGAGCGGATGTCGCCGAGGACGGCGTCGATGGGGAGGGTGGTGTCGAACATGGCGTGCCGCCCTTATGCGACGGCTGCGCGCACAGGCAAACCCACCTTGCCAGCGGCGCGCATCGGTGCCTTAAGGAACGCCCCGTCCATCACCGGGATCAGAGCACCATGGTTTCCGCCCCGTCCAGCCTTACCAGCAAGGTCCGGCCGCTTGCCTTCGAGGCCGGCATCGTCGCCCTCGCTTTCCTCGATGCGAAGGCCGCCTTCGTCGGCACGGATGGCGCGGTGTTTCTGACGGGACTGGAGGAAGGTGCGGTGCCCGCCACGGTGCCCGTCCATGATGGCGGCGTCCTCAGCGCGACCTCGGACGGCAAGCGGCTGGTGAGCGGCGGCGACGACGGACGGGTGATGGAAACGCGCGCGGACGGCGCCGCACGCGAGCTCGCGCAGCAGAAGGGCCGCTGGATCGACCGCGTGGCGCTCGGGCCGGACGGTACCATCGCCTATTCCGCCGGCAAGGTCGCCCATGTGCTGCAGCAGAAGGGCGAGCCGAAGTCGCTGGAGGTGCCCTCCACGGTGGGCGGCCTCGCCTTCGCGCCAAAGGGCCTGCGCCTCGCGGTGGCGCATTATGGCGGGGTGACCTTGTGGTTCCCGAACGCCGCGGGCGCCAAGCCCGAGGTCTATGGCTGGAAGGGCTCGCACCTCGGGGTCGCCTTCTCGCCCGACGGCCGCTTCCTCGTCAGCACCATGCAGGAGCCGGCGCTGCACGGTTGGCGGGTGGTGGATGGTGCGCACATGCGCATGTCGGGCTATCCCTCGCGGGTGAAGTCCTTCGCCTTCACCGCCGACGGCAAGTGGCTCGCCACGTCCGGCTCGGGCGAGGCGATCCTGTGGCCGTTCCAGGCCAAGGACGGGCCCATGGGCAAGGAGCCGATGATGCTCGCGCCCTCGCCCACCTCGCGGGTGACGGTGGTTGCGCCCCACCCGAAAGACCCTGTCGTCGCCATCGGCTACGAGGACGGCATGGTGATGATGGTACGCATCTCTGACGGTGCCGAGATCCTGCTGCGCGCGCCCGACACCGACCCCGTGACCGCCATCGCCTGGCACGGCGCCGGCGGGGCTGTGGGCTTCGGGACGCAGAAGGGCAACGGGGGCCTTCTCGTCTTCTGACCTGGCGGCTTCCGGGACTTCGGGTTTTCCAGGCGTGACGCGGTGCGGCGCCGCATCCCAAGTCCTTAGCCGCGCAGGAAACTCGTGCCGCAGGCGGCTTTTCACGGGCGCGCGTCCGCTCTACCTTGGCGGCGTCCATTCGCAGGTGCGAAACGCGACTGCCGCACGAGAGACCCGCCGATGAAGATCGCCGACGTTCGCCGCACTGCCTACTCGATGCCGCTGACCAACCCGTCGTTCCCGCCGGGGCCGTACCGGTTCATCGACCGCGAATACATGATCATCACCTATCGCACCGATCCGGAGGCCCTGGCCAAGGTGGTGCCGGAGCCGCTCGAGATCACCGAGCCGGTGGTGAAGTACGAATTCATCCGCATGCCCGATTCCACCGGCTTCGGCGACTACACCGAGACCGGACAGGTCATTCCGGTCCGTTTCAACGGCCAGGAGGGCGGCTACGTCCACTCCATGTACCTGGACGATGAATCGCCCATCGCCGGCGGTCGCGAGCTGTGGGGCTTTCCCAAGAAATATGCCCACCCCAAGCTCGCCGTGGAGACCGACACGCTGGTCGGCACCCTCCATTACGGCAGCGTGCTCTGCGCCTCCGGCACCATGGGCTACAAGTGGAAGGCCGGCGACAAGGACAAGATCCTCGCCTCCCTCCTCACCCCGAGCTTCCTGCTCAAGATCATCCCGGATGTGGACGCCACGCCCCGCATCTGCGAGCTGGTGCGCTACTATCTCGAGGACATCACCCTCAAGGAATGCTGGGTCGGCCCGGCCGCGCTCGGCCTCTTCCCGCATGCCCTGTGCAACGTCGCGGCCCTGCCGGTGCTGGAGGTTCTCTCCGCCGTCCACATCAAGGCCGACCTGACGCTGGGCCTCGGCGAGGTGGTCTACGATTATCTGAAGGAAGGCGCCTGACGTAAGGTCGGCGCCCGACCGCGCTTCCGGCGGCGCCCTGTGCGCCGCCGGCCTGCATAACAATTTCGAGGGGTGAGGGCCGATGACCGAGGCTGCCAACCAGCGCTCCAGCGAGCTGTGCGACATCATCGACGAGTACAAGCGCGTGGCACTGGTGTTCCAGGGCGGTGGGGCGCTCGGCGCCTATCAGGCTGGCGTCTATGAGGCGCTGTCGGAGGTGGGCTGCGACCCCAACTGGATTTCCGGCGTGTCCATCGGCGCCATCAACTCGGCCATCATCGCCGGCAACGCGCCACAGGACCGGGTGACGAAGCTCCGGGACTTCTGGGAGACCATCACCTCCCGGCGCATCCTGCCGTTCAACCTGGAAGGCGACATCTTCCGCCAGTGGCGCAACCAGCTGAGCGCCGCCCGCACCATCCTTCAGGGCCAGCCCGGCTTCTTCAACCCGCGCTTTCCCAACCCTTGGCTGCTGCCTTCGGGGGCGCCGGGCGCCACCTCCTTCTATGACACGGCCCCCCTGCGCGACACGCTGCTGCGCCTCGTGGACTTCGACCGCATCAATTCCGGCGAGAAGCGCTTCTCGGTGGGCGCGGTGAACGTGCGCACCGGCAACTTCATCTATTTCGACAATCAGGAGCACAAGATCGCTCCTGAGCACATCATGGCCTCCGGCGCGCTGCCGCCCGGTTTTCCGGCCATCAAGATCGACGGCGAGTTCTACTGGGATGGCGGCGTCGTCTCCAACACGCCGCTCCAGTTCCTGCTCGACCAGCCGGACCATCCGAGCGCGCTGGTGTTCCAGGTGGACCTGTTCAGCGCCCGCGGGCAGCTGCCGCGCGACATGTTCGACGTGTCGGAGCGGCAGAAGGACGTCGCCTATTCGAGCCGCACCCGCTACACGACCGACGTGTTCCGCCGCGTGCAGGACCTGCGCTCCAAGCTCTATGACGCGCTCCAGCGCATTCCCGAGCAGCTGCGCACCGAGGAGGACATCGCCCTCATCGACGATTATTCCAACTCCGGCCCGGTCAACATCTGCCACCTGATCTATCAGGAAAAGACCTACGAGCGGGAATCCAAGGACTACGAATTCTCGCAGACCTCCATGCGCGAGCACTGGCAGACCGGCTACGAGGACACGGTGAAGACCCTGCGCCGCAAGGAATGGCTGCGGAAGCCGGACGATTCCATCGGCATCGTCATCCACGACATCCATCGCCTCTCCGAGTGAGAGGCAAAGACCGTGAGAGGCGGGCGGCTCAGATGAGGCCGCGCGCCAGCATGTAGACGCCGAGCAGGCCGAGGCCTGAGAAGAAGATGCGCCGGAACATCTGCGGCGAGGCCGCCCGGCGCACCAAGGTGCCGAGATGCATGCCGATGAAGGCCGGCAGCAGAGCGGCCGCCGAGGCGAGCGCGGTGGCCGGATCGGCCATCGGCCCGCCGCCGTCCCCCGGATGGAACAGGACCACCGCCAGCGCCGCCGTGGAGACGATGAAGGTGAGGCCGAGGGCCTGCACGAGATCGTCCCGCGCCAGCCCCAGCGACTGGAGATAGGGCGCGGAGGGCATGACCGAGACGCCGGTGGTGCCGGTGACGAGGCCGGTCAGAAAACCCATGAGCGGTGACAGCCACGGCTCGTGACGCGCCGGCACCTTCAACTGCACCGAGGACAGGCCGAGCAGGCCATAGGCCAGCAGCGTCGCCCCGAGCGCCGGCTGCGCGGCGGGCGAGGCGAGGCCGCCGAGCAGAAGGCCACCGGTGAGCGTGCCGGCCGCCACCATCGCCATCATCCAGCCGAAGCGCCGGGCGATGCCGAGCACGTTGGGCCCGGTGAAGTATTGCCAGAAATTGGTGACGGTGGAGGGGAGGATCAGCAGCGCCGCCGCCTCGGGCGGGGCGAGGACCACGCTCAGCAGGCCGATGCCCACCGTCGGCAGGCCCATGCCGATCACGCCCTTCACCATGCCCGCCAGCACGAGCACGGCAAAGCCGATTGCGATCAAGCCAAGATTCACGGACGAGGCGGCGGCCGTCGCCGTTTCGATCACCGGAAGAGGTCCGAAAGCATCAGAACTCGGCGTCCAGCTCTTCCAGCTCCTCGGGCTCGGACAGCGCGCCGTCGATCCATTCCTGGACCAGCGGCAGCGCCATGATGCGGGCGCGGTAGGACTCGCACTGGGGATCGAGCTTCACGTCGTAGGTGGTGAAGCGGGAGCAGACGGGGGCGTACATGGCATCGGCCAGCGTCGGGGTCGCGCCCATCAGGAACGGCCCGCCATGGGCGGTGAGGCAGCCCCGCCAGATGGCGGCGATGCGCTCGATGTCCGCCTGCGCGCCGGCCCAGACCTTGAAGCCCGGATAATGCGCCTTGATGTTCATCGGCAGCGCCGAGCGCATGTTGGCGAAGCCCGAGTGCATCTCGCCGGAGATGGAGAGGCAGTGCGCGCGCACCGCGCGGTCAGCGGGCAGCAGGCCGGCCTCGGGGAAGACCTCGTTGAGGAATGACGCGATGGCCAGCGTGTCCCACACCGTCACGTCCTCATGCACCAGCCGCGGCACGAGGAAGGAAGGCGACAGCAGAAGCAGCTCCGCCTTGGCGTCGGGATCGTCGGTGGGCACCCGCTCCTCCTCGAAGGAGAGGCCGGCCATCTTGCACAGCAGCCAGCCGCGCATGGACCAGGAGGAGTAGTTCTTGCTGGAGATGGTGAGCGTCGCCATGCCTGTCCCGTGCCTCGGATTTGCGATCCCTGACCTGACCGTTCCCCTCGACCCTTCCGCCTGTTTCTGACCGCCCGTGTCTGATCTGGCGCAGCCGGCGGCTTCGACTTTGGTGGGGCATCCGGCGCAGTCGCTCGGCCGTCGGCCCTATTGCCAAGGATGCGTGTTGCAATGCACCACGCATAGCTCCAATATCAACTTAACAGGTACATCCGTTCAGGCTTGCTGCAAAGCGGAAAGCTGGGCCTGCGACAACTACTTAATGCTTCCGCCGGCCGTCGGGGGCCGGACGTGGGGGACGCGGAGCAGAAGGACCTTTCGGCATCATGCTGCAGACTTCTTCCAGGTTCATTCCTCTGGCACCGTCGTGCCGGACGCTCCGGCGCTCGCTGCCATGATGTACTCCGCCTATCAGGCCCAGGCCGACCTCATGAGCCCGATGAGGTTCTTCGCCAGCCTCGCGCGGCAGACCCTCAACGGCCCCCTTGTCAACGGCTACGGCCATCTCGGCTTCCGCCAGCTGGCGGCCGCCTACGAGCTGATCGAGCGCGCCGCCCTCACCCATGGCCGGCCGTCTTTCGGCATCAAAACGGTTGAAGTCGGAAATCGCGAAGTCCAGGTGACGGAGGAGAACACCGCCGTTCTGCCCTTCGGCACCCTGCTGCGCTTCAAGAAGGACGTGGACGTGCCCCAGCCGCGCGTCCTCGTGGTCGCGCCGCTGTCAGGGCATTTCGCGACGCTGCTCGTGAACACCGTGAAGACGATGCTGCCGGACCATGACGTCTACATCACGGACTGGCACAACGCCCGCGAGGTGCCGCTCTCGGCCGGTCCCTTTGGCTTCGACGATTATGTCGAGCACGTCATCCGCTTCCTGGAGATCATGGGCCCCGGCGCCCATCTGGTGGCGGTGTGCCAGCCGTGCGTGCAGTCGCTCGTGGCCGCCGCGGTGATGGCGCAGGAGAAGAACCCGGCCGTGCCGGCCTCCATGACGCTCATGGCCGGCCCCATCGACTGCCGCATCAACCCCACCAAGGTGAACGAGCTCGCGACCTCCAAGCCCATCTCGTGGTTCGAGAAGAACCTGATCTCCACGGTGCCGAAGGGGTTCGCCGGCTCGGGTCGTCGGGTCTATCCCGGCTTCATGCAGCTCACTGCCTTCGTGAACATGAACCTCACGCGGCACATCAAGGCGCACCTCGATCTCTACAACGCCCTCGCCGAGGGCGACGAGGAGAAGGCCGAGACCACCAAGGCCTTCTACGACGAATATTTCGCGGTGCTTGATCTGGCTGCCGAATTCTATCTGGAGACCGTGCGCTACGTCTTCCAGGAATACCGCCTGCCCAAGGGCGAACTGACCTATCGCGGCCGGCCCATCGATTTCCGCGCCATCCGCAAGACGGCGCTGCTTACGGTGGAGGGCGAGCGGGACGATATCTGCTCCATCGGCCAGACCATGGCGGCGCAGGACATCTGCTCCGCTCTGCGTCCGCACAAGAAGCGCCACCACATGCAGGCGGGCGTCGGCCATTACGGCGTCTTCTCGGGCCGCAAATGGGCGAGCCAGGTCTATCCCATCGTCCAGAACCACATCCTGGCCAGCGACTGAACGCGCCCGTCTGAACCGTGCGTGAGCGGACGCAGGGGCAGGAGTTGCCAACCTCCGCCCGGAGCGGTACGCGGGCAAGGTTCAAGCATCGTCCGGCGCGCGGGCGTGCCACCGCGCGGACCTGCACCGTGACCTTTCGCGAAACCTCGCCCCGACCCCCTTCCCAACAACTTCTGCCGCCGTCGTGACCGCGAGCGCGCCCTCCGCCGGGATGCGGCTGCGGGATCATCCCGCCTTCATCCTGTTCTGGATCAGCCGGGTCGCATCGGCGCTGGCCTTTCAGATGCTGGGGGTGGTGGTCGGCTGGCTGGTGTACAGCCTCACCGGCAGCGCCGCCGCCCTCGGGCTCGTTGGGCTCGCGCAATTCCTGCCCATCCTGTTCCTCACCCTGCTGGTGGGGCACGTCGCCGACACCTTCGATCGCCGACGCATCGTGCTCGCCTGCCAGACGCTGTCGGCGCTCACCGTTGGGGCCCTCGCCCTTGCGGAAGGCGCGGGCCATGCCGGTCTCCTGCCGATCTACGCCGCCGTCGTCACCATCGGCGCCTGCCGCGCATTCGAGGCGCCGACCATGGCGGCGCTGCTGCCGCGCCTCGTGCCGGGCGAAATGCTGCCGCGCGCGCTGGCGGTGGCCTCCTCCGCCATGCAGATGGCGACCATCGCCGGCCCCGCCGTGGGCGGCTTCGCCTATATCTTCGGCCCGGCGGTGCCCCTCACGCTGGCGGCCATCTGCTACGCGGTGGCCGCCAGCGCCATGGCCTTCATCCGCCACTTCCATGCGCCCGGCCCGCGCAGCGCGATGACGCTCGAGACGCTGCTCTCCGG
The DNA here is from genome assembly GCA_023442085.1 of Pseudomonadota bacterium. Classification (GTDB taxonomy): domain Bacteria; phylum Pseudomonadota; class Alphaproteobacteria; order Rhizobiales; family Xanthobacteraceae; genus Xanthobacter. The sequence goes on along the minus strand of JAEZMT010000421.1, from coordinate 1,930 downwards.
CCTCGCCTTCATCCGCCGCAGCCCGGTGGTGCTGGGCTCCATCTCCCTCGATCTGTTCGCGGTGCTGCTGGGCAGCGTCACCGCGCTGCTGCCCATCTATGCCGCCGAGATCCTGCATGTGGGAACGCAGGGCCTCGGCGCCCTGCGCGCCGCGCCCGCGGTGGGGGCGGTGCTCATGTCCATCGTGCTGGTGCGCCGGCCGCCCACGCGGCGGGTCGGGGCCGTCATGTTCGCCGCCGTGGCGGTATTCGGACTGGCGACGGTGGTATTCGCGCTTTCCTCCAGCTTCCTTTTGTCGCTGGGCGCGCTGTTCGTGCTCGGCGCGGCGGACAATGTGAGCGTCGTCATCCGCTCCTCCCTCGTGCAGCTCTCCACGCCGGACGAGATGCGCGGGCGGGTCAGCGCGGTGAATTCCCTGTTCGTCGGCACCTCCAACCAGCTCGGCGAATTCGAATCCGGCATGGTTGCCGCGCTCATCGGCGCGGTGGGTGCCGGTGTGGCGGGCGGCGTCGGCACGCTGATCGTGGTGGCGCTGTGGACCCGGCTCTTTCCCGCGCTCTTCCACGTCGATGCCATGCCGGTGAAAGTCGCGACCCGGCGCTGATCCAAACGCCCGCCGCTGCTTGGTTTGCCGGCTTTGCTCAAGCTCTTCGGTTGACGCCGGGCCGCGCTTTTCCCATGGTGCGCCCGCCCGCGCCTGCGCGCGGCGCTTACACCCACGTCGCGCCCTTGCGCGGCATCGTTTTCACGCCGCGCGGATGCCAGGGGTTTCCCCGCTTTCGCGCGTCCTGTGACTTTCGCGGCGCCCCGACGAACCGGCGCCGCCACCCCGAGGAGTGTTTCACCATGAGCGACTGGCCGGTCCACGCGAAGATCGACGGCCCCATCGTGATGATCGGATTTGGCTCCATCGGCAGGGGGTGCCTGCCGCTCATCGAGCGCCATTTCGACTTCGACCGCGAGCGCATGGTGGTGATCGATCCGGTGGCGGACCACCGCAAGCTGCTCGATTCCCGGGGCATCCGCTTCGTCCAGTCCGAAGTCACCGCCGAGAACTACCGCGACCTGCTCACTCCGCTGCTGACCAATGGCCCGGGCCAGGGCTTCTGCGTGAACCTCTCCGTGGACGTGTCCTCGGTGGCGGTGATGGAGCTGTGCCGCGAGATCGGCGCGCTCTACATCGACACCGTGGTGGAGCCCTGGAAGGGCTTTTATTTCGACGAGGACATGCCCACCGCCGCGCGCACCAATTATGCGCTGCGCGAAAGCCTGCTCGCCGCCCGCCGCCGCAATCCGGGCGGCACCACCGCCGTGTCCACCTGCGGTGCCAATCCGGGCATGGTGTCCTGGTTCGTGAAGCAGGCGATGCTCAACATCGCTGCCGACACCGGCCTCGACCGGCCCGAGCCGACCGCCCGCGAGGAATGGGCGCAGTTCGCCCGCAGCCTCGGCATCAAGGGCATCCACATTGCCGAGCGCGACACCCAGCGCGCCCGCGAGCCCAAGATCATGGGCCAGTTCTGGAACACATGGTCGGTGGAGGGCTTCGTCTCCGAGGGCCTGCAGCCGGCCGAGCTGGGCTGGGGCACGCACGAAAAGAGCCTGCCGCCGGACGGCCGCACCCACGAGGCGGGCTGCGGCGCGGCCATCTATCTTCTCTCCCCCCGCGCTGCCACCCGCGTGCGCTCGTGGACGCCGACCCCCCAGGCCCAGTACGGCTTCCTCGTCACCCACAACGAGAGCATCTCGATCGCCGATTACCTGACGGTCCGCGACGGCGAAAAGGTGCTCTATCGCCCGACCTGCCACTACGCCTATCACCCCTGCAACGACGCGGTGCTGTCGCTGCACGAGATGTTCGGTAATGGCGGGCACTTCCAGGAGAGCTGGAAGATCCTCGACGAGCACGAGATCGTGGACGGCATCGACG
>JAEZMT010000312.1 GCA_023442085.1 Pseudomonadota bacterium | reverse complement strand
GGGGCCGGCCCCCCCGGGGGGGGGGGGGGGGCCCCCCGCGGGCCCCCAGGCCGTGTCAGGCGTCGTAGCGGCGGAAGATCAGCGACGCATTGGTGCCGCCGAAGCCGAAGGAATTGGAGAGCACGGCGTCGATCTTGCGCGGCTTGGGCGTCAGCGGCACCAGATCGATCGGCGTCTCCACCGACGGATTGTCGAGATTGAGCGTCGCCGGGGCAACCTGGTCGCGGATGGCGAGGATGGAGAAGATCGCCTCCACCGAGCCCGCGGCCCCAAGCAGATGGCCGATGGACGACTTGGTCGACGACATGGCCGTCTTGGCCGCCGCATTGCCGAGCAGCCGCTCCACCGCCTTGAGCTCGATCTCGTCGGCCATGGTGGAGGTGCCGTGGGCGTTGATGTAGTCGATGTCGTCCGCCGTCAGGCCCGCCCGCTTCAGCGCCGCCGACATGCAGCGGTAGGCGCCGTCGCCGTCCATGGACGGGGCGGTGATGTGGAAGGCATCGCCCGACAGGCCATAGCCGACCAGCTCTGCGTAAATCTTGGCGCCGCGCGCCTTGGCGTGCTCCAGCTCTTCGAGCACCACGACGCCGGCGCCCTCGCCCATGACGAAGCCGTCCCGATCCTTGTCGTAGGGGCGCGAGGCGTGGATGGGATCGTCGTTGAAGGCGGTGCAGAGCGCCTTGCACGCGGCGAAGCCGGCGATGGAGAGCCGGTTGACCGGCGATTCGGTGCCGCCCGCGACCATCACGTCGGCGTCGCCGAGGGCGATCAGCCGGCCGGCGTCGCCGATGGCATGCGCGCCGGTGGAGCAGGCCGTGACCACCGCGTGGTTCGGACCCTTGAGCCCGTGGGCGATGGAGACGTATCCGCCGGCAAGATTGATGAGACGGCCGGGGATGAAGAAGGGCGAGATGCGGCGGGGGCCGCGATCCTTCAGCAGCAGGGACGCATCCGCGATGCCTTCGATGCCGCCGATGCCAGAGCCGATCAGCACACCCGAGGCGATCTGGTCCTCATAGGACTCGGGATGCCAGCCGGCATCGTCCAGCGCCTGGGTGGCCGCGGCCATCGCGAAGACGATGAATTCATCGACCTTGCGCTGCTCCTTCGGCTCCATCCACTGGTCGGGATTGTAGGTGCCGTCGGACCCGTCGCCGCGCGGGATGTTCGCCGCGATCTTGCACGCGAGGTCGTCCACCTCGAAATGGCTGATCGCCTTGACACCGCTTTCGCCGGCAAGAAGCCGCCGCCAGGTCGGCTCGACGCCGCAGGCGAGCGGCGTCACCATGCCGAGGCCGGTGACGACAACACGTCTCATGGGAAAAACTCCGGGAGGCGGGCGAACGGCGCCCCTGGCGCGCGGCCCGGTGCAACAACGGCCGCGGGCGCCGAGCGCCACGCGACCGCCAGATGGACACGCGTATGGATCAAGCCGCGTTCTTTTCCAGGAACTTGATCGCGTCGCCCACAGTCAGGATGGTCTCGGCGGCATCGTCCGGGATCTCGCAGTTGAAGGCCTCCTCGAAGGCCATCACGAGTTCCACGGTGTCGAGGCTGTCGGCGCCGAGATCGTCGATGAAGGAGGCGCTCTCCGTGACCTTCTCGGGCTCAACTCCCAAGTGCTCCGCGACAATCTTCTTCACCCGCTCGGCGATGTCACTCATAGATCGAACCCTCGGTTGTTCGGATAATCCCGTTGCCGTTCGGCGGCTGGAGGAGGGCATAATGCCTTTTTTCCGCCGTGCCCAGTCCCCCTCCGTCGCGAAGGAGACGAGATTTCAGCGGTTCGTCCTCGCGCCGCGCGCGGATGGTGGAGCGCTTGAATGCACGCTTTCCCCCGGCCCAGCAATTGGGCTCGTTAGCACACTCCCCGCGGCAAGGCCAGCAATGCACGCAAAGGTAAGGCGAAAGGGTGCTCTTGCGCCGGCTCGGCGCCCCCTCTAATGGGACGAAAAGGGAACATCATGGCCTCTGACACGGATCGATCGGACCGCCTTGCCGCGGCCTTGCGCGCCAATCTCCAGCGTCGCAAGTCGCAGGCTCGCGCGCGCCGCGCACCACAGGAGAGCGACGCCCCCTCCGCGCCGACGGCCCCTTCCACCGAGGCTTCCGGTGGAAATCCCGCAACGGGCGGTAGCAGCGCCCCGTCCGAGGGGAAGCCCGCGATTGTGCCGGAAGGCGAGGCGGGCTAGAGCTTTCCTCTTACATCCGCTTACGGCCGGCTCAGGGGGCGCCGCTCGCAAGGCAAGGACAGGACGGCATGGACAAGATTCGCATCGTCGGCGGCAACGAGCTGAAGGGCACCATCCCCATCTCGGGCGCGAAGAACGCAGCCCTGCCGCTGATGATCGCCAGCCTCCTGACCGAGGAGAAGCTGATTCTGGAGAACGTTCCCCGTCTTGCGGACGTGGCCCTGCTGCAGCGCATCCTCGGCAATCATGGCGTGGATATCACCACCAACGGCAAGCGCAACGGCGACGATCCCTACGCGGGCCAGACGCTGGAGATCGACGCCCGCGTCATCGTGGACACCGTCGCCCCCTACGAGCTGGTGTCGAAGATGCGCGCCTCCTTCTGGGTGGTGGGGCCGCTGCTCGCCCGCATGGGCGTCGCCAAGGTCTCGCTGCCGGGCGGCTGCGCCATCGGCACGCGGCCGGTGGATTTCCACCTCGACGCCCTGCGCGCGCTGGGTGCCGATATCGAGATCGATGCCGGCTATGTTCTGGCCAAGGCCCCGCGCGGGCTCACCGGCGCCCGCATCGTCTTCCCCAAGGTGTCCGTGGGCGCGACTCATACCGCGCTGATGGCCGCGGCCCTCGCCCGGGGCGAGAGCGTGATCGAGAACGCCGCGCGCGAGCCCGAGATCGTCGATGTCGCCGACTGCCTCATCAAGATGGGCGCGCGGATCGAAGGGGCGGGCACGTCCACCATCCGCATCGAGGGTGTGCCGCGCCTCAAGGCGGCCCGCCACGCGGTGCTGCCCGACCGCATCGAGACCGGCACCTATGCCATGGCAACCGCAATGACCGGCGGCGATGTGATGCTGGCCGGCGCCCGGCCGGATCTCCTGGAGGACGCGCTGGAGACCCTGCGCCACGCCGGCGCGGAGATCGACGCCACCAACGAGGGCATTCGTGTCCGCCGCAACGGCGCCGGCATCCTGCCGGTGGACGTCTCGACCGCCCCCTATCCCGGCTTTCCGACCGACCTGCAGGCCCAGTTCATGGCGCTCATGACCAAGGCGAAGGGCCGCTCGCGCATCACCGAGACCATCTTCGAGAACCGCTTCATGCACGTTCAGGAGCTGGCGCGTCTCGGGGCCCGCATCCACCTCGACGGCGATACCGCTGTCGTGGAGGGCGTGGAGCGCCTGACCGGCGCTCCGGTGATGGCCACCGACCTGCGCGCCTCCGTGTCGCTGGTCATCGCCGGCCTCGCCGCCGAGGGCGAGACGATGGTGCAGCGCGTCTATCACCTCGATCGCGGCTTCGAGAAGCTGGAAGAGAAACTGTCGCGCTGCGGCGCGGAGATCGAGCGCATCAGCGCCTGAGGGCAGCGCGCGGCGCGACCGCGCTCTTCTCGCAACGGCTGGCCTTTCAACGCTATCAGGGTGGCGGAAGAGCCTTGAGCATTCCCAACATCATCACCTTGCTGCGCATCTTCCTGGTGCCGGCCGTGGTGTGGGCCATCGCCTCGGGCGAGCCGCTCCTCGCCTTCTGGCTGTTCCTCGCAGCGGGGGTATCGGACGCGCTGGACGGCTTCATCGCCAAGCGCTTCCAGATGCAGACCGAGCTTGGCTCCTATCTCGACCCGGTGGCAGACAAGGCGCTGCTCGTCTCGATCTACGTGACGCTGGCAGTGGTGGGGCTCATTCCGCGCTGGGTCGCCATCGCGGTCGTCTCCCGGGATGTGATGATCATCGGCGCGGTGGTGCTCTCGCTGTTGATGGCCAAGCCGGTGACGATCAGTCCCCTGCTGATTTCCAAGGTGAATACCGCGGCGCAGATCAGCTTTGCCGCCATTGTGCTGGCCAGCGCGGGCTTCGGCGTGGCCGTGCCGGGGCTGTACGATCTCGGGCTGGTGCTGGTCGGCCTCTTGACGGGCCTTTCCGCCGCTGCCTATCTCGCCGCATGGACGCGCCATATGGCAAGCTGAGGGGCGACGGTTCAGGATCGGCGCGCCTTCGGGCGGCCGGTTGAAAGGCGCAAGGTGATGGACGGCGACCGCACGCGCATGCCGGAACTCCGCAGCGACCCCACGTCGCCGGCGCGGCGCAGCGCAGCCTTCGCCCGCCTGCCCCGCATGCCCGTGCCGATCCATCCGGGAATGGAAGGGACTTCCGTGCGCATCCAGGCCCGCTTCTGGGTGGGCGCGCTACTGCTCACCGCCGTCGTCCTGTGGCTTCTGTCCGGCATCCTCCTGCCCTTCGTGGCAGGCATCGTGCTCGCCTATTTCCTCAATCCGGTCGTCGCCCGCCTGGAGCGCATCGGCGTCGCACGCACCCTCTCCGCCCTCGTGGTGGTGGGGATCATGCTGCTGCTGGTGATGCTGTTCTTCCTGCTGGCGCTGCCGATCCTGTCGTCGCAGCTGTTCGAATTCATCCAGCGCCTGCCCTCCTACGTGACGCGCCTTCAGGGCCTTCTGACGGAAGAGAACCGGGAATGGCTGAGCGGCATCGTCGGCGATCGTCTGCCGGACATGCAGCGCTCCATCTCGGACCTGATGACCCAGGGCGTCAGCCATGTGCTGAGCCTGCTCTCCTCGGTCTGGTCCGGCGGACAGGCGCTCGTCTCCCTGTTCGCGCTGCTGGTGGTGACGCCGGTGGTTGTGTTCTACATCCTGTGCGACTGGAACGAGATGGTGGCGCTGGTGGACCGGCTGGTGCCGGTGCCGCACCGCCCAGTGGTGCGCGGCCTCGCCCGCGCCATGGACAATGCGGTGGCCGGCTTCGTGCGCGGCCAGGCCACGGTGTGCCTGTTGCTGGGCGGCTTCTACGCCGTCTCCCTCTCCATGGTGGGCCTCAACTTCGGGCTGCTCATCGGCATCGTTTCGGGCGTCATCACCTTCATTCCCTATGTGGGCTCGCTCACCGGCTTCGTGCTGGCCATGGGCGTGGCCATCGTCCAGTTCTTTCCCGACTGGGGCATGATCGGCACCGTGCTCGCCATTTTCGTCGCCGGCCAGACCATTGAGGGCTACGTGCTCGCCCCCAAGCTGGTGGGCGACAGCATCGGCGTGCATCCGGTGTGGCTGATGTTCGCCTTGTTCGCCTTCGGCTACCTGTTCGGCTTCGTCGGCCTTCTGCTGGCGGTGCCACTGACGGCGGTGGCCGGGGTGCTCGTGCGCTTCGCCATCGCCAGATACATGCAATCCTCGCTTTACCAGGGCGCGGCGGATGAGGAAGATCCGCCGGCCGAGGCGCGCTGACATCATGCCCCGTCTCCCGGCCGGACCGCCGCGACAGCTTGCCCTCGACCTGCCCAACCAGCCGGCGCTCCGCCGCGAGGATTTCCTTGCGGCCCCCGGCAACGCGGCAGCGCTCGCGCTCATCGATGCGTTTCCGGACTGGCCCTCGCGCGTCGCCTGCCTTGTCGGGCCGGACGGTTCGGGCAAGAGCCACCTCGCCGCCATCTTCGCCGAACGGTCGGGCGCCCTGACGCTCGCCGCCCGTGACCTCGTGCGCGAGGCGGTGCCGGCCGCCCTCGCCCACGACGCCCTGGTGCTGGAGGATCTTGACCCGGCGACCTTCAGCGAGCCGGCCCTCTTTCACCTGCTCAATCTCGCCCGCGAGCAGCAGGCCTATCTGCTGATGACCGCGCGCACGCCGCCCTCCGGCTTCGCGCTCGCCACGGCGGACCTCGCGTCCCGTCTCCGCGCCATCCCGGTGTTCGAGATCGCTCCGGCGGACGATGCATTGCTGGCCGCGGTGCTGGTAAAGCTGTTCGCCGATCGCCAGCTCGCTGTGGACGAGGCGACCGTGCAATATCTCCTGCTCAGGATCCCCCGTTCGGTGGCTGGAGCGCAGCGCATCGTCGAGGCGCTGGACCAGGCGGCGCTGGCCGCCCGACGGCCGGTCACGCGCGCCCTCGCGGCCCAGGTGCTGGCGTCCGGGCTCGACGCCGAGGCATTCGGCGACCATCCGGACGATACGCCCGGCAGCACCCGCCTGGGGGCCGATGATTGAGGAACGCGCAAGGCCGGCGCAATGTCATAGAGTGGTCATGCAAGCTGGCCATGGTCCGGCCGGTTTCCGCCATTGAGGCGCCGAGGGAGCGACGGGAGCGAATGGGCATGAACGAGGCTGTGGCTCTCTCCAACACCGAGATCGTCGCCGAAGTGGAAAGCCCGCTCGCGCAATCCCCGCAGCGGTTCATCAACCGCGAGATTTCCTGGCTCGGCTTCAACCGCCGCGTGCTGGAGGAAGCGGAGAACCGCAATCACCCGCTGCTCGAGCAACTGCGCTTCCTCTCCATTTCCGCCAACAACCTCGACGAGTTCTTCATGGTCCGCGTGGCGGGCCTGAAGGAACAGGTGCGAGAAGGCGTTCAGACCCCCAGCCCGGACGGCCTCACCCCCTCCGAGCAGCTCACCACCATCCTCGCCGCCGCGGCTCAGTTGATCGCCGACCAGCAGGGCCGCTGGCGCGAACTGCGGCGAGATCTCGCCGGCGCGGGCATCGTGCTGGTGGACGGCGCGGACGGGACGCCCGAGGACATGGACGTGCTGGAGCGGCACTTCCTCAACCATGTCTTCCCGGTGCTGACCCCCCTGGCCATCGATCCGGCCCACCCCTTCCCTTTTATTCCCAACCTTGGCTTCTCGCTGGCGCTCCAGCTGGTGCGCCAGTCGGACGGGCGGGGCATGAACGCGCTCATCCGTATCCCGGCCAAGGTCGACCGCTTCATCCGCCTGCCGGACCAGGGCGCCGGCACGCTGCGCTTCATGACGCTCGAGCAGATGATCGGCCTGTTCATCGGGCGGCTGTTCCCGGGCTATGCCGTGAAGGGCCAGGGCGTCTTCCGTGTCATTCGCGACAGCGACCTCGAAATCGAGGAAGAGGCGGAAGACCTCGTGCGCCTGTTCGAGACGGCTCTCAAGCAGCGCCGGTACGGCGAGGTGATCCGCATGGAGGCCGACGCCGCCATGCCGGACGAACTGCGCATCTTCGTCGCCCGCGAGCTTGGGGTGAACGACGACGAGATCTTCGTGGTCGACGGCGTGCTGGCGCTGAACGAGTTTTCGCAGCTCGTGTCGGTGGATAGACCGGACCTGAAGTTCCAGGCTTACAACGCCCGATTTCCCGAGCGCATCCGCGACCACGGCGGAGACTGCTTTCTCGCTATTCGCGAGAAGGACATTCTGGTTCACCACCCTTATGAATCCTTTGACGTGGTGGTTCAGTTTCTGCGCCAGGCCGCCCGCGACCCCAATGTCGTCGCCATCAAGCAGACCCTCTACCGCACCTCATCCGACAGCCCGATCGTGAAGGCGCTCGCCGAGGCGGCCGAGGCCGGCAAGTCGGTGACGGCGCTGGTGGAGCTGAAGGCGCGCTTCGACGAGGAAGCCAACATCCGTTGGGCGCGTGACCTGGAGCGTGCCGGCGTGCAGGTGGTCTTCGGCTTCATCGAGCTGAAGACCCACGGCAAGCTTTCCATGGCGGTGCGCCGCGAGGGCTCGCAGCTCGCCACCTACGTGCATGTGGGCACCGGCAACTACCACCCCATTACCGCGCGCATCTACACCGACCTCTCCTTCTTCACCGCCGATCCGGTGATCGCCCAGGACGTGGCGCGCATCTTCAACTTCATCACCGGCTATGCGACGCCCGACGAGCTCGACGCGATGGCCGTGTCGCCGTCCTTCCTCAAGCCACGGCTGATGAAGCACATCGCAGACGAGATCGAGTTCGCGCGGGCGGGCCGTCCGGCGGCGATCTGGCTGAAGTGCAATTCGCTTGTGGACCCCGAGATCATCGACGCCCTCTATGCCGCGAGCGCGGCCGGGGTGCAGGTGGATTGCGTCATCCGCGGCATCTGCTGCCTCAGGCCGGGCATTCCCGGCCTGAGCGAGAACATCCGGGTGAAATCCATCGTCGGGCGCTTCCTGGAGCACTCGCGCATCTACTGCTTCGGCGGCGGCCATGGCCTGCCCAGCCCGAACGCCATCGTCTACATCTCCTCGGCGGACCTGATGCCGCGCAACCTCGACCGCCGGGTCGAGACCCTGTGCCCCATCACCAACCCGACCGTGCACGAGCAGGTGCTCGACCAGATCATGGTTGCGAACCTTATCGACAACCAGCAGAGCTGGCGTGTCTTGCCGGATGGCTCCTCCGAACGCATAGTCCCGGCGCCGGGCGAGGAGCCGTTCAACGCCCATCAGTATTTCATGACCAATCCGAGCTTGTCCGGACGTGGAAAGTCTCTCAAGGATTCTTCGCCGCGCAGCCTCTTCGTCCGCCGGGGAGGCGGGCGCTGAGTTGACGCAGGCGCCCGGCCGGCTGTCCCATGGGGCGCCGGTCGCAGTCATCGATATCGGCTCCAACTCGGTGCGCCTCGTGGTGTACGAGGGGCTCAACCGTGCCCTGACGCCGATCTTCAACGAAAAGGCCCTGTGCGGGCTCGGCCGGGAGGTGCTTTCCACCGGCCGGCTCCCGCAGGATGCGGTCGATCGCGCTTTCGCCGCGCTGAAGCGCTTCCGCGCGCTCTGCGACGCGATGCAGGTGGGCGAGGTCCATGCGCTCGCCACCGCCGCCGCGCGTGATGCGCAGAACGGACCGGCCTTCATCGCCGAGTGCGAGGCCATCTGCGGCACACGCATCGAGCTGCTGACGGGCAAGCGCGAGGCGGAACTCGCGGCCTGTGGCATCGTCGCCGGCGTGCATGCGCCGGACGGCATCGTCGGCGACCTCGGCGGCGGCTCGCTGGAGCTGGTGGACGTGAAAGCCGGCAGCGTCGGCACGGGCGTGACCTTGCCGCTGGGCGGCCTCGCCCTGCAGGATCGCTCGTCGCGCTCGACGCGCAAGGCGGAGAAGATCGTCCGCGACACCATCCCAGAGGCGCAGGTTCTGGACGGCCTCGCCGGCCGCACCTTCTATGCGGTGGGTGGCACATGGCGAGCCCTTGCGCGCCTGCACATGTTCACCAAGGGCTATCCGCTGCATGTGATGCACGGCTACGTGATTCCGGCGCGCGAGGCGCTGGACTTCACCCGCATCGTCCATCGGGCCGACACCGAGGCGCTGGCCCATATCGACGTGATCTCCGACGCGCGCCGCCCGCTGCTCGCCTACGGCGCGCTGGTGCTGGAGAACATCGTGCGGCAGGGCCGCCCGTCCGAAGTGGTCATCTCGGCCCTCGGCGTGCGCGAGGGTCTGCTCTATTCACTGCTGCCCGAGGCCGAGCGGGCCGGTGACCCGCTGCTCATTGCTGCGGCGGAGATGAACGTCCTGCGCTCCCGCTCGCCCCTGCACGGCGAGGAACTGGTCGCCTGGACCGACGGCTTCTTCGCCTCTGCCCCAGTGCTGGAGGAGGCCGACGAGGAGCGCCGCCTGCGCCGCGCCGCCTGCCTGCTCGCGGACGTGGGGTGGCGCGCCCATCCCGATTATCGCGGCGAGCAGAGCCTCAACATGATCGCCCATGCCGCCTTCGCCGGCATCGATCATCCCGGCCGGGCTTATGTGGCCCTGTCCGTCTACTTCCGTCACGTGGGCCTCGGCGCCGACGAGAGCGACACTCGAATCCTCGAGCTTGTCACGACGGGGATGCTGGACCGCGCCCGCATCCTCGGGGCGGCCATGCGGGTCGCCTATGTGCTGTCTGCCGCCATGCCGGGCATCCTGCCCCGCATGCCGCTGAAGGTGCGTGGCGACCAGTTGGTGCTGAGCGTGCCGAAGACCTTGGTGCCGCTCGTCAACGAGCGCGTGCAGAACCGCTTGCGCCAGCTCGCCCGGCTTATCGGCCGCGAGCCGGCCATGGAGCAATATGAGGAGGGGGCGGCAGACTGATCCGCCCTCCCTTTTCGGTCAGGCCGAAGCTGCGATCACGCAAAGGTTGCCGGCGACTCGATCTCCGCTCGGAATTCCGCCCGAATTTGCCGACACTCTTTCAGGCATGAAACAGCTCGTGAACATCTTCGGCGGTATCGCCGGCCTTGTGGTGGCTGGTCTCGTGGGCCTTGCCCTGTTTACCTTTGTCGGCGGCCTCATCCTGGTGGCCGGCATCGTCATCACCGCCCTGGTCCTTGGCGGTGGCGTCTATGCGCTCGTCACCGGCCGCGCGCCGGGCATGAAGCGCGACGGCGGCTTTTCCTTCCGCGTCATCGACCTGCGCGAGGCCCGCGGCTACGG
>JAEZMT010000373.1 GCA_023442085.1 Pseudomonadota bacterium | reverse complement strand
AAGATCCTGGAAAACTTCGTGCCGCAGTACGAATCCACCGTCACCTCCCATCTGTGGCGGGATGGCGCGGTGATGCTCGGCAAGCTGAACAATGACGAGTTCGCCATGGGCTCGTCCAACGAGACCTCGGCCTTCGGCCCGGTGGTATCGCCCTGGCACCGCGACGGCGACGACACCCCCATCGTGCCCGGCGGTTCGTCCGGCGGCTCGGCGGCGGCGGTCGCGGCCTTCCTGTGCGCTGGTGCGACGGGCACCGACACCGGCGGCTCCATCCGCCAGCCGGCGGCCTTCACCGGCACGGTCGGCATCAAGCCCACCTACGGTCGCTGCTCACGCTGGGGCATCGTCGCCTTCGCCTCGTCCCTCGACCAGGCCGGGCCGTTCGCCCGCACGGTGAACGACGCTGCCGTGCTGCTGCGCTCCATGGCTGGCTACGACCCGAAAGACTCCACCTGCGTCAACCGGCCGGTGCCGGATTATGAGGAAGCGGTCGGCGCTTCCATCAAGGGCAAGAAGATCGGCATTCCGCGCGAATACCGCATGGACGGCATGGCCGACGAGATCGACACCCTCTGGCGTGAGGGCGCCAAGTGGCTGGAAGAGGCCGGCGCCGAGATCGTCGACATCTCCCTGCCTCACACCCAGTACGCTTTGCCGGCCTATTACATCGTTGCCCCGGCGGAAGCCTCGTCCAACCTCGCCCGGTATGACGGCGTGCGCTACGGCGCCCGCGTGCCGGGCAAGGACGTGGTGGAGATGTACGAGAACACCCGCGCCGCCGGCTTCGGCCCGGAAGTGCGCCGCCGTATCATGATCGGCACCTATGTGCTCTCCGCCGGCTATTACGACGCCTATTACCTGCGCGCGCAGAAGGTGCGCAGCCTCATCAAGCGCGACTTCGACCTCGCCTTCGCGCAGGGCGTCGATGCGGTGCTGACCCCGGCGACGCCCTCGCCCGCCTTCGGCATCGGCGAGAAGCTGAAGGCCGATCCGGTTGAGATGTATCTCAACGACGTGTTCACCGTGACCGTGAACATGGCCGGCCTGCCGGGCATTTCCGTCCCCGCCGGGCTCTCGGCCGACGGCCTGCCGCTGGGCCTCCAGCTCATTGGCCGGCCGTTCGAGGAAGAGACGCTGTTCTCCCTCGCCGAGGTGATCGAGGAGGCGGCCGGCCGCTTCCCGGTCGAAGACCTGTGGTGGAAGAGCTGAGATCGCTGCCAAGCGGAACCGGGGCCTTGCTCCGGTTCCGCAATCGGCGTTTACCTGAGGCCGACGAGCTGAGGCCGACATGTGCGGCGGCGTGGCGCGGAACGATGCGCGCGGCCGGCCGCCTGAGGACGATAGGACGACCATGACCCTTCACAGCCGGCCCGCGGAGGCCAAGAAGCTCATTTCCGGCGCCACCGGCGATTGGGAGGTGGTGATCGGCATGGAAGTGCATGCCCAGGTCGCTTCCAATGCCAAGCTCTTCTCCGGCGCCTCCACGGCCTTCGGCGGCGAGCCGAACGACCATGTGTCGCTGGTGGATGCTGCCATGCCGGGCATGCTGCCCGTCATCAACAAGGAGTGCGTGGCGCAGGCCGTGCGCACCGGGCTGGGGCTGAAGGCGGAGATCAACCTCCATTCGGTGTTCGACCGGAAGAACTATTTCTATCCGGACCTGCCGCAGGGTTACCAGATCAGCCAGTACAAGCAGCCCGTGGTGGGCGAGGGCGAGGTCATCGTCGACCTGCCGGACGGCGAGAGCTTCACCGTGGGCATCGAGCGCCTGCATCTGGAACAGGATGCAGGCAAGTCCATCCACGATCTGTCGCCCACCCTCTCCTTCGTCGACCTCAACCGCTCGGGCGTCGCGCTGATGGAGATCGTCTCCCGCCCCGACCTGCGCTCGGCGGACGAGGCGAAGGCCTACGTGACGAAGCTGCGCACCATCCTGCGCTATCTGGGCACCTGCGACGGCGACATGGAGAAGGGCAATCTGCGCGCCGACGTCAACGTCTCCGTGCGCCGGCCCGGCGGCCCGCTCGGCACTCGCTGCGAGATCAAGAACGTCAATTCCATCCGCTTCATTGGCCAGGCGGTGGAGGCGGAAGCGCGCCGGCAGATCGAGATCATCGAGGACGGCGGCACCATCGCCCAGGAGACGCGCCTGTTCGATCCCGGCAAGGGCGAGACGCGGTCCATGCGCTCCAAGGAAGAGGCCCACGACTACCGCTATTTCCCTGATCCGGACCTGCTGCCCCTCGACATCAAGCCCGAGTGGGTGGAGGAGCTGAAGGCGAACCTTCCGGAGCTGCCGGACGAGAAGAAGGCCCGCTTTATCGCCGACTACGGCCTCTCGCCCTACGACGCCGGCGTGCTGGTGGCGGAGCGCGAGACGGCCGATTATTTCGAGCAGGTTGTGGAAGGCGGCGGCGCCAAGCGCGACGGCAAGGCGGCGGCGAACTTCGTCATCAACGAGCTATTCGGCCGGCTGAACAAGGAGGGGAAGGACATCACCTCCTCGCCGGTCACGCCCCACCAGATCGGCGCCATCCTCGACCTGATCGGGGAGGGCACCATCTCGTCCAAGATCGCCAAGGACCTGTTCGAGATCGTCTTCACCGAGGGCGGCGACCCGCGCGTGGTGGTCGAGGCCCGCGGGATGAAGCAGGTGACCGACACGGGGGCTATCGAGAAGGTGGTGGACGAGATCATCGCCGCCAATCCGGACAAGGTGGCGCAGGTTCAAGCCAAGCCCACCATGCTCGGATGGTTCGTCGGCCAGGCCATGAAGGCCTCCGGCGGCAAGGCAAATCCCCAGGCGCTGAACGAGATTCTCAAGGCGAAGCTTGGGATTTGAGGGAGATCCTACGTCTGGGCAGGAGAGGGGTGTCTCCGCGGCACCGACTTAACTCCCTCTCCCCTTGCCGTAGAGGGTTGGGGTGAGGGGGCGTGCGGCCTGATGGAGCTTCGGCTTGTGTGGCGAGGCCCCAACTCCTCACCCCCCAGCCCCTCTCCCGCAAGGGGAGAGGGGAGGTCGCATGGCTAGCGCCCTCAGGCGAGCGGCTCGCCCCCCACCGTTTCCCC
>JAEZMT010000367.1 GCA_023442085.1 Pseudomonadota bacterium | reverse complement strand
TCAGACTCCATGAAGGCGCGGATGCGCGCCATGGACATTTCCTCCCGCGGGACGAGCCCCCGCTGGATGAGCAGCCGCCCGACCGGAAGATAGGGCTGGCCGTTGAAGCCGTCATAGCCCAGCCGCAAGACGCGCCCATCCGGCAGGCGGATGCGCGCGGAGCCCTGGATCTGCATGAAGAAGAGGTCGATGGGGTCGCGAAGCCACGCGACCTCCAGCCCGCGGCCGGCCAGCGCGCCATCCTCGATGGCGGCGCGGTCGTGATAGGGCACGAGTGCGCCCCCCTCGCGGCGGAAGGCCGGACCGGAATTGGGCGTCGGCCCGGGCGCCGCCATGATCAGATCGTCGGGGCGTCCGTAGACCGGCACGTCGAAGCCGTTGCCGGGCTGGAGCGCGCCCGCCACTTCCGGCTCGTAATAGCCGGTGTAGTAGCCGCCCTCGCCGCCGTCCGGAATCACCCGCCACGGCCGGAAATTGGCCTCGAAGAACAGGCGGGCGAGGAGGGGCGCCGGTATCGACGGCCCGAGGCGAGCGGCGGCCGCGCACGCGTGGCGAAGGTCGCGCGCGAGCGTCGGCGCGGAGGCCGGCCCCACCTCGGCCGGCGGCTTTTTCAACGCCGCGCAGCTGGCGCGAAAGGTGGCGAAGGCGGCGGAGTGGTCGTCGGCCGCCCACCCGTCGAGGGCGGCGAAGGGCACCGGCTCGAGCCGGGCGCCGGGCACGGCCGGAACGACGGGCTGGAGCGACATGGCCGGCAGGTTCGCGCGAGAGACGACAGGTTCGGCGGCGGCAGCGGGCATCACGGCCACGAGCGCGGCGACGATCCCGGCGAGGGCCGGGCGTCGCACGCCGGCTATGACGGCGCGCGCCGAAGCCATGGCCTACTGGGCGGCTTCCGTGGCCACCAGCTTCCAGTTGGGGTCTCGCGTGCCGAGATCGCGCGCAAACGTCCACACGTCGGTCACATCGGCCACCGTGTCGGGGCTGCCGTCCACCACCGTGCCGTCCGGACCGCGCGTGACGGAAATGAGCTTGGACACGAAGCGCACGGTCAGCTGCGCGTTGGTGCCGCGCACGGTCACATCCTGGAGATCGGCGGACTCGATGGAGACGAAGCGCGATTCCATCGTCTCCTTGCGGCTCTCGCGATCGGCGATGGCCGCGACGAAGCCGTCATAGACGTCCTTGGCGAGAAGATCCTTCAGCTGGCGACGGTCGCCGGCGGCGAAGGCGTTGACGATCATCTCGTAGGCCGCGCGCGCGCCAGTCAGGAAGTGCTTGGCATCGAAGTCCGGCTCGACGCGGGCGATCTCATCGAGGGCGGCAGCGGTCGCGGACCCCTCCGCCGCGACACCTTCCCAGCGGAAGGCCGCAGGCTCCACCTCGGCCGGCGACGGCGCGCCCGGCGGCGTTCCGTTGCGCTCGGGCAGGCTCACCACATTGCCTTCCGGGGTCGGCTGAGGCGGACGGGCGGTATCGCGGGAATAGGGATCGTAGGGCGGCCGCTCGCGGCCGGTCCTTTGCCCCAGAACGCTGCGCAGCCGCACGAAGATGAAGACCGCGAGGGCCAGGAAGATGATCGTGTAGATATCAAACACTGCGCTTCGCCATGCCTCTCGGCGCGCCGATGACCGGCCCGCCAGGTTGCCTCGATCCATCGCGCCCGCCCCGCGCGCGCTTCCGGTCCACCAGCTTATGTACGTCGAAGCTGCCGTATCGCCAGCCCCTGCGCCTACGAAGCGCACCTTTTTCGGTGAAAGCTTAAGCCACTGCGGCCCCCCGCGCCACCTCCCGCGGGAAGGATCGCCAGTAGCGTCGTCGCGTTGACCTCGGGTAGGCACTGACTTACAGTCATTCAAAACGATTAGATTTCGGCCAAAGAAGCCGAAAGTCAGGGAGAGAGACACCATGCGCCGGTTTCTGATGGCGGGGCTTGCCCTCGCCGCGTCGACTTTTGCCGCCATTGCGCCGAACGCTGCCACAGCGGCTTACCCCGATCGCCCCATCACCCTCATCGTGCCGTGGAATGCCGGCGGCGGGACGGACGCGGTGGCGCGCATCGTCGCCTCGCTTCTCGAAAAGGATCTCGGTCAGCCTATCGCTGTGGTGAACCGCACAGGCGGCCAAGGCGTGGTGGGCCATCAGGCCATCGCAGATGCGACACCGGACGGTTACACCATCGGCATCATCACCGTTGAAATCGGCATGATGCACTGGCAAGGCCTGACCCAGCTCACGGGCGCCTCCTACACCCCCCTCGCCCTGATGAACGAGGATCCCGCCGGCGTACAGGTGCGGGCGGATGCGGCCTACAAGACGCTCGATGACCTGATCGCCGACATCAAGGCCAACCCCGGCAAGTTCAAGGCCTCCGGCACCGGTCAGGGTGGCATCTGGCACCTTGCCCTTGCCGGAATGCTCTCTTCCCTGAAGCTCGATCCGAAGAGCGTGCCGTGGGTGCCCTCCAACGGCGCGGCGCCCGGCCTCCAGGACCTGGTGGCAGGCGGCGTCCAGGTCGTCACCTGCTCCATTCCGGAGGCGCGCTCGCTCATCGACGCCAAGCGGGTGAAAAGCCTCGCCATCATGGCGACCGAGCGCTCGAAGCTGATGCCCGACGTTCCCACCCTGAAGGAAGCCACCGGCAGCACCTGGACCATCGGCGCGTGGCGCGGGTTCGCCGCTCCCAAGGGCCTCGACAAGGCGGCCTCGGACAAGCTGCAGGCAGCCTTCAAGAAGGTCTACGACAGCAAGGAATATCAGGACTTTCTGACGAATCGCGGCTTCGGCGGGCGCTATGCGGACGGGCCCGGCTTTGCCGAGTTCATGGCCAAGGCGGATGCCTCGCTCGGCGCCGTCATGAAGGAAGTCGGCCTCGCGAAATAGCCGCGGCTGCTCAACGCGGCGGCCCGCGCCGCCGCTCCCTTCCTGCGACGCCGGAGCCGCATCATGCGCTTCAGTGACCTGATCCTCGGCCTGCTGCTGCTCGCCGGGGCTGCCATCTTGTTCTCGGCGGCCTCCGGCCTGCCGCCCATCCCGGGACAGGCCTACGGCGCGGACGTCTTCCCCGTGCTGACGGCCGCGGGCCTTGCGGCCTGCGGCTTCATCCTCGCGGTAGGCTCGGTCCGCGCCGGACCGTTCCCACTCGCGCAGACGACATGGGTGCGCACGCCCGGCGCCAGCTTCAGGGCGGCGGCGACGATCGCGCTGGTCCTCGCTTACATGGTGCTGACGCCGCTCATCGGCTTCGTCGCCACCGCGACAGTCGTGCTGACTGGCCTGTTCGTGCTCGTGCGTGTCCCGGTGGCGCAGGCGATCGGAATCGCGCTGGCGACCGCGCTTTTTACCTATTTCTCCTTCAACATGCTCCTGCGCGTACCGCTGCCGCGCGGCTTCGTGGAGGGCTTCCTGCCATGAATGCCGCGCTCGCAGGTCTCGACCTCGTCCTTCGCTGGGACGTGATCCTCACCATTCTCGTCGCCTCCGCCTTCGGCCTCGTGGTCGGCGCCATCCCGGGCCTGACGGCGACCATGGCCATCGCCCTCCTGGTGCCGATCACCTTCTTCATGGATCCCATCCCCGCCGTGGGCGCCATGATCTCGTGTTCGGCCATGGCCATCTTTGCAGGCGACATTCCGGCAACCCTCATGCGCATGCCGGGCACGCCCGCCTCGGCCGCCTATTCCGATGAATGCTACGCCATGACCCGCAAGGGCGAGGCGGAGGTGGCGCTCGGCGCCAACGTCCTGTTCTCGGCGCTGGGCGGCCTGTTCGGCACGGCGATCCTCATCGTGTCGGCACCGCTTCTGGCGGAGATCGCGCTCGGATTCTCCTCTTTCGAGTATTTCTGGCTGGCGCTCATGGGGCTCGCCTGCGCCATCTTCATCGGCTCGGGCTCGCCGGTGAAGGGGCTGGTGTCGCTCTTCCTCGGGCTGTTCGTTGCGCAGATCGGCATCGACAATCCGGCCGGCGTGCCGCGCTTCACGTTCGGCAACTCGAACCTGCTCGGAGGCGTGGATTTCATCCCCGCCATGATCGGCCTGTTCGCCATGTCGGAGGTGATCCGCACCATGGCCGCCGGTGCGCCGGACTGGTCGGTGCGCCAGACTTCGCTCGGAAATCCGCTGAAGGGGTGGGGCCGGCTGATCGTCCGATACTGGCCGCAGCAGATCCGCGGCAACATCACAGGTACCGCCATCGGCATCCTGCCCGGCGCCGGCGCGGACATCGCCGCCTGGGTGTCCTACGCCATGAGCCGGAAGTTTTCGAAGACGCCGGAGAAGTTCGGAACCGGCCATGTGGAAGGCATCATCGAGAGCACCTCCGCCAACAATGCCGCGCTGGCGGGTGCGTGGGTGCCGGCGCTGGTGTTCGGCATTCCGGGAGACAGCATCACCGCCATCGTCATCGGGGTGCTCTACCTCAAGGGCCTCAATCCGGGACCGACCCTCTTCCTGAACAATCCCGAATCCATCTACGCAGTCTTTGCCATCTTCATCATCGCCAACCTCGCGATGATTCCGCTCGGCCTTGCGGCGCTGAAGGCGGGAACCGCCCTGCTGCGCTTCCCCCGGCGCATCCTCATCCCGCTCATCCTGCTATTCTGCATCGTGGGCGCCTATGCCGTGAACAACTCCGCCTATGGCGTCGTGCTGATGCTGGTGTTCGGCGTACTCGGCTTCCTCATGGAAGAGCACGACATTCCCATCGCTCCGTGCGTGCTTGGCATCGTGCTCGGCAAGATGCTGGAGGACAGCTTCGTGACCTCCATGATCAAGGCGGACGGCAACCTCTTCGCCTTCTTCGAACGTCCCATCGCGGGCGGACTCGGCGTCCTCACGCTGCTTGTCTTCTGCCTGCCCCTCTGGGGCGCCCTGAAGCGGTGGCGCGGGACCGGGGCCTGAGGCATCCGGGAACCGCATCGGCGCCGCTGGGCTTGAGGTCCTGCCGGTGCGTGCGGTTCCGGCGCGCTTGCGTCCCGGACACGCTTGGCGCAGTAAAAGCTCTCCACCATCGGACTCATCAATGGCTCCCACTGTCCTGCTAGCGGATATCGGCGGCACCACCACCCGGGTCGCCCGGGCCGGTGCCGATGGCATCCCGTTCGATGTCCGGCTTGAAGCCAACGATTCCTATGCCTCCCTCGAGGACCTCCTGGGCACCTATCTGGCGTCCGTGAGCGGAGCGGCCCCCACCTGCGGCGCCCTGGCCGTGGCCGGCCCCATCGACGGCGACGACGTGCGGCTCACCAACCGCAACTGGCGCTTTTCGACCCAGAAGCTGGCCGCCGATTTGTCGTTCCGCCGGCTCACGGTGTTGAACGATTTCGAGGCGTTCGCCCACGGGCTGCCTCTGCTCACCCGCGACGACCTTCTGGAGGTCGGCACGGGACGGGCGGTCGCGGGAGCGCCCATGCTGCTCTCCGGTCCCGGCACCGGGCTTGGCACCGCCCTCATCCTGCCGCGCGAGGCGGGCTACGAGGTACTCGCCAGCGAGGCCGGCCACATGCGGCTTGGCGCGGTGACGACCGACGAGGCCCGCATCGTAGCCCACCTGGTGCGCGATCTCGGCCCGGTGTCGGTCGAGCATGTGCTTTCCGGTCCCGGACTGGTGCGCCTGCACCGCATTCTTTCCGGCGAAAGCCTGTCCTCCCACGCCATCATCAAGGCGGCGCTGGACGGCCAGAGGCAGGAGAAGGAGAGCTGCCACATCTTCCTGCGCCTGCTCGGCCGGGTGCTGGGCGATCTGGCCC
This sequence comes from Pseudomonadota bacterium, assembly GCA_023442085.1. Classification (GTDB taxonomy): domain Bacteria; phylum Pseudomonadota; class Alphaproteobacteria; order Rhizobiales; family Xanthobacteraceae; genus Xanthobacter. The sequence continues at coordinate 1,413 of JAEZMT010000367.1, read as the reverse complement.
TCGCCATCGATGCCAAGGGCGGCGTGTTCGTCGGCGGCGGTGTGGGCCGGGCCATGGCGCACCTGTTCGCCGAAAGCCCCTTCCGCACCGCGTTCGAGGAGCATCCGCCCTACCACGACCGCCTCGCGCAGATCCCCATTCATGTGGTGATGCACGCGACGCCGGGCCTCGTCGGCATCGGCGAGATCGGCCGCCGCCTGCTGGTGGAGTGCTGACCGAAGGGCGGACCATCAGGCGGCGGCGCGGGCTTCCCGGCCGCAGAAGGCAGCGATGAGATCCGCCAGCTCACGCGCGGCGGAACAGGCGTTGTTCGCGGCCCGCAGGGCGAGTTCCGTGGGCGGGATGGGCGGCCAGAGATCGGATGACGGCAATTCCCGTAGGCGGGAATTGAGCGCGAGGTCGCTCAGGACCGTCACGCCCAGTCCTCCGGCAAGGGCTGCCTCGATGCCGATCAGGCTCGGGCATTCATAAGCGATGCGCCACGGGCGGCCCGCCTTCTCGAGGGCGTGGACCGCCCGGTTGCGGTAAAGACACCCCTGCCGGAAGGCGGCGAGGCTCGCCACGTCCTCGTCCGGGGTGAAACCAGCCCCACAGACCCACACCAGCCGCTCCGGCCAGGCCGCGACGGCGGGACCGGAGCCCGGCTCGCGCTTCAGCAGCACTACATCCAGCTCCCCGCGCGCAAAGCCGGCGTCGAGGTCGCAGCTCAGCCCGCATTCCACCGCCAGCCGGACGCCGGGGCGCGTGCGGGCGAACTCCGCCACCACCGAGGTCAGGGCCGCCAAAGCGAAATCGTCGGGAATTCCCAGCCGCACCACCCGCGCGGGGGCGACGCCCGACAAGGCGGCCCGCGCCTCCGCACCGAGCGCCAGAATGCGCCGCGCGTAGCCGAGCAGGCGTTCGCCTTCGGCCGTGGGGCTGACGCCCCGTGCATCCCGGATCAGGAGTTGGTGGCCGAGTTGGTCTTCCAGCCGGCGTACCTGCTGGCTCACCGTGGACTGGGTACGATGGACGCGCTCCCCCGCCCGCGTGAAGCCGCCCGCGTCCACCACGGAGACGAAGGCTTTCAGAAGATCCATATCCAGCATGGGCGCACCGGCATCATTCGATTATCCACTAGATCATATCAAATCATTCAATTTTTCAATATGCCGCGTGCGTGCTTCGTTGCGAGTCAGGAGATGTCATGACCGCCACGCCCCTTCCCCTTGCCGCCACCACCCGCCGGACAGACGCGCTGCTGCCGGTGTTCATCGCGGCGTTCTGCATCATCTGGAGCTCGGCCTTTGCCGTGGCGAAGGTGGCGCTGGCGGATTGCCCGCCCCTGCTGCTCCTGTCCGCGCGCTTTCTGGTGGCCGGGCTGGTGGTGCTCGTCGGCTGCGCTCTGCTCCTGCCCGCCAGCCATTTCCGCCG
>JAEZMT010000162.1 GCA_023442085.1 Pseudomonadota bacterium | reverse complement strand
TCATCGAGGACAAGAACGCCATCCTGCCCATCGACGCCGCGATCCAGAGCAATCTGCGCGAGACAACGACCCGGGTGCTGGCCTCCCTCACCCCCCGCGAGGAGCGCGTGCTGCGCATGCGCTTCGGCATCGGCATGAACACGGACCACACGCTGGAGGAAGTCGGCCAGCAATTCTCCGTGACGCGCGAGCGCATCCGCCAGATCGAGGCCAAGGCGCTGCGCAAGCTCAAGCACCCGAGCCGCTCGCGCAAGCTGCGCTCCTTCCTCGACAACTGAGCGGCGCTCATTCTCAACGATCAAACGGCAGGCTTCGGCCTGCCGTTTTCGTTTGGGGCGGCACCCTGTAGCCCGGGCGGCAGCACAACTCGTTTAGGTTGTGTTTATGGATTGAACAATTCCAGATATGCCATATCGTATGGCTCCGTCACCGCTTGGAGTGATGGGGGCACACATGGCACACCATGGATGGGTACCGGTCGAAGATCCCGACAAGCTCACGCCCGACGGACTGAAATCGCCTTTCGGCCGGCTTTTTCCGGCGGAGAACATCGCCTACGACAGCCTCGGCATTTCCCTGTTCGCCGGGCCGGATGGCCCGCTCGGGTTGAAGGCGCCGCAGCCCGGAGAGGCGGGGCACAAGGCTCCGAACCCGGCTGGCTTCACCTTCTTCGGGCAATTCGTCGATCATGACCTGACGGAGTTCCGGGTGATCGGCGAGGGCAACCAGATCATCCCGTCGAACCCCACCATCGGCCAGCGGCAGAAGGTGCTGGAAGACCTCATCGACCCAGTCACGCAGCTCCCCACCACCACCAACGGGCGCAGCGGGCGGCTGGACCTGGATTCCGTCTACGGTCTCCTGGGCAATGTGCAGACGGACCTGTTCGACGCGGACGGGCTGTTTGTGCACGAGGTGGTTAACGTCGGTGAGCAGAACCTGCCGCCCGACTTCAAACGCGGTGCCGAATATCGCAACAATCGCCTGATCGCCGACCCGCGCAATGACGAAAACAAGCTGATCGCGCAGATCCATCTTCTGTTCGAGCGGCTTCACAACAAGATCCATGCCGACAAACGCAAGGCGAAGCCGGATGCGCCCGCCGAAGACTTCGCGCCTTTCGGCGGCGAATTCAACAAGACGCGCGATCAGGTCGCCAAGATCTACCGCCAGATCGTGATCTTCGACTATCTGCCGCGCATCGTGCGCCCCGCGCAGATCCGGGCCGTGCTGGAGCAGTTCACGCGCAGGAAGACATTCATTCAGGACACGAACGCCCGCAACGACGCGATCCTCGAAAGGCTCGGGATCGGCGACGAGGCCGTGAAGGACGCGGTGACGATCCCCGTCGAATTTTCCCACGCGGTCTTCCGCCTCGGCCATACCCAGCTGCGCGACGGCTATCAGCTGGCAGGTTCGATTGGGCTGACCAATGACCCCGCGTTTGTCAGTGTTCCCCTGTTCCGCCGCAGCACGGGCTTCGCCGGGAAGCCGTGGGACCGCGATTTGCGGGGCGACGAACAGCTCTATGACGGCACCGCGAATTTTCACGTGGACTGGCCGCTGTTCTTCAAGCTCTCCAACGCTGAGCCGCAGGGCGGCGAGGGCATCGACACGCATCTTCCCTCCTCCATCTTCCGTCTGCCCCCGCCCGCCATCGGCGAGCCGCCCCAGTCGCTGGCCGAACGCAATATCCGCCGGGGCGTGGATTTCGGGCTGCCGGGCGGACAGTCCGTCGCTCGCCAGCTGGCGCAACGCTACGGCTTCATCGCGACGATCGCGGAGGTGTTTCCGAAGGGGGTATTCGGACCCGGCGGATCGTTTCCCGAAGTTCTGAAGCGCGAGCCGCGCCTGCGCTGGGACACGCCGCTCTGGTACTATGTCCTGAGGGAAGCGGAGCTTGCGCCGGACACGCCCCAGCTCGGCGCGGTGGGCGGCTATATCGTGGCGGAAACCCTTCTGTGCGCGCTGCTGGAGGCGGAGGTGACGGAGCCGGACCTCGGCCGTCGTTCCGAAGCCATCGCCATCGCGGCCCAGGCCTGGCTCGGAAAGTTCGACGCCCTGAATGTGGACTGGCAGGACACCGGACCGGCCGACCCGCGGCATTACACCCGGCCGCTGGCCTCTGCAGATTCGATCATCTCCCTCAGCCAGCTGATCGTCTTCGTCTCCTGATCTTTGGCGAGACGCAGCCGTCAAGGCATCCGGCACGGGTTCCGCGGCAAGCCGAACCCGTGCCGGCCCGTCACCGCCCGGGCGCCTCCACCGGCAGGCCGACGATGCGCCGGACCACCGGCAGGACGAGCAGCAGGGTGGGGAATGCCACCAGCCAAGAGAGCCCCCACGCCACCGGCCAGGTGGCGAGGAAACCGGGGCCGAAGCCGAGGCTGCGCCCGGTGGCGATGGCCGAGACCACGAAGGTCATCAGCACCGATAACACGAGCGGCATGACGAAGCCGGCATAGCGCGCCGGAAGCTTGCGGAGAAATCTGCAGGAAGCAGGCTTTGAAGAGGCCATCGGGCCATCCTTCTTCGGATGGTCCCGGAGGTCCGGATCGCAAGGCGCATCCGACCGGCCGGGACCGGGGTTGGATGCGTTGCCTGACGTCGGACGCTTACGGCGCAGCATGAGCCGCGCAGGCGGATAAAGCGCCGAACGGCCCGCGCCGTCAAGGGGCCGTGAAGGGCACGGCAGGCCGCCCCCCGGAACGATCCCCCGCTCCCGTCATCGTCCCTGTAACCGGCCCGCACGCGGCGCGCCGGATCTGCGGGCCACGGCCATGGGCCGCCCGCACAGGATCACACAACGATGGAGGCACACATGCCCGGTCCTCTGGACGGCAAGCGCATTCTCATCCTCGCCACCAACGGCTTCGAGCAGTCCGAGCTGGAGGTGCCCCGCGACCGGCTCAAGGAGGCCGGCGCACAGGTGCACGTCGTCTCGCCCGAGCGCGGCGAGATCAAGGGCTGGGACAAGAAGGACTGGGGCCGCCCGGTGCCGGTGGACAAGACCCTCGCCGAGGTGCGGGAGACTGAATACGACGCCATCGTCCTGCCCGGCGGCCAGATCAACCCGGACCTGCTACGCGTGGACCCGGCGGCCATCGGCCTCATCAAGTCCTTCTACGATGCCGGCAAAACGGTTGCCGCCATCTGTCACGCGCCGTGGCTGCTCGTCGAGGCGGGCCTCGTGAAGGGCAAGCGCATGACCTCCTACAAGTCCATCCGCACCGACGTGGAGAATGCCGGCGCCCGCTGGGAGGATGCCTCCGTCGTCACCGACAACGGCGTCATTACCTCGCGCAATCCCGGTGATCTGGAGGACTTCAGCAAAAAGATCATCGAGGAAGTCCGCGAAGGAAAGCACGAGCGCCGCGCGGCGTAGGGCGCGCTTTGCTCTCCCTCTCCCCTTGCGGGAGAGGGGGACGCGCTCGCTCAAACCCCCAGATGGCGCCCCACCAGCTCGGCGTCCCCCGCGAACTCCACCGCCGGCCCCGCATGCACCACCCGGCCCTTCTCCATCACCGCCACCTGGTCGCACACACCCGCCAGCGCGGAGACGTGCTTGTCGATGACGATGAGCGAGAGCCCCTCCCCCTTCAGCACCGACAGCACGGCCCAGATCTCCGCACGGATGAGCGGCGCGAGGCCTTCGGTGGCTTCGTCCAGGATGAGCAGGCGCGGGTTGGTCATCAGCGCGCGCCCGATGGCGAGCATCTGCTGCTCGCCGCCGGAGATGCGGTTGCCGTAATTGCGCCGCCGCTCGG
>JAEZMT010000138.1 GCA_023442085.1 Pseudomonadota bacterium | reverse complement strand
ATTCAAACCCGATGACGTCAAGACTCGTCCCCCGCCCACAGGGATGCGAAAAATGCGCATCCCCGCCACTTCGTGCGTCCGCTGCCGCTGGCGGCGCTTCCCGTAACGGGGGACCGGTGTCGGCTTGATGACAGCGCGGCACGACCGAAACGCAGGGGGCCAAGCCTGACATGTAACCGCTTTGGCCGGACGGGGCATCCACGCGCAATCGGCTCCGGCTCCATGGGAAGCCAGCTTGTTAAGGCCAAGTCCAAGCCGTAGGGTCAGGGTGATCGAGGGGGAGCGGGAAACATGTCATTGAAGGGACGACTTGTGCTTCTGGCCATCGCGGGAGCAGTCCCGTTTTTTGCCGCATCGAGCTCAGCCACCGCTCAGCAAATCGACATGAAACGCGAATACTACGAAGGTCGGTGGACCTGGTACGGCGTGTACAAGGCGAAAATGTCACCCAAAAACGTCGGCCGAATTCAATTCAACACGCCAACCCAGGCTGTTTATTGCTACGATAAGGTCTGCTGGAACGTGACAATCCAGAAAGGCGTCGGAGGTGATCTCTTTTTCACATCGGACAAGAAGAATTATTTTGAACTGAGTGCAAATGGCACGCAGATCAAGGCACGATTCTGGGTCGATATGAAACCGCCGGCCCGCTCGCCCGACGCCACGACGACGTTCTCGCGCATGAATTGACGCTGCGGCTCGAAACTGTCCAGGTATATTCCGAGGCCGGATCGGCGCAGCGCTCGACGTTCCACCGCTACGGACTCCATGCCCCGTTCCCCCTTCAAACGCCTGAGCCCGTTGGTTTCCCGGCTCACCTTCAACGGCGTCACAGAACCTTCAGCACCCGGTCACAGAACACCGCTAGGAGGCCCTTACGGGCGGACTGGCGTCCGTGGGAAAATCAGGGGTTGGAGCATGAAGGGCGGGGTGCTGACACAGCAGCTCATCGCGGGGGCGTCGGTCCTCGCTGTTGCCGGCGGAGCGGCTTTTGTGCCGACGCATGCGTTCGCCGACAGCTACATGGCCGGCGACTTCCACAATCACACGCCGTGCTCGGACGGCCGCTCGTCGGTCGAGACCATGGTGAAGAAGGCGGTCCAGAGCTACGGCCTGGAATGGCTCGGCGCGGCCGATCACGGCGGCTCCAGCCCGCGCGACTGCCGCGTGGACGACCCGGAAGGTGACGGTTCCACCACCGGCACCGGCCGCTTCTTCGATCAGGTCCAGGGCCTGGTGATCAAGGGCGACACCGCCACCTCGCAGGGCCACCGCTCCATGTGGCGCTGGCAGAGCGCGGAAGAGATCATCTTCCCCGAGCTCGTGCGTCTCGCCAAGGAGACCGGCGTGCCGATGCTCTATGCCGGCATCGAGACCAACGTGCCCGGCCACGAGCACACCTCCATGACGGTCATCGGCAATCAGAAGCCGCAGAACGCCATCGAGAAGAAGGGTCTGTTCGGCAAGAAGAACAAGGACAAGGACACCGGCGACGCCAGCGCGGTGGCCGAGTTCGAATACCGCTTCGACCGCTCCGATGCCGACTTCAGCAAGGGCGCGCCCACCCACAATTGGGAAGGCAAGGTCGCCAATGCGTCGGGCGTCGGCTCGGGCACGACGAACCACCAGAACAAGGCGGTTCCCTCCGTCCAGTGGCTGCAGAAGTACTATCCGCTGGACAGCTACTATGTGCCCGCGCATCTCGAGCGCGCCGGCGTGTTCAACCCGAACGGCAACAACGGCTTCAACATCGAGCACCTGCGCGACTTCAACAACGCGGGTCCGACCGTCGCCGTGGGCTTCGAAAGCCAGCCGGGCCACCAGGCCTCGAACAATCGCGGCGAATACCGCGCCGGCTTCTGCGGCAACGGCTGCGACTCGGTGGGCGTGACCACCTTCGGCGGCACCGGCATCTATGCCGCCAAGATCGGCGGCGTGTGGGACGCGCTGCTGGGTGAAGGCCGCAACTGGTTCTTCTACGCCAGCTCCGATTGGCACAACCGCGGCGCTTTCTCCATCTACGAGAAGGGCACCACCAACGACTTCTACCCCGGCGAGTACCAGAAGCTCTACATCCCGCGCCCCAAGCGCAATGTGGCGCTCCGCCCGCAGGTGGTGGTCGATGGCGTGCGCTCGGGCAACTCCTACTCGGTGCAGGGCGATCTCATCTCCGGCGAGCTCACCTATTCCGGCAAAGCCGGCCTCGGCGCCAAGGCGGGCATGGGCGAGACGCTGGTGGTGAAGCGCGGCAAGTCGGTGACGCTGACCCTCGAGGTCAACGTGACCGGTGGCCCGAACTATTCGCCCTACACCTTCAACAACCCGTCGCTGGCCCAGATCGGCATCCAGGAGCCGCTGAACAAGCCGACGCTGCGTCAGGTGCAGTTCATCAAGGGTGACGTGACCGGCGTGGTCGCGCCCAACAGCCCGAACTACACCGCCGGCACCAATGCCTCGTCGGCGATCATCGCCACCTTCGGCCCGTCCACCTGGAAGGCGCGCGGCACCAAGCGCACCATGACCGTCACCATCCCGAACGTGCAGAACAACATGTACGTCCGCGTGCGTGGCTCGAACCTGCCGGCCTCGGTGCCAGCCGAGACGGACGCCCAGGGCAACCCCCTCAACGACTGGGATCCGGAAAACGCCGCGCAGGGCCCGTTCGTGCCCTGCAACGACGCCGCCTGCCCCTCGCACCTGGTGGTGCGCGACGGCCAGAAGATCTCCAGCTACGACGTGGCCGCGTGGTCGGACCTGTGGTTCTACACGAACCCCATCTTCATCCGCGTCTCCGACCAGCCGGAACTCCTCGTCGAGACCAACGAGAAGCTCGCGGTCTCCCTCGCCAAGTGATTGGAAACTGAAAAAGACGCGCGCCGGCCACGGCCGGCGCGAGACCTTCGGATGCCGGGGGCCTTCGGGCCTCCGGCTTCTTTCGCTTTCAGGGATCGGTTTCGTTCATGTCCCAGGTTCAGGCTTCGCAGTCCGGATCCGCCGCCTCGCAAGAGCTGACGCTCGGGCGAAACGCGCGCACCGGCATCGCCATCGCGCTGGTGGCGACCCTCTCGGGCTTTGCCGGCCTCGGCTATGAGATCGTCTGGACGCGAATGCTCGCCGTCAGCCTCGGCCATGAGCTGGTGGCGGTTCTGGGCGTCATCTCCGCCCTGTTCGGCGGCCTCGCATTGGGCAGCCTGCTGCTGGGCCGAGCCATCGCCGCGAGCCGGCGGCCCGCCGCCTGGTATGCCGGCCTTGAGCTGGTGATCGGCGCCTGGGCGCTGGTTCTCATCGTCGCGACGCCGCTGTTCGGCGATCTCGTGCCCACGCTGGTGCCGGTGGATGCCTCGGCGCTGCGGCAATGGACCGTCGCCTTCGCTTTGCCCTTCGTGCTGCTGCTGCCGGCGACCCTCGCCATGGGCGCCACCCTGCCGGCGCTGGAAGCCGTGCTGGCGCCACGATTCGCCTCCGGGGCGGCGGTGGGGCACGTCTATGCCGCCAACACCTTCGGCGCGGTGGCGGGGACGCTGGCCACCGCCTTCCTCATCATCCCCGCCCTCGGCCTCAACGCGACGCTGGTTCTGTGCGCCGTCCTGAATGCGCTTTGCGCGGCGGCCATGCTGGCCGTCGCCCGCGATTCGGCCCCGGTGGCCCGCGCGATTGAAGCGTGCGAGACCGGCTCCTCTAAGCTCCTTGTGCTCGCCCCCCTGTTCCTCACCGGCATCCTCGGCATCGGCTACGAGGTGCTGACGGTGCGGGTGCTGAGCCAGATACTGGAAAACACCATCTACACCTTCGCCGTCCTGCTCGCCTGCTACCTCGCCGGCACGGCCCTCGGCGCGGCGCTCTACGCCCGGTGGGAGGCGCATCGGGGGCCGGGGGGAGAGGGCACGATCGGCTGGCTGGTCACCCTCACCGCCCTCGCCTGCCTCGCCGGAGCGGCGCTGCTGGGCGCCTCGGGGGTGATTCTCTCGGGCCTCAAGGCCGTGTTGCCCGTCACAGTGGCCGGCCGGCTCGCCGCCGAGGTCGCCATCGCCGCGCTGGCCTTCCTGCCGCCCACCCTCGCCATGGGCGCCCTGTTCACCGCGCTCGCCCAGCGCGCGTCGGACCGGCTCGGCGGCGTCGGGCCGGGGCTCGCGGCCAATACGTTGGGCGCGGCGCTGGCGCCCATGCTGTTCGGCCCCGTCCTGCTGCCGCTGATGGGCGCCAAATACGCCTTCGCGCTCCTCGCCGCCGCCTATGTCCTGGCGCTGCCGCTCCGGAGCCGTGCGGCGCTGGCCGGCGGCGGGCTGACGCTGGCGGCGACGCTGGCACTGGTGGTCGCGCCGGTCTCCCTGCGATTCGTGCAGGTGCCGGAGGGCGGCGCGCTGGAATGGCACCGCGACGGTGTGATGGCGGCGGTGAGCGTGGTGCGCAACTCCGCCGGCGACCGGCATTTGCAGGTGAACAACCATTTCCGCATGGGCG
>JAEZMT010000027.1 GCA_023442085.1 Pseudomonadota bacterium | reverse complement strand
AGAACGCATGATCACCATCTTGGCCTGAGATGCTTGGCGGCCAAGAACCATAGGAAAAAGTTATGGCAAAAATGAAGGGTGGCGAAGTCATCGCCGAGTATCTTGTCAAGCAGAACGTGCCCTTCGTTTTTGGGATCTGCGGACACGGTAACGTCGGCATCCTGGACGCGCTGCACGCAGTACGCGACAAGGTCAAGCTGGTGTCCCCGCGTCATGAACAGTGCGCCGGGCATATGGCGGACGCATACTTCCGCGTGAAGCATCAACCCGTCGCCACGCTGACATCCACCGGGCCGGGGTCGGCCAACATGGTGATGTCGCTCGCGACGGCGCTGGCGGATTCCTCCACCTTCATGGCCATCACCGCCAACGTGCCGACCTCCCAGGCCAATCGCGGGCCGTTCCAGGAGCTGTACGCGCATAACCAGGCCGACTTCGCCCAGGTCCTTCGGCCGGTGGTGAAGCGCTCGTTCCAGCCCAGCCGCGTCGACATGCTGCCGCTGGCGTTGCGTCAGGGCTTCGATACCATGGTCACGGGACGTCCCGGACCGGTCAATCTCGACATCCCCTATAACGTTTTCCAGGAGGAAGCCGACGTCGAGCTTCCGCCCCTATCCCATGTGCATGGGGGGCATCGTCCGAGCGCCAGCGCGGAAGATGTGGCGGCGTCCCTCGATCTCCTGTCTCTCGCGAAGCGTCCCGTCTTCTTCATCGGCCACGGCACAACGCTCGCGGAAGCGGGTCCCGAGATCGCGGAATTGCAGCACAAGCTGGGCATCCCGGTCATCACGTCGCCGAATGGCATGGGTTGTGTTCCCGCCGACGACCCGCTCACGCTCGGCTTCATCGGTCGAAATGGGGCCTATCCAGCCAACCAGGCTGGCCGTTTCGCCGATCTTGTGATCTGCATCGGCACGCGCTTCGACGATCGGTCGTCGTCGAGCTGGCATCCCGGCTATTCCTGGAACTTCCCGAGCACGAAGCTGCTGCAGGTCGACATTGATCCGGCGGAACTCGGCCGCAACTACCCGCCGACCCTGGGCATCATCGCCGACGCCAAGGCATTCGCCGCCCAGATGATTGCCGCGCTGCCGGAGCATCCCGAGATCACCCGCGAAGCCTTTGCGCCATGGCGCGAGGACGTGGCCAAGTGGGTCGCAGAGTGGGAGGCGTTCGTGCGCCCCAACTTCAGTTCGGTGACGACGCCGATCCGGCCGGAATACGTCGTCGGCGCGCTGCTCGACGTCCTGCCCGACGATGTCATCCTCTCGCTCGATTCTGGTGTGCACCACAATTGGTTCATGCAGTTCTGGAAGCCCAAGCGTTCGCAGAGCATGCTGAACAGCTGGGGCTATTCGTCGATGGGCTTCGGCGTCTGCGGCATCCTTGGCGCGCAGCTGGCGGCGCCCGATCGTCCCTGTGTGGCGGTGGTCGGCGACGGCGGCTTCATGATGGCGCCCTATGTGGTCGCCACGGCGGTCGAATATGATCTGCCCTGCATCTGGATCGTGTGGAACAACTTCGCCTGGGGCGCCATCCGCGACCTGCAATACGGCCTGTTCGACGGCCGCGAACTCGGCACCGCCTTCTACAAGGGCAACCAGGGCCCCGGCGGCGATCGTTACAATCCCGACTTTGCGGCCTGGGCGCGCGCCTGCGGCGCCGACGGCGTGACGGTGACCCGCAGCGATGATCTGCGTGGCGCCGTCGAGGCAGCGATCAAGAACCGTCGCCCTTGTGTGATCGACGTGCATGTCGATGCGGAGGTGCGGCCGCCGTCGACCGGCACATGGGCATTGCCTCCCATCCCCTTCAAAGAACCGATTTTCGGCAAACCCCACCGCACGACCTGAAGCAAACACAAAACAATACGGGAGGAGAACCAACATGACGAAAAGTCCTACTCAGCGAAGAGCCTTCATCGGTGCCCTTGCCGGCGCCATGGCGCTCTCCACCTTGGGGCTTGGCACTGCTTATGCGCAGTCCGCAGAGCCAATCCGCATTGGCCTCATCTATTCGAAGCAGGGTCCCGGCGCCGCCATCGGCCAGTATCTGCAGCGCGGCAGCGAACTCGCCGTGGAGCAGGCCGGCGGCAAGGTGCTGGGTCGTCCCATCGAGTTGGTATGGCTCGACGAGCCCAATCCGCAAGTGTCTCAGCAGAATATGCAGAGGCTGGTTGACGAGAGCAAAGTCGTTGCCGTCGTCGGTGGCAACTACAGCTCGTCGGCGCTGGCGATCATGAGCGTCGCCAATCGCGAGAAGATCCCGCTGATCCTGACTGGCGCTGCGGCCAGCGAGATCACCGGCAAGAGCTGCAGCCGCTACACGTTCCGGACCCAGGCGACCGTGCCGGTCCAGATGGAAGGCCTGATGCCTTACGTCTCGCAGATCGGCAAGAAGGTGTACTTCATCACGGCATCCTATGCGTTCGGGCAGGACATTCTCCGCGCCTCGCGCGCGCTGCTCAAGAAAGTGGGTGCAACTGAAGTCGGCGTGGATGAAGTTCCGATCAATACCGCCGATTACAGCTCCTACATCCTGAAAATCCGCCAAGCGAAGCCCGATGTCGTCGTCGGCGGCCTCGTGGGCGGTGATTTCTCGAACTTCCTGAAGCAGTGGAACGAGATGGGGATGAAGGACAAGATCCCCTACGCCGCCATCGCCGTGACCGACACCGATTTCTGGGACGTGGGCGCCCAGGCGTCGACCGGAATCTACGTGAAGCCGTGGTATTACAACAACCCAAATAATACGGCGGCAGAGAAGAAAATGACCGCCGATTTCGAGAAGAAGTATCACGAACCGCCATCGGATAAGACGTGGTCGGGCTGGATCGGCATGCGTGCCCTGCTCGAATCGATCGAGGCCGCCAAGTCCACTGATCCGAAGGCGATCGTGACCCAGCTGGAAAAGTGGAAGAATACCGAGGAGGCCTTCCCATTCTTCTTCCGCGAATGGGATCACCAGATGGTGCGCCCCGCCGTCATCGTCGGCGTCAAGAAGCAGATCACCGACAAGTGGGACTATTTCGACGTTCTGAAGAATACGTCCGACTCGGCTGCCAGTACCGAGACGGCGTTCGGCACCAAGGAAGAGGTTGGCTGCAACATGCCACCTCTCTGAGCCGGCAGGTCGCCCGCCGCCCTGTTTCGCCGCAGCTTCCGAACGGATGGAAACATGCTTGACACCCTCGTCTCACAGACGGCCAATGGTCTCGTCCTTGGCTTCATCTATGTCCTGATTGCCGTGGGACTTTCCATCACGTTCGGACTGCTCGGCGTGATCAATTTCGCGCACGGCGCGTTCTTTGCGCTGGGTGCCTACGCGGCCTGGCAATTGTTCCAGCTGTACGGCTGGCCGGCGGTGATCTTTGCGCCGCTCCTGGTCGGATTGGTGGGCATGCTCGTGGAGGTGACGATCATCCGTCGCCTCTACGGCAAGGAGCCGTTGCTGAGCCTGATTGTGACGTTCGCGCTTGCTCTGCTGATCGAAGCGCTGATCCGCTATATCTGGGGGGCGGATGGCAAGCCCTTCAACGCGCCGCCGGCCCTGCTCGGCGTCGTCGAGGCCGGACCGCTGCTGATCACGAAGTATCGCGTCGCCGTGCTCGGGGCCACCATCGCGACACTACTCGGCCTGTGGGCCTTTCTGGCCTGGACGCCATATGGCCGGGTTCTGCGCGCCGGCAGCCGGGATCCCGAAATGGTGGAACTGCTGGGCATCAATCTGCCGCGTGTTTTGACGGCGGTGTTCGGCCTCGGCTGCGGGCTGGCGGCCATTGCCGGCGTCCTTGCAGCCCCGCTCTGGACCGTCTCGCCGTCGATGGCGGCAAATGCGGTGATGCCGGCCTTTGTCGTCGTCGCCATCGGCGGGCTCGGATCGTTCCGCGGCGCGGTGGTCGCCGGCCTCGCCGTCGGCATCGTCACGTCACTGACGATCCAGTTCAAGCCAGAGGCTGCCGCAGCTTCGATGTACGTCCTCATGTTTGCAATCATGCTGCTTCGGCCGCGCGGCCTGTTCGGCGAGCGCTGGGAGCGATTCGAATGACAAATGGTCGCTCAATTCTGTACCGCCTCTGGGACCACCCCATCTTCATCATGGCGGTGGTGCTGATCGCGGCGACGGGCATCGCCCTTGCCACGGGAATGCCGATCCATCGCATCACCCAGATCGCCATCTACACGCTCTATGCCGGTGGTGTGAACTTCCTGATCGGCTACGTCGGACTTGTCCCGTTCGGCGCCTCGTTCTTCTTTGGCTGCGCCAGTTACGCCCTTGCCATCGGCAGCGGCATGCTTGGCGGCAACGAGATCACCGGCATCATCATCGCCGCGCTGTTCTCGCTGCTTCTGGCCCTGGTTGTCGGTGCCATCATCCTGCGGCGGCGCGGCCTTTATTTCTCGCTGCTGACGCTGGCCTGCTCGCAGATCGCTTTCGAAATCGCGTTCAAATGGACCAGCGTGACCGGCGGCGAGAACGGCCTGCAGAATGTCGAGCGGCCCCTGTTCGGTTCGGCGGTGTCTTTCCACATCTTCGCGCTGGTCACCGTTCTGGGAAGCTGCTGGGTCATGTGGCGCCTGGCTCACGCACCGTTCGGCCGGTTGATGCAGGCGATCCGCGACAATGAACAGCGCGTGTCGAGCCTCGGCTTCGACACCTACCGCACGAAGCTGATCGCGCTCATCGTCGCGGGCGGCGTCATCGGCGTGGCGGGTGGCCTCATGTCGCTGCTGCTGCAAGGCGTCTACGCCAACAATCTGAGCTGGCAGCATGCCGGCGACCCGGTGCTGATGGCGGCGCTGGGCGGCGTGCACCACTTCCTAGGCCCGCTGTGGGGCGCCATCATCTTCATCACGCTTGAAGACCGCCTCAGCGCCATCACAGAAAACTGGTGGCTGCTCTTCGCCCCCATCATCATCGCTTTTGCTCTGCTGTCCCATGAAGGCGTGCAAGGCATCTTCCAACGCCTGATCGGGCGCAACCGCTGGACGCTGACGCGATCGGTGATCCCGCCCCGTCCGTCGAAGATTGCGCCGCTCACATCAGCCCAGGCCGTCGTTTCGGACTCATCGACGCCAATTCTCCTGATCGAGAACGTGTCGAAGCGCTTCGGCTCGATCGTCACCCAAGAGGCAGTCTCGCTGGAGGTGAGCCGGATCGGCCTGCACAGCCTGATCGGTCCCAATGGCGCGGGCAAGACGACCTTGTTCAATCTCCTCACCGGCGTTCACAAGATCGACGCCGGCGCCATCCTGTTCGAAGGCAAACCGATCCAGCATCTGGCGCCGCACAAGCGGGCGCGGCTCGGCATGTCGCGCTCGTTCCAGATCCTGAGCGTATTTCCCAACCTCACTACCTTTGAGAACGTGCGCATCGCTGTGCAGGCCGCGCAGCACCAGTGGGGCGGCTACTGGTACGACGCGTACGACAACGAAGCTGCGAACGCCAAAGTATGGTCGTTGCTCGATGCCGTGGGCCTCGCAGACCGGGCGGAAGAGACGTGCGCATCGCTCGCGCACGGCGAAAAGCGGCTGCTGGAAATCGCCGTGTCGCTGGCGACGGAAGCCAAGCTTCTGCTGCTCGACGAACCGCTGGCCGGCCTTGCCGAGTCCGATCGCAAGGTCGTCAGCCGCCTGATCCAGCGCCTCGCCAAATCCTACGCGGTGCTGCTCATCGAGCACGACATCGACCGCGTCCTGTCCATGTCGGACCGCATCACCGTGCTGCATCAGGGCCGATTGATCGCCGATGGCAAGCCGTCCGAGGTGGCCGGGCACCCGGAGGTGGTCGCAGCCTATCTTGGCAGCGCCCATGGCAAGTCGCTGCCGCCACCGCGCGCCGCCGCGGATCGTGCGGTCCCCACGTCCTCCGCGTCCGGGGCTCCGCTGCTCAAGGTCGAAGGCATTTTCGCCGGCTATGGTGGAGGCACCGTCCTCGATGGTCTGGACCTCGTGGTCCGGCCGGGCGAAGTCGTCGCCCTGCTTGGGCGCAATGGCGTCGGCAAGACCACGTCCCTGCGGGCGATCACCGGCGTTCTGCCGCTGACCGCGGGGCGGATCACCTTCGACGGGAAGGAGATCAGCGGGCTGCGTCCCGACGAGATCAATCGCCTGGGCATATCGCTGGTGCCCGAAGGCCGTCGCTTGTTCCCCAACCTGACGGTCGAGGAAAATCTCAAGCTGGCGGCGCGGCGCGGCGGCGCTTCGCAGGAGGAAATCTGCGATCTGTTCCCGAAGTTGCGGGTGCTGATGCGGCAGCGGGCCGAAAACCTCTCCGGGGGCGAACGCCAGATGGTCGCGATTTCGCGCGCACTGATGGTGCCTAGTCGGCTGATCCTGCTCGATGAGCCGTTCGAAGGCCTCGCGCCCGCCGTCGTGCAGGAGGTCCGTGAAGCTGTGGCCAAGCTCACCCGGAAGGCCAGCCTCGTGATCGTCGAACATCACGCCGAGAGCGTTCTGGCGATGGCTGATCGGGCCTACGTGCTGGTCAGCGGCAAGGTGGCGTTCAGCGGCGATGCCGAAAGGCTGGCGGGCGACATCGCGCTGCAGGAGCGGCTGCTGGGCATCACCAAGGTCGTCGATCTGGCTCCATCCGAATTGCGGGCCGTCTGATGGCGCGCGACATCGGCATCAACACCTACGGCTATATCTGGTCCACCCCGGCGGCGGCGTGCGTGCGCCGTCTGGGGCGGCTCGGCTATCGCCAGATCGAGTTCCTGCTGCAGCCCCCGCATCTGTCGTTCGACGATTTCGGACCCGCCGCGCGGCGCGAGCTGCGAGCGGCACTGCAGGATGCAGGCGCTTACAAGACCGCGATCAACCTGCCGAGCCTCGACCACAACCTCGCCAGCCCGTTCGCGCGCGTGCGGGCCGCGTCCGTGAAAATGTTCGAGGACACCATCGATCTTGCCGCCGATATCGGTGCTGAGACGGTGGTGGTAGTGCCGGGCCGGATGAGCCCGCTGTTTCCGCCGAGTTTCGCCGATCGCACCGGCTGGGTCGGCGACGGCATAGGCAAGCTGCTGCCCCATGCCGAGGACCGCGGCATCGGCCTCGCGATCGAGAACGTGCCGTTTGCCGCCTTTCCGGATGCGGCTGCGTTGGAGCGGTTTGTGCGCGGATACACCTCGCCGGCGATCGGGGTGTGCTACGACGCGGCCAACGCGCATTTCATCGGGGAAGACCCGGCCGCCGGCATCCGGCAACTCGCCGATCTGCTGCGGATCGTGCATTTGTCCGATACCGGGCAGGACAAATGGCGTCATGACCCGATCGGCACGGGGACCGTGCCGTTTGCCGAGGTCGCCAAGGCGCTCGACGCGGTCGGCTTCGAGGGCGCCACCACCCTGGAGATCATCGGCCAGGATCCCGATGCCGCCATCCTGAGCAGCCATCGCGCGCTGGAGCCCCTCGGCTTCGTGCCGTGCACGGCCGGAGTTGTCCCATGAGCACCATTCTCGTCACCGGGGCCGCCGGATTGCTGGGGCGGTTCGTCGTGCGCGAACTGATGGCGCATGGCCATCATGTGCGGGGTCTCGATCGGCGCGCCGGCGATGCCCATATCGACTGGCACGTGGGCGATGTGACATCGCCCGAACTGGTGCAGCGCGCCATGGCCGGAGCCGATGGCGTCCTGCACCTGGCGGCTATACCGAATATCTGGTCGGGTGACGGCCAGACCATCATGCGCGTCAACCTGCTCGGCACATATACCGTGCTCGACGCGGCGGAAGCGGCAGGCGTCGGGCGCGTGGTTTTCTGCTCAAGCGATTCCGTAGCAGGCTATACGGTGCGCGAGGGCCGGATGCTGGCGCCGCATTATGCGCCGCTCGATCTCGATCATCCGCTCCTCGCAACCGATCCCTATGCCATCAGCAAGGTGGCCGGAGAAGACCTCGTTCGCG
>JAEZMT010000018.1 GCA_023442085.1 Pseudomonadota bacterium | reverse complement strand
GGCGTGATGCCCACCTTGGCATCGATGCCGAGGGCTTCGAGCTGGGCGATGGTGGCTTCCGCCGCGTCGATGGCGTCCTGGCCCATGTCGCCGGAATCGTTCTCCGCCCCGTAGTTCATCACCATGATGTTCACGGTGTCGATGTCCACGCCCGCCGCGTGCGCCGCCTGCAGCAGTTCGATGTCGTCCTGCGTCAGGCCGGTGGGCAGCGCCGGCAGGGTGAAGGAGATGGAGAGGTCCGGATTGGCCTTCTCCAGCGCCACCAGCGCCTCGTTGCGCAGGGCGTTGGCGGCGTCGTTGGTGAGGGCGTCGCCTTCCACGTCGAAGTCGAGGGAGGTCACGCCATAGGTGTCGATCACCGATTGGTAGGCGGCGGTGAGGGCCTTGGCGTCGGCGAAATAGAGCGCCGGCTCTTCCCCGTGGCCGCCGCCGAAGGAGATGGTCACGTCCACGCCCTGCGCCTGAAGATCGTGGACCACCGAGGCGACGGTACTGCCGTCGGCGAGCGTGTTGCCGGAGCCGAGGCCGGCAAAGCCGATCGTGTTGCTCCCGGTGCCCACGACGAAGGCGAGGGTGACGGCATCGATGCCGGCCGCGCTCACGTCCTGAACCAAGTCCGCCGCGCTCGACACCATGGAGAGGTCCACATAGGGCGAGAACACCTGATGGTCCGCCGCATCGGTGCCCACCGGATCGGTGGTGACGGAGACGGCCGGGGAGGGATGCGACGCTCCCGCCTCATCCAGCGCGACGATGGAGAAACTGTAGGACGTATCCGCCTCCAGCCCCGCCACCTTGAAGCTGCGGTCGGTGGTGGTGCCGATCAGCTCGCCATCCTGATAGATGGCATATCCGGAAATGGTGCCGACGCCGAACACCTCGGCCGCGTCCCAGGTCAGTGTCACCGAGGTCTCGGTGGTGGTGGCGGCGTGGACATCTTCCGGCGTCTCGGGCGCCACAGGGGTCAGGTCCGAATAGCCGACGCGGGTCCACACATGGCCGGAGCCGGCGGGGCCGTAATCGTGCTCGGGATCGCTGCCGAGGGTCCACCACTTGGCCTCGTAGACCACATGGCCGACCGTGACCTGATCGCCCGCCGTATAGACCGTATCCGCCGACCAGTCCGGCGCCTCGATCACCTGCGGCGGGACCGTGCCCGTGGTGTCGCCGGTCGTCTCGCCTTTGGCCTGGGCGATGGCCTCGGCCCAGGCGTCGGTGACGAAGCGGGTCTTGCCGATGATGTCGTCCGGCGACAGATCTGCGAGGGTCACGCCCTCCAACGTGATGGTCTGCTGGCTGGAAGCGAGGATGATGACGAGGGAGCCGTTGACCTCGGCCAGCGAGAAATCCTGCGGCTGGAGCCAGCCGAAATCGAGCGTGTCGTGGGCGGGGTCGAAGGAGATCACCTGCTGGGTGTTCCACTGCCAGCCCACCGTATAGGTGGTGCCCTCTGTGCCGCCCGCGCTCGCGTCCGTGCCGGCGGTGGCGCCGCCGCCCTTCAGCGCGGCATTCCACTCGGCGAGCAGGGCGCCGTCGGCCCCCTTGATGTTGCCGATGGCCAGGTCCTCAAGGCTGACGCCTTCGAGGATGTAGGTCTGCTGGGACTTGGGCAGGAAGATCACGACCGAGCCGTTGGCCTCGGCGATGGCGATGTCGTCCGCCGTCAGGCCGGAGAAGTCGAGCGTGTCGTGCTGCGGGTCGAACGCCAGCACCGTGTCGGTGCTGCGCGCAACCGTGATGACGGTGTTGACGCCGCCGGTGACGACATGGCTCGCGGCGAGGGCATCGCTCCACTCGGCGAACATGGAGGCGTCGTGGCCGGTGATGTTCGCAAGGGAGAGGTCCGCGAGCGTGACGCCCGTCAGCGTGTAGCTGTGGTTGTTGGCGGGCAGGTCGATGACCACCGAGCCGTTGACCTCGGTGATCGTGAAGCTGTCCGCGCCGATCCAGCCGAAATCGAGCGTGTCGGTGGCCGGGTCGAAATCGATTGTGTCGTGGGCGCCCCACGACCAGTTGATCGAGACGGTTGCCATGCAGCCCTCCACCTGGTCTTCCGCCGCCAGGGCGGGAGCTTCACAGCATACCGCCGCGCTCGTTTCGCGATAGGGGAAAGTGGGGCCAAAGCGGCAATAAAGGCTTGATAAATATCAGGAAAATCGTCGCAAAATGCGAAAACAATGACGGATGCCTGCGGATGTCGCTGGCAGCGGGTGTTGGCGCGCAGCCTCTGATTGAATGGATGGCCGGCGCCATGCCGCGCAGCCCCGCGGGACGCGGCGGGTCGGGCCGGAGCAGCCGAGGGTCGAGGACGATGTTTCGCCCGGGGCAGGAGACGCATGGCGTGCCGCGCCACGCGAATAGAGGCATCGGCCAATCAGAGTGCGAGCAACTCGATCGGCGCCTCCCCTTAAGCTTCCGGAACGTTGCGCTCCAGCTCGGCCAGCCACACGCCCGGCCCGCTGTCGGAGGGTTGGCGCCAGTCGCCGCGCGGGGAGAGGGAGCCGCCGGAGGAGATCTTCGGCCCGTTGGGCAAAGCGCTACGCTTGAACTGGCTGGTGAAGAAGCGCGAGAGGAACACCTTCATCCATTTGCGGATTTCGGTCAGGTCGTAGGCGCGCTTCTCCGCCTGCGGGATGCCCTGCGGCCAGCGCCCCTTGTCCGCATCCGCCCAGGCGTGCTCGGAGAGGAAGGCGATCTTGGACGGCGCATAGCCGTAGCGCGTCAGGTAGAAGAGCGTGAAATCCTGGAGCGGATAGGGCCCGATGATGCTCTGGGTGGACTGGATGGGGCCGCCCGCGCTCGCCGGCACCAGTTCCGGCGAGATCTCGGTGGCGAGGATGGCGTGGAGAATGCGCGCCGTTTCCTCGCTCACGTCGCCGGAGGCGGCGACGAAGCGGATGAGGTGCTGGATCAGCGTCTTCGGCACCGAGGCGTTGACGTTGTAATGGGACATCTGGTCCCCGACGCCATAGGTGCACCAGCCGAGGCCCAGCTCGGAGAGATCGCCGGTGCCCACAACGAGCCCGCGATGGTGGTTGGCGAGGCGGAAGAGATAATCCGTCCGCAGGCCCGCCTGCACATTCTCGAAGGTCACGTCATAGGCCGCCTGACCTTCCGCGAAGGGGTGGCCGAGGTCCGCCAGCATCTGCCGCGCGGCGGGGCGGATGTCGATCTCCTCCGCGCTCACGCCGAGCGCGCGCATGAGCGCCCAGGCATTGCCCTTGGTCTCGTCGGAGGTGGCGAAGCCCGGCAGGGTGTAGGCGAGCACGTTGGAGCGCGGATGGCCGACGCGGTCCATGGCGCGCACGGCGACGATGAGCGCCTGCGTGGAATCAAGCCCGCCCGAGACGCCGATGACCACCCGCGACATGCCCGTCGCGGCAAGGCGCTGGGCGAGGCCCTGAACCTGGATGTTATAGGCCTCGTAGCAGTCTTCGCGCAGTCGCGCCGGATCGTTGGGCACGAAGGGGAAGCGCGCCACGTCGCGGTTCAGCGGCACCGGCTCGGACGGCGGCGCGTAGGCGAAATGGGCGGTGCGGAAGGGCGGGGCGGTGTCGCGCTCCAGCCGGGCACAATCCCCGAACGTGTTGAGCCGCATCCGCTCCTGCCTGAGGCGGCCGAGGTCGATGTCCGCCACCGCCATGGTGGCGCCGGGGGCGAAGCGCTCGGCCTCGGCGAGAGTGTCGCCATATTCGAAGATGGCAGCGTGCCCGTCCCAGGCGAGATCGGTCGTGGATTCGCCCGGCCCCGCCGCCGAATAGGCGTAGGCGGCGACGCAGCGGGCGGATTGCGAGCCGCACAGGAGCCGGCGGGATTCCGCCTTGCCGATGGTGATGTTGCTGGCGGAGAGATTGAGCAGCACCTCAGCGCCGGCGAGCGCGCCGCGGGTGGAGGGCGGCAGGGGCACCCACA
The DNA here is from genome assembly GCA_023442085.1 of Pseudomonadota bacterium. GTDB lineage: Bacteria > Pseudomonadota > Alphaproteobacteria > Rhizobiales > Xanthobacteraceae > Xanthobacter. The sequence goes on along the minus strand of JAEZMT010000018.1, from coordinate 3,389 downwards.
CGTCCTCGCAGATCTCCACATGGAAGGTGAAGGGCACCTCGCCCTCCGAGCGGAACAGCAGGTCCACGCCGAACGGCACCTGCCCGCCAAACAGCTCGATGTATCCGCCGTGCTCGTCGAGGCCTGGGGTGAAGTGGCGGCGCTCGTAGAACTCGCGGTAGTTGGGCAGATAGCTCTTGGGCACCACCCCGAGGATGGTGCCGGCATGGATCACCACCGCCGTGTTGTAGAGCCGGCCCTGATGCCTGAGCGGCGCGCCCACCACCAGCACGGGGGAGAGATCCTCCGAGGCCGCGACGAGGGTCGCGAGCGCGCCTTCCACCGCATCGAGGAGCGGTGCCTGGAACAGGAGATCGTCGATGGCGTAGGCGGACAGGCCCAGCTCCGGGAACAGCATCAGCGCGGTGCCGTCCTCATGACCCTGCGTCGCCATCTCCAGCGTCTCGGCAACGGCGAAGCTCGGGTCCGCCACGGCCCCGCGCGGCACGCAGGAGGCGATGCGCAGGAAGTCGTGGCGGTAGAGGCAGCGGAAGTCTCGCATCGCGTCCCTGTCGTCCGGGCGCCGCGCGGCGGCGCGGGCCGGACTCTCCGGTGAAATCTCCGGCAGGAGAATAGGGCGCGGGCCGGCGAATGCCAGCGAAAGGCGAAGACGCGCCTGCATCGGCACGCCGGTCCTTCAGGGCGCAGGGTTTCCGTGCAGCTGGTGCAGGGCGGCGATGCGATCCTCGATCTCGGGCGTGATCGTCACGTCGAGCGAGCCGAGATTCTCCTCCAGCTGCGCAAGGGTGGTGGCGCCGATGATGTTCGCGGTCACGAACGGCCGGCTGGTGACGTAGGCGAGGGCCAATTGCGTCGGCGTCAGGCCCACATCGTGCGCGAGGGCCACGTAGGCGCGGATCGCCCCCTCCGTGCCCGGCTTCTCGTAGCGCTGGCCGCGGTTGAACAGCGTGTGGCGGGCACCAGGCGGACGTGCGCCGTCAAGATACTTGCCCGTCAGGAAGCCCTGCGCCAGCGGCGAATAGGCGAGCAGCCCCACGCCCTCGCGCTGATGGAATTCGGCGAGGCCCGTGTCATAGGTCCGGTTGACGAGGTTGTAGGCGTTCTGCACCGAGGCGACGCGCGGGCCGATGCCCTTTTCCGCCGCGGCGAGGAAGGCCGAGAGACCCCACGCGGTTTCGTTGGAGAGGCCGATGTGGCGCACCTTGCCGGCCTGCACCAGCGCATCGAGGGCCGCCAGCGTCTCCGCGATGGGCACTTCCGGCCCTTCTCCGCCGCCCCTTGCACGGGTGGTGTCGCTCTGGCCGAACAGGGGCACGGCCCGGTCGGGCCAATGCAACTGGTAGAGGTCGATGTAATCGGTGCCGAGGTTCTTGAGCGAGCGCTCGACGGCCTCGTTGATGTTCTGCGCGTCGAGGCGCGTGCGTCTGCCGTCGGCGCGGAAATAGGTGGCGTCGGAGCGGCCCACCACCTTGGTGGCGATCACCACCTTGTCGCGGCCGCCGCGCGCCTTCAGCCAGGAGCCGACGATGCGCTCGGTGGCCCCCTGCGTCTCCGCCTTGGGCGGAATGGGATAGAGCTCTGCGGCGTCGATGAGATTGATGCCGCGGTCACGGGCGACGTCGAGCTGGGCGTGGCCCTCGGCCTCGGTGTTCTGCTGGCCGAAGGTCATGGTGCCGAGCGCGATGGACGACACCGAGATGCCGGTGCGCCCGAGGGGGCGATAGTCGAGCATGGGGAATGGGGAATCCGAAGGGTGGGCTGAGGCGGAAGGTGGCCGCGCGGGGCCGGCGCGTCAATGCGGGAAGGGCACGCCGTGGCGCTCGGCGATCAGCTCCAGGATGCGGCGGGTGAAGGGCGCGCTCAATATGCAGTGCCGGCGCGGAGACATTCCCTCGGGCGCTGCCCGGGCCAACCTCGCGCTGCAGGCGACGAAGCTCGGCTGGCATGCCCACGGCATTGCCCGGCTGCATCGTCGGCTCCCCCCGGTCTACAAGACGTCCTATGATGAGGGTACGCTGCGCGAGAAGCTGTTCCGCCGCGGTCCCCTCCTGCCCGACACCCACCCCGCCGCCGGCTTCCGCCGGAACGCGGGAGCCGTCGCGGAGAAGCCGCGGGCCACGGCCTGATTGCTTGAGGGGGCTCGCGCGCCGTCCCATGGAGTTTGCCCAACGATGACCGAGACTCCCGACACTACTGGCGCCACCCTCGCGCCCGATGAAGCCGCCGCCGCCCGCGCCCTGCTTGAGGCCCGTTACGGCGCAGCCGAGGCGCCGGCCTCGATCCTCCTCAACGACACCATCGCCGGCTTGCTGAGCCATCGCAGCGTGCGCGCCTTCACGCAGGAGCCGCTGCCGGAGGGGCTGATCGAGACGCTGGTAGCGGCGGCGCAGTCGGCGCCGTCCTCCTCCAACCTCCAGACCTTCAGCGTGGTGGCGGTGGAGAACCCCGCCACCAAGGCGCGCCTCGCCGAAATCGCCGGCGGGCAGAAGCATGTCATCGAGGCGCCGCTGGTGCTGGTGTGGCTCGCCGATCTTTCGCGGCTGGAGGAGATCGGCCGCCGCAACGCCCAGCCCACCGATGCGCTTTCGTTTCTGGAAACGCTGTTCGTCGGCATCATCGATGCGGCGCTCGGGGCGCAGAATGCGCTGGTGGCGCTGGAATCCCTCGGCCTCGGCGGCGTCTATCTCGGCGCGCTACGCAACCGGCCGGAGGAACTGGCCGAGCTGCTCGGCCTGCCGCCCAACGTGGTGGGCGTGTTCGGCCTCGCCATCGGCCATCCCGACCCCGCCCGCCCGGCGGACGTGAAGCCGCGCATGTCCCAGCGCCTCGTGCTCCACCGCGAACGCTATGATGCGCGCCTGCCGCAGGATGCGCTCGACCATTACGAAGCGGCGCTGACCGCCTTCCAGAAGGGCCAGAAGATCCCGGAGATCGGCTGGATCGCCGCCGCCTTGCCGCGGGTGAAGGGCGCCGCCTCCCTCTCCGGCCGCGACCGCATCCGCGATGCGCTCACCGCGCTGGGCTTCGGCCTGCGGTGAGAGCTTCGCGCGCAGCAGGTTCGGGCGGGAGCGAGAGCGGCGAGCCGGTCGTTCTTGCCAGCGTGGCCCGCGCATTTGGGAACTCTTCGTGCTCCCATCGCTTGTCTCCTGATCCCCGGTCTGCGCGTCGCGCCGGGGAGAATCCCAGATATGCAAGCGCGAGGAGGAAGCCATGGCGGCACCCCGACCGGCCCATCCCGCAACGTCGGCCTATCCCGACGATCTTCTCCAGAGCGAACGCGACCGTCGCGATCCACCGCTCGCGAAGGCTTCGGCAGCCGAGGGCGCGCCGAGCTATAGCGTCTATGAGGGCAAGGCCGGCGGCGAGCGGCCGGCGACGGATTTCGGCAG
>JAEZMT010000445.1 GCA_023442085.1 Pseudomonadota bacterium | reverse complement strand
GCCACGAGCCGTCGCTTCTCGACGATGCCCACCAGATAGACGGACACCTCGTAGAGAAGCAGCGTCGGCAGGGCAAGGGAGAGCTGGCTGATGACGTCCGGCGGCGTGAGGATGGCGGCCAGCACGAACACGCCGACGATTGCGTAGCGCCGCGCCTTCACCAGCATTTCCTTCGTCACCACCCCGATCTGCCCGAGCAGCGTGAGGATGACCGGAAGCTGGAAGCAGATGCCAAAGGCCAGAATCAGCGTGGTGATTAGAGAGAGGTATTCAGAAACCCGAGGCAGCAGCGAAATCTCCGCCTGCCCGTCTCCCCCCACCTGCTGCATGCCGAGGAAGTAGGACATGGCGAGCGGCATGGCGACGAAATACACGAAGGCCGCGCCGATGAGGAAGCAGATGGGCGTGGCGACGAGATAGGGCCGGAAGGCCGCCTTCTCGTGCTTGTAGAGCCCCGGCGCCACGAACATGTAGACCTGCGTCGCCACCACCGGGAAGGAGATGAAGGCGGCACCAAACATGCCGAGCTTGATCTGGGTGAACAGGAATTCCTGCGGCGCCGTGTAGATGAGCTTCACCCCGGTGCCGAAGCCGGAGGCGAACTCGTAGGGCCACAGCAGGATGTTGTAGATCTGCTTCGCCAGCATGAAGCAGGCGATAAAGGCCACGAGGAACGCCACGAGCGACTTGATGAGCCGCGAGCGCAACTCGATCAGATGCTCGATGAGCGGGGCCTTGGAGGCGTCGATCTCGTCCTGGTCGCTCATCACGCGCTCTTCGCTTCGCCTGCGGCGGGCTTGGCTTCGCCTGAGGCGGGACGGCTCTCGGGAGCCGGCTCAACGGCACCGGCAGGCGGCGCAACCGGCGCGGGGGGCACGGCGGACTCAACCGAACGGCGGATTTCGTCGCGGATGGCGGCCATGGGGTCGGGCAATTCCACGGGCGGGGGAAGATCGGGCAGCGCAGCCGGGGTCGCGGGGGCCGTCGGCGTCGGGTTCGCGCCTTCCACGGTGGAACGAATCTCCTCGCGGATGGAGCGCAGCGGATCGAACATGTCGGAGGTCGCGAGGGTGGAACGCGTCGTTTCCGTTATGTTGCTGATTTCCTTGCGCATGTCGGCGATGTCCGCCTCGCGCAGGGCCTCCTGGAACTGCCCCTGGAACTCGCCGGCCATGCGGCGCAGCTTCGTGACGGTGCGGCCCACGGTGCGCAGCACCGTAGGCAACTCCTTGGGACCGATGACGATCAGCGCGACAATGCCGATCAGCATCAGCTCGGACCAGCCGATATCGAACATGAGGCCGTCTGTCCGGCGGGGGTGCCGCCGCCCTCTTCAAGTGTTCAGGGGCAGAGGTCCGTCAGACGGGCTTCTTCTCGGCTTCGGGGGCGCTCGACGTCTGGTGCGGAAGCGGGCGCGGCACCTCGGGGGCGGCCGGGGGAGCCTTCGCCGGCTCGTCGTCGTCGGCCATGCCCTTCTTGAAGGACTTGATGCCCTTCGCCACGTCGCCCATCAGATCGGAGATCTTGCCGCGACCGAACAGGAGGAGCACCACGGCCAGCACCACGATCCAGTGCCAGATGCTCATCGAACCCATCTAACCACCCTCCAAGGTATATTTTGCGCCCCAACGGCAAGCCGTAAGGCATTTCGGACGGCGACACTAGGCTGCGCCCGCGGCGAAAACAAGGACGTCACCGGGATCGACCAGAAGCCCGACCTCGTCGCCTTTTTTCACGTTTCCCGCCTCCCGCAGGCGCAGCACCAAGGGCCGCTCCAGCGCGTCCACGATCACTTCCACGAGATCGAGCTCGCCGAGAAAGCGACGCTCCAGCAGCCGTCCCGGCACGCCCCGCCCGGCAGCGGCCAGCGCCAGGCCCTGCGGACGGATGGCGACGATGGCGGGACCATCGGGCACCTCCGGAGCCGCGAACCGGCCGAGAGGCGTCTCCGCCACGCCGGCGACGACATCGGCCTCGATCTCGTTCAGCTCGCAGAAGAAGCGCGCCACCCCAATGTCCGCCGGGCGGCGGTAGAGGTCGGCCGGCGGGCCCAGTTGCACCAGCTTGCCGTGGCGCAGCAGGGCGATGCGATCGGCAAGGCGCATCGCCTCCTCGGGATCGTGGGTGACGATGATGACCGTCGCCTTCGCGTCGCGCAGCACCGCGAGGGTGTCCGCACGCACCTGGTCGCGCAGGCGCCGGTCGAGGCCGGAGAAGGGTTCGTCAAGCAGGAGGATGCCCGGTCGGGGCGCCATGGCGCGGGCCAATGCCACCCGCTGCTGCTGGCCGCCGGATAGCTCGTGGGGATAGACGTCGGCGAGGTCGGCGAGGTCCACCCGCGCCAGCGCCAGCCGCGCTTCCCGCATCGCCTCCGCGCGTTTCAGGCCGTTGAGGCCGAACATCACGTTCTCAAGGTTGGTGAGGTGCGGAAACAGGGCGTAGTCCTGGAACACCAGCCCAACGCCACGCCGCTCCGGCGGCACGAAGGCCCCCTGCCCCGCCACCAACGCGCCGTCGATGAGAATGCGCCCGCCGTCCGGCTGCTCGATCCCCGCCGCGAGGCGCAGCAGCGAGGTCTTGCCGCAGCCCGACTGGCCGAGCAGGCACAGGACTTCGCCCGGCTCCACCGACAGGCTCACGCCGCGCACGGCGGCGACATCGCCATAGGCGAGCCGCACGTCCTCAAAGGACAGGCCCTTGGCGAAGGCGGCAGGGGTGCGGCTGCGGCTCATACCCAGCGTCTCGATCTCGTCAGCCAGTACTGCCTCCTCATGCGTCGCCATCATCGTCCGGCACGGAGGCGCCTTCCGGCTCCTCCTCCGGTGGCGGAGACAGGTGAAAATCCAGCATGTCCGGCTCCAGTGCCTCTTCGTCCTCCCGCAGGCCCGGATCGTCGGACGGCAGGGGAATGGCAAAACCGGCAGGGATTCGCCCGTCGATAAGGCCGGCGCCCTTCAGCTCGTCCAGCCCCGGCAGGTCCTGCACCGCATCGAGGCCGAACTGCACGAGGAAGGCCGGCGTCGTGCCGTAGGTCACGGGCCGCCCCGGCGCCTTGCGGCGGCCGCGCAGGCGCACCCACCCCGTCTCCAGCAGCACGTCCAGCGTGCCCTTGGAGGTGGAGACGCCGCGAATCTCCTCGATCTCCGCGCGGGTGACGGGCTGGTGGTAGGCAACGATGGCCAGAACCTCGATGGCCGCGCGCGAGAGCTTGCGCGCCTCCGGCACCGGGCCGGCGACCACGCGGGCGAGGTCCGGCGCCGTGCGCAGCATCCAGCCGCCGGCGGCCTTCACGATGTTGACGCCGCGTCGGGCGTAATCGGCGGTCAGGGCCTCCATCAGCGCGGCGATGTCGGCGTCGGCGGAGAGATGCGGCTTCATCGCCTTGCCATCCACCGGCAGCGGCGAGGTGAACAGAAGCGCCTCGATGGCCCTCAGGTCGCGCGCGAAGGCGTAGGCGCGCTCGTCCTCCGGGCGCACGTCGAACAGGTCGATGCGCGGGACGGGACGGGTCATCTCTCCTCTCCGGGCGCCGTATCGGACGCGTCAAACGGCAGAAGCGGCTCCGGCTCCACGGCGGGTCGGGGACGAAGCCACAGGGGGGCGAAGGGGGAGTCCTGACGAATATCCAGCATGCCCTCGCGCACCATCTCGAGGCTGGCCGAGAAGCTCGACGCGAGCGCGGTCGCCCGCTGCTCGGGCGTCGCCATGTAATCTAGCAGGAATTGGTCCAGCCGCATCCATTCACCCACCACATCCGCCCCCAGCAGCCGCTCCAGCCGCGCACGGGCCTCGGCGAGCGACCAGACGGTGCGTGTCTTGAGCGTGACGTGCGACAGCGCCTTGGTCTGGCGCTGGCGGGCATAGGCGGTGAGCAGGTCGTAGATGGTGGCCGTGTAGACGGTGTAGAGCGGCTCCTTGGAGGGCGGCGGCAGAGCCCGGGCGAAGGCGTCGCGGCCCATCTGCGGGCGCGCCATCAATTGCGCGGCGGCGCGGCGGATGCGCTCCAGATGGCGCAGACGCCGGGCGAAGGCGGCGGCCAGCTCCTCCGCGCTCGGCCCCTCCTCCTGCGGCGGAGCAGGCAGCAGCAGCCGCGATTTCAGGTATGCGAGCCACGCGGCCATCACCAGATAGTCGGCCGCCAGCTCCAGCCGGCCGCGCCGCGCCTCCTCGATGAAGGTGAGGTATTGGTCGGCGAGGGCGAGGATCGAGATTTTCGAGAGATCGACCTTCTGCGTGCGCGCCAGCGCGAGCAGCAGGTCGAGGGGCCCCTCGAAACCGTCCACGTCCACGACGAACGTCTCGTCGGGCGTCGTCGGGGCGCGGTCCGTGCCGATCTCGAAGGCGTCCGGTATGGAATCGCCTGAGGCCGGCCCTGTCACGGATCAGCCCACCGTCTTGAGCTGGGCCGCGACCGCCGCCCGCAGCTCCCGCGCATCCACCGGGTCGGGCACCACGCGCAGCGACAGGGCCTTGGCGGCGCGCGCATAGGCTTCGCCGGTGAGGACCGGGGCCGAGGCGGCGACCTTATCCATCTCCTCCATCTTGCCGTTGCAGTGGAGGAGCATGTCGCAGCCCGCCGCCAGCGCATCGCGGGCACGGGTCTCCATGGTGCCGGCGAGCGCACCCATGGAGAGGTCGTCGCTCATCAGCATCCCGTCGAAGCCGATGGAGCCGCGCACCACTTCCGACAGCACCACGGGCGAGGTGGTGGCGGGGCGGTCGGGGTCGATGTCGGAATAGACCACGTGGGCGGTCATGCCGAGGGGCAAGTCAGAGAGGTCGCGGAAGGCCGCGAAATCCATGCCCTCCAGCTCGCCGCGCGTCGCGGTGACGACGGGCAGCTTCTCGTGGCTGTCCACAGGGGCGCGACCATGGCCGGGGATGTGTTTCAGAACGGGCAGCACGCCGCCTTCCATCAGCCCCACCGCCGCCGCCCGCGCCAGCGCCGCAACCGCAGCTGGCTCGGTGCCGTAGGCGCGGTTGCCGATGATGCCGTGGCCATCGGGATGGCGAAGGTCCGCGCAAGGCAGGCAGTCCACATCGATGCCGAGGGCGTAGAGGTCCGCCGCGATGGCCCGCGAATTCAGCCGCACCGCTTCCAGCGCCGCGATGGGATCGGACAGGTAGAGGTTTCCGAACGCCTCTGCGGGCGGATCGTCGGTCCAGTGCGGCGGGCGCAGGCGCTGCACCCGGCCGCCCTCCTGATCGATGAGCACCGGCGCGGTCCAGCCCACCGCCTCGCGCAGGTCGGCGATCAGCGCGCGGACCTGATCGGGGTCCGCGATGTTCCGGGCGAACAGGATGAAGCCCCAGGGCTCCGCATCCCGTAAGAAGCTGCGCTCGGTGGCCGAGAGGTTCGGGCCGGCACAACCGGCGATGAAGGCGCGCGACGTCATGTCTCCGGCCTATAAGCGGGCATGGGCGCCGTCAAGCGCGCCTGCGGCACAGCTCCCGCCTGTCCCCTCGCAGATTTTGCTCCGGCCTGTCGGCCGTGGTCATACTCGCGCGTCCTCGTCGTGACCCAAGGGAGCCCCGCCCATGATGTATGCCATCCTCTGTTACCATGAAGAAGACGTGGTCTGTTCCTGGACCCAGGAGCAGGACGACGCCGTGATGGCGAAGATCGCGGCGGTTCAGGAGCGCCTCACCAAGGCCGGCAAGATGGGCGCGTCCCTCCGCCTCCTGCCGACCACCGCGGCGACCACCCTGCGCAAGACACAAGATGCCCCCCTCGTCATCGACGGCCCGTTCGCCGAGACGAAGGAGCAGTTGCTGGGCTTCTATCTGGTGGATGCCGACGACCTCGACGACATGCTGGCCATCGTCAAGGACCTGTCGGAGGTCAATCCCGGCGCCACCTATGAGATCCGGCCGGTGCGCGCCTTCTTCCCCGACCGGCGCGTCGCAGAGGTGGAGCAGAAGACGGGCACATGAACACCGCTCCCCTTTCGGATCCGGACTGGATCAACGGCACCCTCACCGTCGCCCGGCCGCAGGCGGTGGCGGCGCTTCTGCGCTATTTCCGCGATCTCGACACGGCCGAAGAGGCGTTTCAGGAAGCCTGTCTGCGCGCGCTGCGCACTTGGCCGGTGAACGGCCCGCCGCGCGATCCCGCCGCGTGGCTCATCCTCGTCGGCCGCAATGCCGCGCTCGATGGCGTGCGCAAAAGGGCGAAGCACGATCCCCTGCCCCCAGACGACCAGCTCTCCGACCTCGACGACGCCGAAGCGCCGCTGGCCGAACGGCTGGACAATTCCCACTATCGCGACGACGTGCTGCGCCTGCTCTTCATCTGCTGCCATCCCGAATTGCCGGCGACGCAGCAGATCGCCCTCGCTTTGCGCATCGTCTCCGGCCTCACGGTGAAGGAGATCGCCCGCGCCTTCCTCGTCAGCGAGGCGGCCATGGAGCAGCGCATCACCCGGGCCAAAGGCCGGATCGCCCGCGCCGACGTGCCGTTCGAGGCGCCCGGCCCGGTGGAGCGGGCCGAGCGGCTGGGGACGGTGGCGGCCATGGTCTATCTCGTCTTCAACGAAGGCTATTCGGCCGGCGGCGATCCGAGCCGCGCGGGCCTGTGCGACGATGCCATCCGCCTCGGCCGGCTGCTGCTGCGCCTGTTTCCCACCGAGCCGGAGATCATGGGGCTCGTCGCCCTCATGCTGCTCCAGCACGCCCGCGCGACCGCCCGCTTCGATCCGGACGGCCGGGCCATCCTGCTCGACAGGCAGGATCGCTCGAAATGGGACAGCCAGCGCATCGCCGAGGGGCTGGCGCTCATCGACAAGGCCATGCGCCACCGCCGTCCCGGCGCCTATCAGATCCAGGCGGCGGTGGCCGGCCTTCACGCCCGCGCCCGCACGCCGGAGGAGACCGACTGGGCGCAGATCGACGCGCTCTATGCGGCGCTCGAATTTCTCCAGCCCTCGCCGGTGGTCACGCTCAATCGCGCCGTGGCGGTGAGCAAGGTGAAGGGCGCCGAGGCGGCGCTCGCCATGATCGAGCCGCTGGCGCCGCAGCTCTACGGCTATTTCCATTTCTTCGGCGCGCGCGGCGCGTTCTTGCTGGAACTTGGCCGGCATCAGGAGGCGCGCGTCGCGTTCGACCGGGCCATCGCGCTCGCCAACACGCCCGCCGAGGCGGAGCATATCCGCGCGCAGCTCGACCTCATCCAGTCACGGGCCTGAGAAAAAATGCGGGCAGGCTGTCGGCAGCGGCGCCGCCCGTCCGTCATGACAACAGGCGCGATCCGGCGCCGGAGGAGGAACGCATGTCCGATACTGCCGAGACCACCATGCCGTCCATCGATCCCGCCGCCATGCCGCCGGTGAAGGGCGGCGTCACGGCCTACGTCACGGTGGAAGGCGCCATGAAGGCCGTCGATTTCTACCAGAAAGCCCTTGGCGCCGAACTCGCCTTCGCCATGCCGCCGGACGAGAGCGGGCGGACCATGCACGTCCACCTCTACATCAACGGCTCGTCGGTGATGCTGGCCGATCCCTATCCGGAATACTGCTCCGGCCCGGTGGAGAAGATCGGCGGCTTCAACCTCTCGCTCCATGTGACCGACGCGGATGCCGCCTATGCCCGCGCGGTGGAGGCCGGCGCGACGCCGGTGATGCCGCCGGAGGACATGTTCTGGGGCGCCCGCTATGCCCAGGTGCGTGATCCGTTCGGCGTGCTCTGGGCGTTCAATCAGCAGCGCTGAGCGCGAGGGCGGGGCGGCTCAGCCCACCGCGCTGACCCGCTCCTCGTCCATGCCTTCCTCGTCCGGGTGGCGCGCCGGCACAATCTCCAGCCCCTCCTCGGCCTGGGCGCGGGCGAGGGCCGCGGCGGCGTCCTCCGCCTCCCGCTGGCGGTTCCAGAGGGCGGCATAGAGGCCGCCCTTGGCCAGCAGCTCCGCATGGCAGCCGCGTTCGGCGACCTTGCCTTCGGCGAGGACGAGGATTTCGTCCGCGCTCACCACCGTGGAGAGGCGGTGGGCGATGACCAGCGTAGTGCGCCCCTCGGACACGCGGTCGAGCGCGTCCTGGATTTCCTTCTCGGTGTGGCTGTCCAGAGCCGACGTTGCCTCGTCCAGCACCAAGATGGGCGGCGCCTTGAGCAGCGTGCGGGCGATGGCCACGCGCTGCTTCTCGCCGCCGGAGAGCTTGAGGCCGCGCTCGCCCACCTCGGTCTTGAAACCCTTGGGCGTGGCGCGGATGAAGCCGTCGATCCGGGCGAGCCGCGCCGCCTCTTCCACCTCGGCGTCGGATGCCGCCGGGCGGCCGTAGCGGATGTTGTAGGCGATGGTGTCGTTGAACAGCACAGTATCCTGCGGGACCATGCCGATGGCAGCGCGCAGGCTCTCCTGCGAGATGTCTCGCAGATCCTGCCCATCGATGGTGATGCGACCGCCGGAGACGTCATAGAAGCGGAACAGCAGACGGGAGAGCGTGGACTTGCCCGCCCCCGATGGCCCGACGATGGCCACCGTGCGCCCCGCCGGCACCTCGAAGGAGATGCCCTTCAGGATTTCCCGGCCCTCGTCATAGGAGAAGCGCACGTCCTCGAACCGCACCGTGCCGCCCGAGACGACGAGGTCCGGCGCGCCGGGACGGTCGGTGACTTCCGGCGCCACCTGGAGCACCGCGAACATGGCCTCGATGTCGACGATGGCCTGCTTGATTTCGCGATAGATGAAGCCGAGGAAATTCAACGGGATGTAGAACTGGATCATCATGGCGTTGACCATGACGAAAGAGCCCACTGTCTGCCGCCCGGCGCGGATGTCCAGCACGCACATCACCATGACCGCCGCGAGGCCGATGGAGAAGATGAGCGCCTGCCCGGCGTTCAGCCACGCCAGCGAGGTGTAGGTGTTCACCGTCGCCTTCTCGTAGCGCGCCATGGAACGGTCGTAGCGGGCGGTCTCCCAACGCTCGGCGCCGAAATACTTCACCGTCTCGTAATTGAGCAGGCTGTCGATGGCCTTGGTGTTGGCGTCGGTGTCGCTTTCGTTCATCTCCTTGCGGATGGCGAGGCGCCACTCGCTGGCGACATAAGTGAAGAGGGAATAGAGCACCACCGTCGCCGAGACGACCGCCACGTAGCGCCAGTCGAAGGCGAACAGCAGCACGCCCAGAACCATCACCAACTCGACGATGGTCGGCGCCAGCTGCAGCGCCAGCATCCGCACGATGGTCTCGATGCCGGAGCGCGCCCGCTCCAGAACGCGCGTCAGCCCGCCCGTCTTGCGCTCCAGATGAAAGCGCAGCGAGAGCGCGTGCATGTGCTCGAACGTCTGCATGGCAAGGCGCCGCACGGCATTGAGCGCCACCTTGGCGAACAGGCCGTCGCGCAATTGGGTGACGCCCGCCATGAGAATGCGCCCGAGCCCGTAGGCGAGCGTCAGCGCCACCGGGGCGCCGATGACGAGAGCCCAGAAGCCGACATCCGGCGTCGCGGCCTTGCCGGCGGCGACTTCGGCGGTCAGCGCGTCGGTCGCCCATTTGAACAGGAAGGGCACCGCCATGGTGGCGCCCTTGGAGGCGAAGAGAAGGACAAAGGTGACGACGACGCGCGCGCGCAAATCCGCCCTGTCGGCCGGCCACAGATAGGGCCACAGGCTGCGCAGGGTGGAGAACATGGCATCGGATGAGACGGCGGCCCGCCGGGCTGCGGGCTTCTGGGACTTTGACATGATGGCCTAACTTTGGTCCGAAGCGCCGGGCGTGCAGCAGCCCGGCGGACGGCGGAGCGCCTTGAACAGCGCGTCGATCTCTTGAGCCAGCGCATCGAGCGCTGCCCGATCAAGGCAGTAGCTGGACCGCTGCCCCTCGGTACGGCTGCGGATCAGCCCGGCATCGAGGAGAACCTTCAGATGTTGCGAGACGGTGGACTGCGCAAGGGGCAGCGCCCGGACGATCTCGCCGCACACGCACCGCTCCTGCCCGGCCAGCGTCTCCAGCATGGCGAGCCGTGCCGGATGAGCGAGCGCGCGAAGCTTTGCCGGGAGATCGGCCCTTGCGGTGCCGGCTTCGTCGGCAGCGGCGGGGTCCGGGGTTGGGAAGGCGGACGCATTCATCGTTCATCGACGATAGACGATGAACGATCATGCAACAAGCGTGTTGCCCCCGCCCGCGTCACGGGGTCGTCGCGTGTGCGCACTATTCGCGCTCGGGCGGCCTGCCCTACCGGCCGCCAAGTTTGGTAAAGTGTGCGCATGGCCAGAATCGATAGTGTCTGTGTGTATTGCGGCTCCGCCACCGGCGCAGATCCGGTGTTTGCCGAAGAAGCCCGGCGTTTCGGGCGCATCCTTGCCGCCGAGGGCGTCCGCCTCGTCTATGGCGGCGGCGGCATCGGGCTGATGGGCGAGGTGGCAAGCGCGGTGGCGCTCGCCGGCGGCGCCGTCACCGGCATCATCCCCCGCTTTCTCATGACTCGCGAGCGCGCGTTCGCCCATGAGGCGGAGATGATCGTCGTGGAAGACATGCACGAGCGCAAAAGACTGATGTTCGAACGGGCGGACGCCTTCGTCGCATTGCCCGGAGGTGTCGGTACGCTGGAGGAACTGGTGGAGCAACTCACCTGGGCCCAGCTCGGCCGGCACAGGAAGCCGGTTCTCATCCTCAATACGGCCGGCTTCTGGGATCCGTTCGTCACGCTCGTGGAGCACATGCGCGGCTCCGGCTTCATCCGGTCCGACACGCCGGTGGACATGCTCACGGCCGACCGCGCCGAGGACATCCTCCCCCGGCTGCGCGCCGCGGCCGCCAAGGTGCCTGAGCGCGCACTCCATGCGGCGGACGGCACCATCGCCGAACGCATGTAGGCACGCGTTCGCCCCGATGCGCGGATCAGCCGTGGGGCTGGTCCAGCGCGGCGATGGCGACCATGACCACGGACCCGATCAGCATGATTGCGACGACGGTCTGCATCTCCTGAACCCTTGCTGCACTGCGGCATGGAAAGCGTAGACCCAGAGGAATAATTGTTGCACTGCACAATATGCAGGGCACGGATGCGCCCGTCGCAAGGCAGCGGTAGCACAAGAGGGCACTCGGCCATTGAGGCGTTCGATCCTCGTGGACCGCTTTGGGAAACCGCAGCGCGCCAACGCGCGGGCCGGTAGGCAGGTCGTGTGCATTCGGCCTTCGGCCATTTTCACTTGAATTGCCGTCTGGAGCCGCTCGGAGCGAAACTGATTTGCCGAGCGCATTGATCCGCCGCACAGAATTGATGGAGCGAATGGCGTACTCGTACCGCCTGACCACTTGGATGGATGCAGTATAGGGCTACCACAAGTCTTAGATTTGGAATGCATCCGTCTGGGAGGTCTTAGTCTCCTCGAATTACCCAACGGAAACGATCATGACGCGCAATCAGAGCATGTTGCCTGGCGCCTTAGTCGCTACAGTGCTGGTCGCTACCGTGGCTTGGTCCCCCGCGGTACGAGCGCAAGACAAACCGATGGTCAACCTGACCGATCCCTGCCCGATCAAGGCTGAGAACTGGCGTGGCAAGGCCTTCTACGAAATCCTGTTCATGTTCCGCCAGCCGGACGGAGCCGGGATCGGCAACTACTTCAACTCGTTGAGCAACACACTGCCCGAACCCAACGACGTAATGGACGCGCGCTTTCGCGCTCTGGATGCGGAGACCTTGAAGAAGGAGTTCGGCGGCGACGGGGTCTTCTTCAATGGCCCGCGGCGCTTGGTGGCGAACACTATCACCGGGATGTCGTGGGATGGCTGCAAGCAGAGAGTGATCGCCGGCATCCCCTTGAACCTCGACGGCGTTTTCGAAGTCCCGAGTTTGGAAAAGTTCGTTTCCGGATCGATGCCGACCTACCGGCCGATGGTCTCGAAGCGGACCAGTGCCATGATCTTCAATGCGGGCGAAACGGTGTACGAGCTGATCACGCCCGAGGGCGCCGTCTACACCATGTTCAGCCTGTCCCTGAAGGT
>JAEZMT010000383.1 GCA_023442085.1 Pseudomonadota bacterium | reverse complement strand
GGCTCGCCTATAGGGGAGCTGGCTGACGTTTTGGGGTTGACGGTCGAGGCGTGAGCGTGGCGTCCTGCCCTCGACTGAACCGCGCGACCCGCATCCCGTTCCACCTTCTTGACGCTGCCGCCTTTGAGGCGCGCGGCGCTCGGCGAGCCCCCCGCATGACCGCCCAGAATCCCGACGTGGAGAAGCTCCTCGGCATCCTTGACCTCGAGCCGCTCGAGATCAACCTGTTCCGGGGTCGCAGCGTATCGCCCACCGGGGGGCGCGTGTTCGGCGGGCAGGTGATCGCCCAGGCGCTTGTCGCCGCCCGCCGCACGGTGGATGAGGCGCGAGTCAGCCACTCCCTGCACGGCTATTTCCTGCTGGGCGGCGATCCCACCGTCCCCATCATCTACGACGTGGACCGCATCCGCGACGGCCGCTCTTTCACCACCCGGCGGGTGGTGGCGATCCAGCACGGCGAAGCCATCTTCAGCATGTCGGTGTCGTTCCAGAAGCCGGAAGAGGGGTTCACCCACCAGAGCCAGATGCCGGACGTGCCGCAGCCCGAGGACCTGCCCGGGGATGAGGTGTGGCGCGAGCGCCTGCTCTCCCGCTTTCCCGGCGCCGCCGGCCGCGACTGGATGGCGCACCGTCCGCTGGAGGTGAAGCCCACCAGCCTGGACATGTCCTATCTGGGGTCGCCGGGAGCGCGGCCGAGCATCTGGATCCGCGCCCGCGGCCCACTGCCGGACGAACTGCCCATTCATCAGGCGGTGCTCGCCTATGCCTCGGACCTTTCCCTTCTCCAGGCGGCGCTGCTGCCGCATGGCAAATCCGTGTTCGACACCGATGTTCAAGTCGCGAGCCTCGACCATGCCCTGTGGTTCCACCGCCCGTTCCGCGCCGACGACTGGCTGCTCTACACCCAGGAAAGCCCCGCAGCCCTGGGCGGTCGCGGGTTCTGCCGTGGCGAGCTGTTCACGCGCGACGGTATTCTGATTGCTTCGGCGGCACAGGAAGGCCTCATGCGGCCGGTAACGCCGCGCGGATAGGCAGGCGGGGTTTTTCCGCAGTGCGGTGCGTCATCACGCACCTGCGAACAGGAGGTGTCGCTCTCTTGGGCGTTGAGATCAAAAATTAGGCACAAAAAGCGGCAGGCAGGCGGCGAAGCCCCTCCAGCGCGCGCCGTGGCGGAAAAATATGCACGGGACTCCCGGTATCCGCTGCGCTCCTCCTCTCTTGGCACGGTAATTGATTCCGCTGTCCGCAGGCTTGCCAGCCGCGGCGCGGATCTCCCCGACCCGCTCGGCGAAGCCGCCGCGAGAAACACCGCTCGAGCTTCATGGGAAGCGCAGCGGCATCAGGGGACAGGAACCGATCCATGAAGATCGTCATGGCCATCATCAAGCCATTCAAGCTGGAGGAGGTGCGCGACGCCCTCACCGGTATCGGTGTGCACGGTCTCACCGTGACCGAGGTCAAGGGCTACGGGCGTCAGAAGGGCCACACCGAGATCTATCGCGGCGCCGAATACGCCGTCAGCTTCCTGCCGAAGCTGAAGATCGAGGTCGCGGTGTCCGCCGACCAGGTCTCCAAGGTGGTCGAGGCGATCACCGCGTCCGCCAAGACCGGCCAGATCGGCGACGGCAAGATCTTCGTCATTCCGATCGAGCACGCCGTGCGCATCCGCACCGGTGAGACCGACGCCGACGCCCTTTGAGCCTCATCTCTTTCACGGAGCTTTCATCCATGACGTCCAAGACGTGGTCCCGCGTGGGGGTTCCCGCGCTTCTTCTGGCGGCGGCGTTCGCCGTTCCGGCGCTGGCGCAGACCGCCGCCCCGGCGGCCGACGCCACCCCCGCTGCCGCCGCCGCTGCAGCCGCCCCCACCGTGAACAAGGGCGACGTGGCCTGGATGCTCGTATCCGCCATGGTCGTGCTGATGATGTCCCTCCCGGGACTGGCCCTGTTCTACGGCGGTCTCGTGCGCGCCAAGAACATGCTCTCGGTGCTGATGCAGATCGGCTACTGCGTCGCCGCCGTCGGCCTCATCTGGGTGCTCTACGGCTATTCGCTCGCCTTCACCGGCGGCTCGCCCTTCATCGGCGGCTTCTCCAAGGCGTTCCTCAACGGGGTCACGCTCGAGACGCTGGTCGGCACATTCTCCGTCGGCGTGGCGATCCCCGAGGTCGTCTACATCGCCTTCCAGATGACCTTCGCCATGATCACCCCGGCCCTGATCTTCGGCGCGTTCGCTGAGCGCACGAAGTTCTCCGCCGTGGTCCTGTTCGTGCCGCTGTGGGTCACCTTCGTGTACTTCCCGATGGCCCACATGGTCTGGTACTGGGCCGGCCCGGATGCGATCGACGCTGCCGCCAAGGCCGTTGCCGCCGCCGCCGACGGCACCGCCAAGACCGCTGCGCAGGCTGCGCTCGACGCGGTGCTGGCTGACGCCGGCTACATCTTCTCCCTCGGCGCCATCGACTTCGCGGGCGGCACCGTGGTGCACATCAATGCCGGTATCGCCGGCCTCGTGGCGTGCATCATGGTCGGCAAGCGCCTGGGCTACGGCAAGGAGGCGCTCTCGCCCCACTCGCTGACGCTCACCATGGTCGGCGCCTCCCTGCTGTGGGTCGGCTGGTTCGGCTTCAACGCCGGCTCCAACCTGGAAGCCAACGCCCTCACCGGCCTCGCCATGATGAACACGTTCATCGCCACCTGCGCCGCGGCCATCTCCTGGATGTTCGTGGAGTGGCTGGTGAAGGGCAAGCCGTCCATGCTGGGCCTCGCCTCGGGCCTCGTGGCCGGCCTCGTGGCCGTCACCCCGGCCGCCGGCTTCGCCTCCATCATGGGATCGCTGGTCCTCGGCCTGATCGTCTCCCCGATCTGCTTCATCTTCTGCACCGCCATCAAGAACGCGCTGGGCTATGACGACGCCCTCGACGTGTTCGGCGTGCACGGTGTGGGTGGCATCGTCGGCGCCATCGCCACCGGCATCCTCGTGAGCCCGGCCCTCGGCGGCACCGGCATCTTCGACTACACCACCGGTGCGGTCGCCTCCTACGACATGGCCGCCCAGGTCATCGCCCAGATCAAGGCTGTGGCGGTCACCCTGGTGTGGTCGGGCGTCGGCACGGCGGTCATCCTGTTCGTGATCTCGGTCATCGTCGGCCTGCGTCCCTCCACGGACGTGGAGCGCGAGGGCCTCGACATCAACGAGCACGGCGAGCGCGCGTACCACTCGTGATCCTGGCGGGGCGGCCTCGTCGCTGCCCCGTGGTTCTTTAAAAGAGGGGAACCAAGAAGAGCCCCGGCACCGTTGGTGCCGGGGTTTTTCTTTGCCCGCCGTGGGCCAAGGGCGCTGGCGCGGCGCCGATCTGCGGGCTTTTCCCGGCCCTCCGTGCCTGATAGAAGCCGCTCCATGAGCGGATTTCCTCATCATCGCGGGGCCCTGCCTCGCCGCAGCCGCCCCCTCGCGGCGCGAATTATCGGCCCGGCCCCCCGCCGGCGCGGCTGAGCGCGCGGGGGCTGCCGGGATTTTCCGCCCCGACCCTGCCTTCATCCCCCGAGCATTCCATGACCGAGAAGTCCGAGACCAAGCCGTCCGCCGAGGCGTCCGCCCCCGATTATTCCAAGACCCTCTTCCTGCCGGAGACGGCCTTCCCCATGCGCGGCGGCCTGCCCCAGAAGGAGCCGGAGCTGCTGGCCCGCTGGGCGCGCATCGGCCTCTACGGGCGCCTGCGCGAGGCCGGTCGCGGTCGCGACCGCTTCGTGCTGCACGACGGCCCCCCCTATGCCAACGGCAACATCCACATCGGGCACGCACTCAACAAGATCCTGAAGGACGTGGTGACGCGCTCCCAGCAGATGCTGGGCTATGACTCGAACTACGTGCCCGGCTGGGACTGCCACGGCCTTCCCATCGAGTGGAAGATCGAGGAGGAGAACTACCGCAAGAAGGGCAAGCAGAAGCCCGACTTCTCGGATGCCGCCGCCATGGTGGCCTTCCGCCAGGAATGCCGCGCCTATGCCGAGCACTGGCTGAGCGTGCAGCGCGACGAGTTCAAGCGCCTCGGCGTGGAAGGCGACTGGGACCGCCCCTACACCACCATGGCGTTCATGGCCGAGGCCCAGATCGCCCGCGAGATCATGAAGTTCGCCGAGAACGGGCTGTTGTATCGCGGCTCCAAGCCGGTCATGTGGTCGGTGGTGGAGAAGACCGCGCTGGCCGAGGCGGAGGTGGAGTATCAGGATTTCACCTCGGACACGGTCTGGGTGAAGTTTCCTGTGGTGTCGGAGGGCGACCTCAAGGGCGCGACCGTCGTCATCTGGACCACCACCCCCTGGACCATGCCCGGCAACCGCGCGGTGACCTATTCCCCGAAGATCGCCTATGGCGTCTACGAGGTCACCGAGGCCCCCGCCGACAACTGGGCCAAGGCCGGCGGCCGGCTGATCCTCGCCGACAAGCTGGCTGAGGACGTGTTCAAGGCCGCCCGCGTCACCGCCTTCGAGCGGCGCGGCGACGTTCCCGCCGACGTGGTGGGCAGCCTCATCCTCGCCCACCCGCTCGCGGACCTCGGGCTCGGCGGCTACACCTTCAAGGTGCCGCTGCTGGAAGCCGAGCACGTCACCGACGACGCCGGAACGGGCTTCGTCCACACCGCCCCCGGCCATGGCCGTGAGGACTTCGAGGCGTGGGTGAACCATCGCCGCTGGCTGGAGGAGCGCGGCATCAATCCCGCCATCCCCTACACGGTGGACGAGGACTCGTTCTACACGTCCCAGGCCCCTGGCTTCGAGGGCAGGCGCGTCATCACCGAGAAGGGCGAGAAGGGCGACGCCAATACCGCCGTCATCGACGCGCTCATCAAGGCCGGCAATCTGCTCGCGCGCGGCCGGGTGAAGCACCAGTATCCGCACTCCTGGCGCTCCAAGAAGCCGGTGATCTTCCGCAACACGCCGCAATGGTTCATCGCCATGGACCAGGACATCCGCGATGCGGACGGCAAGGCGGCGCCCCGCCCGGCGACGCTCCCCGGCAACGCGCCGGACACCCTGCGCGCCCGCGCGCTCGCCGGCATCAGGACGGTGGAATGGGTGCCGGCGGCGGGCGAGAACCGCATCACCGGCATGATCGAGAACCGGCCGGACTGGGTGGTCTCCCGCCAGCGCGCCTGGGGCGTGCCCATCGCCGTGTTCGTGAAGGACAAGGGCGACGGCACCGTCGAGATCCTCAAGGACACTGCCGTCAACGCCCGCATCGCCGAGGCCTTCGCGGCCGAGGGCGCCGATGCCTGGTTCAAGGAGGGCGCCAGCGCCCGCTTCCTGGGCGATCGCGCCGCCGAGGGCTGGCAGAAGGTGGATGACGTGCTGGACGTCTGGTTCGACAGCGGCTCCACCCACACCTTCACCCTGGAAGTGCGTCCCGACCTCAAGGCCGAGCGCGCCCCCGAGGGTCGGGACAAGGTGATGTACCTCGAGGGCTCGGACCAGCATCGCGGCTGGTTCCACTCCTCTCTGCTGGAGAGCTGCGGCACCCGCGGCCGGCCCCCCTACGACGTGGTGCTGACCCACGGTTTCGTCCTCGACGAGGACGGGCGCAAGATGTCCAAGTCGCTGGGCAACGTCACCTCGCCGCAGGACGTCATCAAGCAGTCCGGCGCCGATATCCTGCGCCTGTGGGTGTGCGCCTCCGATTATGCGGACGATCTGCGCATCGGCCCGGAAATCCTCAAGACGACGGCCGATACCTACCGCAAGCTGCGCAACACCATCCGCTGGCTGCTCGGCTCGCTGCACCATTACCGGCCGGAGGAGAAGGTGGCGGTGGCGGACATGCCGTCGCTGGAGCGCTTCATCCTGCACCGGCTCGCGGAGCTGGACGGGGAGATCCGCGCCGCCTACCGCGCCTTCGACTACAAGAAGGTGCACGCGGCGCTCGCCCAGTTCATGAACATCGAGCTGTCGGCCTTCTATTTCGACATCCGCAAGGACGCGCTCTATTGCGATCCCATCTCCTCGGTCACGCGGCGCGCCTGCCTGACCGTGCTGGACGAGGTGTTCAACCGCCTCGTCACATGGCTCGCGCCCATCCTGGCCTTCACCTGTGAGGAGGCCTATATCGCCCGCACCGGAGATGAAGAAGGCTCGGTGCACCTCCTCGGCTTCCCCGAGACGCCGGACACCTGGCGCGACGAGGCGCTGGCGGAGCAGTGGCGCAAGGTTCGCCTCATTCGCCGCGTGGTGCTGGGGGCGCTGGAAGTGGAGCGCGCCGCCAAGCGCATGGGCTCCTCCCTCGAGGCCGCACCGGAGGTCTATGTGAGCGACGATGCGCTGGCCGAGGCCCTCAACGGCCTCGACCTCGCCGAGATCGCCATCACCTCGGATGCGAAGCTGATCCGCGGCGAGGGGCCGGCCGACGCCTTCCGCCTGCCGGACGTGCCCGGCGTCGCGGTGGTGCCGGCCCGCGCCGTGGGAACCAAGTGCGCCCGCTCTTGGAAGGTGTCGCCATTGGTGGGCACCGACCCGGAATTCCCCGACGTGACCCCGCGCGATGCGGCGGCCCTGCGGGAACTCTACGCCGCGCGCGCCGCGACCGCCTGACATCCCGCTCCGCCCGCCGCGCGTTGCCGGGGCGGGCGGCCTCGTCTATGAACGGCCGGTCGCGCCCGGCCGTGGGCCACAGAGGCCGTACCTGAGAGAGGCTCCTTGCAGCGCCGTCCCATCCTCTTCGGCCTTCTCGTCGCGCTCGTGGTGCTGGTGGCGGACCAGGCCTCCAAGGGTGTCGTCCTCGCGTGGTCGGCCTCCTGGGGCGCATCGATCAAGCCCGTTGCCCCCTTCATCGACTTTGCCGCGCTGTGGAATTACGGCATCAGCTACGGCCTGTTTCCTCAGGGGGAGACGGGACGCTGGGTGCTGGTGGCCATCAAGGTGGCGGCAGCCATCCTGTTCGCCATCTGGCTGGCCCGCGCCCGCAGCCGCTTCGAGGCGTTCGCGCTGGGCCTGCTCATCGGCGGCGCCATCGGCAATGCGGTGGACCGGGTGGTCTATGGCGCGGTGTTTGATTTCGTGTCGCTGCACGCCTTCGGCTACCGTTGGTACGTCTTCAATCTCGCCGATGTGGCCGTGGTTGTGGGCGTGGCTATGCTTCTTTACGATGCATTTCTCGGCGGCGCCTCAAAATCGCCGCCCTCGGCCGCGCCAATGTCGCCCCGATCCGGGGCTGAGCGGGAGCCCTGAGCGCGCGCGAGCGCGTCATCAGGCACGCTCGATCCCGGCTTGCGACCCGGTTTGCGGAAAAACCGCGTGACAAATCACAGGCCTGGAGCATTTGCGGCGAAGGGGAATTCGCCCGCCCGGCCCAGAGGATGGCATCGAGGACGTGAGACCCATGCGAGAGATTTCCCTTTTCCCGCATAGCGCCGGACCCGCGCCGCGCGTGGCCGGATCCATCCTGTCCCTTGGCCGCCTGTTCTCCTTGCGCCTGGGTGGCGGCGCGCTTCTCGCCGCGTTCGCCCTCACGCTCGCCGCGCCTGCGCCCGCCGCCGCGCAGGGCCTCGACGGCAGCACCAATATCTTCGACAGCGCCATGCAGATGCTGGGCCTCAAGGAGGAAGAGGAGAAGCCGGAGATCGACTACCGCGAGCGCGCCCCCCTTGTGGTGCCGCCGCGCGTGCCGGACGCCCTGCCGCCGCCCCAGAAGAGCGCCGCCGACAGCCATCCCAACTGGCCGAAGGACTACGACCAGCAGCGCCGCGCCGCCGCGGCGCAGGCCGCCAAGCAGCCCATCGTGCGCGACGATCCGGGCAAGCCGCTGATGCCGTCCGAGCTCAACCGCGGCAAGAAGCGCGCGGTGGGCAACAGCACGGCGCCCACCGAGCCGGTGGGCGCGGGCTCCACGCGCGACGTGCTGATGCCCAACCAGCTCGGCGCCACCAACTGGCTCGGCCTGGGCGGCAAGCAGGAGCAGCTCACCTTCAATGGCGAGCCCAACCGCGAAAACCTCATTCAGCCGCCGCCCGGCTACCAGACGCCGGCCCCCAACGCGCCCTACGGCGTAGTGGAGGACAAGAAGGAACCCTGGAAGCTGCCGACCCTGTTCGATCGCCAGTGACGAGCCGGCGGACGGGCAGGCGGGTCCGACGGCCGGCAGACGCGGCCCGATACCGCTCCGCCCGCTCCTTCTCTGCGGCGGCGGACACCCTATCTTTCCTTGACTGACGCGCCTTCGGGCGCGTCGAATGCCGAAAGATCGTCACGTGCAGATGAGCCGTCTCGCCATGGTTGCCATTATCGCCGCTGGAGCGGCCGCATTTTCTCCCCGCCTTGCTGACGCGGCGGCGGGCCCCGACGTCACCGAATTCAAGCTCGCCAACGGCCTTCAGGTCATGGTCATCCCGGATCACCGCACCCCGGTGGTCACCCACATGGTGTGGTACAAGGTGGGATCGGCCGACGAGCAGCCGGGCAAGTCCGGCATCGCCCATTTCCTTGAGCATCTGATGTTCAAGGGCACCGATGCGCACCCGCAGGGCCAGTTCTCGGCCGAGGTGGCGCGCCTCGGCGGGCAGGAAAACGCCTTCACCTCGCAGGATTACACCGCCTATTTCCAGCGCGTGGCCAAGGAGCACCTCGAAACCGTGATGGGCTTCGAGGCGGATCGCATGCGCGGCCTCAAGCTCTCCGACGAGGTGGTCCTGCCCGAGCGCGACGTGGTGCTGGAAGAGCGCCGCATGCGCACCGACAACGATCCCGGCGCCCGCCTCTCCGAGGTTCTGCAGGCCACCACCTACGTGAACCACCCCTACCAGCATCCCATCATCGGCTGGGAGCACGAGATCAAGGGCCTCAACCGCGAGGACGCGCTGGCCTTCTACCGCCGCTTCTATGCGCCCAACAACGCTCTCCTGGTGGTGGCCGGCGACGTCGATCCCGCCGAGGTGAAGGCGCTGGCGGAAAAGACCTACGGCAAGGTCGCCCAGGCCGACACCCCGCCGCGCGACCGCCCGCAGGAGCCGGAGCCGCGCGCCCACCGGCGGGTGTCGCTGGCCGACCCGCGCGTCGCCCAGCCGAGCCTTCAGCGCTCCTATCTGGTGCCGTCGGCCCGCACCGCCGCGCCGGGTGACGCCGAGGCGCTGGAAGTCCTGTCGCACATCCTCGGCGGCGGGCAGACCAGCCGCATGTACCGCACCCTGGTGGCCGAGAAGGGCCTCGCGGCCGGCGCTGGCTCCTGGTATCAGGGCACGGCCTACGACGCGACCCGCTTCGTCGCCTATGCCTCTCCGCGGCCGGGCGTGAGCCTGGAGACGCTGGAAGCGGCCGTGGATGCAGTGGTCGCCGAGCTGCAGGACAAGGGCGTTGACCACCTCGAGCTCGCCCGCGCCAAGACCCGGCTCATCGCCGACACCATCTACGCGCAGGACAACCAGGCGACCCTCGCCCGCATCTATGGCGCCTCCTGGGCCACCGGCCTTTCGGCCAAGGACGTGCGCGAATGGCCGGACCGGCTCAAGGCCGTGACCGCCGATCAGGTGCGCGACGTGGCCCGCCGCTATCTCGTCACCGACCGGGCCGTGACCGGCTACCTCAAGCAGGCTGAGCCCAAGGCCGGTGAGGCCGGCAAGGCGGACGGCAAGAAGGACAATCGCTCGTGACGGCGGCCGTCCCGGCTTTCCGCACATTCCGGTCGCCGGCCTTCGCGGGCCGGCGCGCTTTTTCCGCAGGCGCGGGCCTTCGGCCTGCCGCCCGGCTCTTTCTTGCGATGGTTACGATGGCCCTTTCCCTTCTCGCCGCTGATACGGCGCAGTCCCAGTCGAGCCGCATCACCGAAGTGACGAGCCCCGGCGGCATCAAGGCCTGGCTGGTGCACGACACCACGCTTCCGCTCATCGCCTTCGAGTTCGCCTTCCTCGGCGGCGCCGCCCAGGACGGCCCGGAGCATGCCGGCCTCGCCAACCTCGCCTCCTCGCTTCTGGACGAGGGCGCCGGCGCGCTCGATTCCGACGCCTTCCAGCGGGCACTGGCCGACCATGCGGTGGAGCTGCATTTCGATGCGGGGCGCGACGAGATGCGCGGCTCCCTGCGCACGCTTTCGGAAAACCGGGACAAGGCCTTCGAGCTGCTGCGCCTCGCTGTGAACGAGCCGCGGTTCGACGGTGAGGCGGTGGAGCGCATCCGCGCCTCCCTGCTCGCCATGCTCCGTCGCCGCTCCACCGAGCCCAATGCCATCGCCAACGACCGCTGGTTCGCGCTCGCCTTCCCGGGCCATCCCTACGGCCGGCCGGTGGATGGCACGCTGGAGAGCGTGGCCAAGCTGACCCGCGAGGACATCGCGGGCTTCATCGGCAAGACCTTCGCCCGCTCCAACCTGCGCGTCGCCGTGGTGGGCGACATCACCGCCGAGGAACTGGGCAAGCGCCTCGACGAGGTGTTCGGCAAGCTCCCGGCCCAGGCGACGCTCGTTCCGGTTGCCAACGTGACGCCCCAGAAGATCGGTACCGTTGAGGTCATCCCGCTGGATGTCTCGCAGTCGGTGGTGGTGATGGGCACCGGCGGGCTGGAGCGGCGCGATCCGGACTTCATCCCCGCCTATGTGCTCAACCACATCCTCGGCGGCAGCGCCTTCTCCTCGCGTCTGTTCAAGGAAGTCCGCGAGGCGCGGGGGCTGGCCTATTCGGTCTATTCCTATCAGGTGGCGCTCTCCCACGTCGGCCTGTGGTTTGCCGGCACCGCGACCAAGAACGAGCGGGCGGCGGAATCCATCTCGCTCATCACCCATGAGTTCGGCCAGATCCTGAAGGACGGTCCGACCGCCAAGGAGCTGGAAGAGGCGAAGAGCTATCTGATGGGCAGCTATGCCCTGCGCTTCGATACGTCGTCCAAGGTCGCCGGCCAGCTGCTGCAGATCCAGCTCGACGAGCTCGGCATCGATTATATCGACCGCCGCAACGCCCTGATCGCCGCCGTCACCCTCGACGATCTCAAGCGCGTCGCCGGCCGGCTGGCCACGTCGAAGGACGCGCTGACGGTGGTCGTGGGCAAGCCGGTTGGCCTCGGCGGCTGAGGCGCGCGCGGTAACCTTACTTTCACGGAGCCGGCGCCGGGGACCCGCAGGGGCGAGCGGGGAGTCCTCACGCCGGCTTCCCTTTGCTATAAGCGCGTCGGAATCCAGGGCGCCCATGGAGTTGAAGATATGGCGGGTGCAACACGGACGGTCGCGCAGATCCGGGCCACCGAAAGGCCCGTGACGGCAGCTTCACGCCTGTCCCCGCCTCGCCGTTTCGCCTTGCCCCGGCTGCTTTTGCCCGGCCTTCTGGCTGCGGCGCTCGCCGGCTGCGCGGCCGGAGAGGGGCTCGACGGCTCCTTCGGCGCGCAGGATACGGGCGTCGCCGGTGGCACCGCCATCGCCAACCCGGCGGCCGGCAGCACCTCCGCCGGCATCGTCAACAGCGCCACGGCCGGCGCGCTCGTGGTGGGCACGGGTCCCAATCAGGAGACCTACGACTGCCCCATGCTCACCGTGCGCACGGGTGCGAGCAGCTGGCAGGTCACGGCCGGCGGCGGCCTGCGCTATCAGGGCACGATCGGCCGTCTCGCCCGCGAATGCTCAATTGCCAACGGCATGATGCTGGTAAAGGTGGGCATCGAGGGCCGCGTCCTGATGGGCGAAAAGGGCGCTCCGGGTCAGGTGAAGGTCCCCATACGCATCGCGGTGGTGAACGAGGGGCCGTCGCCGAAGACCATCACCACCAAGTTCTTCGCGGTGGCCGTGGACGTGCCAGCCGATCCGGGCCATGCCGCCTTCACCGTCGTCGAGGACCAGATCGCGTTCCCGCTGCTGAAGCCGTACGAGATGGAGCGCTATGTTATCTATGTAGGCTTCGACCCGCAGGGCGCTCCCGAGGTCCGTGAGCGGCCCAAGCCCTCCGCCGCGCGCCCGAAGCCGAAGCCGCCGGCGACCGCGGCGCAGCCCGCCCCGGCACCTGCCGCCGCGAGCGCTCCGGCGCCGGCAAGCTCCTCTTCCTCGTCCTCATCGTCGTCAGGCGCGAAGGACGTGTTCGGGCCGCCGCCCTCAAGCGGCAGCAGCGGCGGCGGTTTTGCGCCGCCCCCGTCGAGCGGCGGTTTTGCGCCGCCGCCCTCCACCAGCACCTTCTCGCCGCCGCCCCGGTAGGGGCGCGGCTCAGTCCAGCTTGACGCCGAGGAAGGTGAACGGGGCCGCCGGCACGAACCGCGCGGCGGCGTTGCCGCCATAGACCTTGCCGCCAGCGAGATCGAGCTTCTTCACCGGCGCCCCCGCCTTCAGGTCCAGATCGGCGATGGGCACCCAGAAGGTGTTCGGGCTGGTCGCGGAATCGAAGAAATAGACCTTGTCCTTCTGGTCGCTCACCGTCCGCCACAGGGTGGAGGCGATGTTCGGCTCGCCCGGCGTCGAGAGGCCGAGCGGCACGCTCACCGAGCGCATCACGCTAACGACGCTCGCCACGGCCTGGTTGGCGTAGGTCTGGTCCGGGACCGCGGACAGGATCTCCGGCGCCGCCTTGGTGGGGATGGCCTTGATGAAGAAGCTGGCGCGGGCGAAGCGGTCCGCCGCCCGGTTGGTGCCGGGCAGGAACACCGTGCCGCCGATCTCTTGCCAATAGGCGTTGAGCGCGAGCTGCTGGTCGAAGCTCGGCGAATTGGTCATCACCTGGTAATGTCGGCCGTGGTGGACCACCAGCTTGCCGCCGAGATACTCGAAGATGGCGCTGTCGCCCGAGGGATCGGAGATGGCGAGGTGGAGCTGGGCGCCGGAGCCGTTGGGCAGGGTCGCCGTCACCACCACGAACGGCTCGGCGGAAAGCGCCGTGACCGCCTCGGCGACGGTGGCGAAATTGTCGAGCACATATTGAGCCCAGACACTGATGGAGAGCGCTGGCTTGCCGTTAGGCTTCGCGTATTCGGATTCGGCGAGGTACAGCAGGTTGGCGACGAGACCCTTCTCGTTCATGCCGTCGGCCGTGCCGACGTCGTAGCCCGAGGCGGTGACGCTGCCGTATTTCGACACCCATTTCGGCGTGTTGGCTCCCGCCGCTCCATCGCGCGCCATGCCGGCCGGGAAGGCCCACAGATTGGTGCGCATGTCCTCCATCCAGTCCATGGACCGGCCGGTGATGACCGTGGCGTCGGAGCCGAGATAGACGGCCCGGGTGCAGGCCTCCGCCACCGGCGCGAGGGTGGGGGCGAGCGCTCCGGCCAGCATTGTGGCAGCGAGGGCACGGCGGCGGATGCGGCTTTCGGGACGGCGGGCTTGGACCATGGCGGCCTCCGATACGGCCGGCCCAAATGAAAACCGCCGGTAACGAGGTCAGCCTCGTTCCGGCGGAATCATATGCCGGCCTTTTGAAAAGGTTCGGCTGAAAGAGATACCGGCTCCGCCCACACAGCAAGGCGGAGCCGGTCATCCATGCCCTGTCTGCCCCGAAAAGACATGGACAAGTGTTAGAAACCACGCCCGCGCTCCTGATTCTCTGAGATGGATCAAATTTGGCTGCGCTGCGGCGAAATTTTGCTATCAGCTTCGGCGGAACTTCGGAGAGAGCGCGCCTCAGGCGTGCGGGGGAGACGGGATGCACGACAAGGGCTCGCAGATGCCGGACGGGATTCCGGTCATCCGGACGATCGCCATGCCGGCCGACACCAACCCCAGCGGCGATATCTTCGGCGGTTGGCTGATGTCGCAGATGGACCTCGCCGCCGGCAACGTGGCGGCCCGCCGCTCACGCGGCCGCGCGGCGACGGTGGCGGTGGAGGCCATGAGCTTCCTGTCCCCCGTCGCGGTGGGCGACGAGGTGAGCCTGTTCGCCAACATCGCGCGGGTGGGCCGCACCTCGCTGCGCATCGAGGTCGAGGCCTGGCGCCGCGCGCGCGAGAG
>JAEZMT010000368.1 GCA_023442085.1 Pseudomonadota bacterium | reverse complement strand
CTGCACGAGACCGGCCATGCGCTTTACGAGCAGGGCCGCCCGCAGGACTATATCCATCAGCCGGTGGGGCAGGCGCGCTCCATGAGCATCCATGAGAGCCAGTCGCTGCTGATGGAGATGCAGGCCTGCCGCAGCCGGGAATTCCTCACCTTTGCCGCACCCCGCATGTGCGCCGCCTTCAACGGCTCCGGCCCCGCCTGGGAAGCGGATGCCCTGTGGCGGCTCTACACGAAGGTGGAGCGCGGCTTCATCCGGGTGGACGCGGACGAGGTGACCTATCCCGCCCACGTCATCCTGCGATACCGGCTGGAGAAGGCACTGATCGGCAACGAGATGAAGCTTGCGGACCTGCCCGGCGCCTGGGCCGAGGGCATGCAGTCGCTGCTCGGCGTGACCCCGCCCAACGACCGGCTGGGCTGCCTGCAGGACATCCATTGGCCCGGTGGCGGCTGGGGCTATTTCCCCACCTACACGTTGGGCGCGATGACCGCCGCGCAGCTCTTCGACGCTGCCTGTCACGCCGATCCCGGCATCCTTCCCGGCATCGCCACGGGTGATTTCGCGCCGCTCCTGTCGTGGCTGCGCGTGAATGTGCACGGGCAGGCCTCGCTGCTGGAAACAGACGAGCTGCTCACCCGCGCCACAGGCCGCCCCCTCGACGCCTCGGTGTTCAAGGCCCACCTGCGCCGGCGCTATGGCGGCGAGATGGAGCATTCGGTAGCCGCCTGATCGGCACCCTGAAACGCAAAACGGCCGGGCAGATGCCCGGCCGTTTTCGTTGGGAAGATGTCGGTCTCAGAGGCCGGCGACGTAGCGGCTCGGGTCGACCGGGGTCGAGCCCTTCCGGATCTCGAAGTGCAGCTGGGGGGAGTTGACGTTTCCGCTCTGGCCCGCCTTGGCGACGATCTGGCCGCGGCGCACCGTGTCGCCGCGCTTCACCGTCAGTTCGCTGTTGTTGGCATAGGCCGTGACGTAGCCATCGGCGTGCTTGATGAGCACGAGATTGCCATAGCCCTTCAGCTCGTTGCCGGCATAGGCCACGGTGCCGTCCTCGGCGGCGCGCACGGCGGTGCCTTCCGGCACGGCGAAGTTGACGCCGTCATTGTGGGCACCGCCCGGCTTCGGACCGAAGGAGGCGATGACGCGGCCACGGACCGGCGCGCGGAACTGGGGACCGGAGCCGCTGGCGCGCGGCGCGTCGTCCGCGTCGTCCACCGGCGTCACCTTGGCGGCGGTCTCGACCTTGGGCTCGGGCGCGGCCGACTTCGACACCGCCGGAGTGGGCGCGGCGGCGGTCTGGGTGGGCTTGGCCGCGGGAGCAGCCGGCGCCGGAGCGGCCGCGACGGTCGCGGGCTTGGACGAACCCGGAACCTGCAGCGTGCTGGGAACCGGCGCAGTCGCGGTGAGCTGAGGCGGCTTCGCGGCCGCGGTGGTCTGGGCGGCGGCCTGCGTGGCTTTCGCCTGCGACGCGCCGTTACCGCCGGGCGGGATGATGAGCGTCTGGCCGGTGCGCACCGTGCCGCCGGCGGGGATGTTGTTGGCGATGGTCAGCGAGGCCACCGAGACATTGTACATGCGCGCGACGGAGCCGAGCGTCTCGCCCGCTACCACCACATGGGTGCCGGCCGCAGGGCCGCGCGCAGGTGCCGCTGCCGGTGCCGCCGCGTAGCCCGGCGCGCCGTAGAGCGGCTGGCCGCCGCCTGTGGAGGCATAGGACGAAGGCTGATAGCCAGGCGCGGCCGCCTGCCCGGGCGGCGGCGCCGCCATCGCCTCGACGCGACCGGACCCGAGCGAACCGGTGACATCGCCGCTGCCGGCGGGGGGATATCCGCCCGGCTGGCCCTGGTAGCTCGCCATGGGCGTCCCGGCCGAAGGCTGGGGCGAGTCGGCGGCGAAGCGGGCCGTATCCGAACTGCAGCCTGCCACCGTTCCGGACACGAGCCCGATCAGTGCCAGCCGCGCGACGACGTTACGTCCGTGTGTCCCGGAGGAATTACGCATGTGGCCGAACTCGCACGCAAACATTACGGCCTGCAGTTAAGAGGCCCATGCGTAAACGGCGGCTTAAATGACGTATCTCCGGCGTGGTCCTGCCGAACTTTGGACTCCCCCGTGACAAACCTGCAACAGGTCGGGAGGGGGACTCCGCGCTCGGCCTGTCCCAGCTCCTGCCGTTCCGTCAGTAGCCCTTGGGGATCGCGACCACGCTGGCGCCACTCTCCGCGGTGTCCGACACCGAGCGGCCCAGCTGATTCACATGCTGGTTGTAGTGGGTGCGGGTGTTCTCATCGACCACGGCGACCGGCGCGGCGATGACGAGCCCCGCGGCAGTGCCGACCGTGCTGGCGGCGTCCGAGGTCATCTTGATGATGTGCTCGCCGACGCCCACGCGGGAATCGGTCATGGTCTGCCCCTCGGCGAGGCGGGCGCCGATCGCCTGCACCACCTGCGGGCTGGCGGCGAACTTGCCGTGGGCGAGGGGATCGTTGGTGCGAAGCTTGGTCAGGTCGATGACGTTGATCTTGTTCTTCTCGAACTCGGTGCGGAACGGCTCCGTCTCCGGGTCCACCGCGCCGACGCGGGGCACATCGCCCCACACGCGGCGCGAGACGGCCAGCGCCTTGTCGTCCTGCGAGACGAACAGGGTGAAGGCGGGGCGCTGCTCCGGCTTACCGATCTCATGGAAGAAGGTGTAGAAGACGTCCACGTCCACGTCCGGCGCGGCCAGCATCACATATTTGATCTTCGGCAGGATGCGGCCGTTGCGGATCGCCATCTGCCGCAGCGCCTCCAGCGTCACGACGTTGCCCATGGAATGGGCGAGGATGGAAATCTCGCCGACGCTCGGGTCCTTCGCCATGAAGGTCAGCAGCCGCTCCAGCGAGTCGCGGGAGAAGGACGTGCTTTCGCGGTCATAGCCATAGGCGAGCAGGCTGCCGCGCGACGGCCAGGTGAACAGCACCGGCGTCACCGGCGCCCCGGAATCGTGGATGATCTGCGCGAAACGGAAGACCGCGTCGTCGAAGCGCTGATTGTAGCCGTGGACGAACACCAGCGCCTGCCGGCCCGGCGTGCGGCTGATGCGGTTGTGGAACCACGCGGTCGCCTGATCCTGCGTCAGGTCGACGAGCTTGGTGGTGACGAAATCCGTCGCCGGGTTGCCCGGAATGCTGCGCGGCCACTGCACGTCGCCGATCTTGCGGGCGCCGTCGGGCGGGATGGAGACCTCGATCTCGGCATAGCTCGGGGTGCGAGCGCGCTCGCCGTTGAAGATGTCGGGGCCGTCGCTGCGCTCGCGGACGGTGGCGACCACCATGTCCACGCGGGAGGTCCCGGGCACCGTATCGGGCACCGGAATAAGCACGCCGCTGGGCCGGCTCGAACAGCCCGACAGAAGGCCGACCAGCAGCGCACACGCCAGAACCCGCCGCCCACGACCGGACACGACCTTCAATTCTCGATCCCCCGAACGCAACAGCTCAACCCGATAGACGACGCTTCCCGCCCCCGCAACGGGCATAAGCACCATGTTACCGGGAAGCGCTGCTTTCGCTCAGAGTGTGGCTGCCGCGCCCGGCACGAGCGGTACAAACCGCACCTTCATCAGGTCGGTGCGGCTGCGGCCGGACTGCTCCTTGACGATGCGGACGAGCGTCTGCACCTCCTCCGGCGCACCGAGGGGAGCGACGATGACGCCGCCGAGCTTGAGCTGGTCCATCAGCGCCGCCGGGATGTCTTCAGCGGCGGCGGTGACGAGGATGCGGTCGAACGGCGCGCGGGCGGGCATGCCGTTCGTGCCATCGCCCACATAGGCGGTGACGTTGCGCAGGCCGAGCACCTCGAACCGCGTCTGCGCCTCGGAGACGAGGGAGCGATAGCGGTCCACCGTCACCACGCGGGCAGCGAGATGGGAGAGAACGGCCGCCTGATAGCCAGAGCCCGTGCCCACCTCCAATACCGTCTGGTCGGCGGTGACGCCGAGCGCCTCCGTCATGGAGGCGACGAGGCTCGGCTGCGACATGGTCTGGCCGCAGGCGATGGGCAGCGCCACGTCGTCATAGGCGTGGCGGCGCATCATGGGGTCCACGAAGAGGGGGCGCGGCACCAGCTCGATGGCCCGCAGCACGGCCAGATCGCGGATTCCGCGCTGGCGCAGCCGGAGAATGAAGGCCGCGCGTTCCGCCTGCTCGCCGTCGCCCTCGCCGGTGCTCATCCCGGTATCCATCTCCGCCTGATCGTTGAAACCTATGGCAGATTGCCGCCGATATCCAGCCGGCGCCTGTCCACCGTCTTCGCCGGCGCGCATACCCGCGTGGCTTGCGCGGCAACGGCCGATCGGACACCCTCGCGCCGCCATGCGCCCCGACGCCCTGTCCCCCCTCTTCGCGCCCCTCGACAGCCTCTCCGGCATCGGCCCCAAGCTGATGAAGCCGTATGCGCGCCTGCTGGGCCGGGAGATGCCCCGGGTAATCGACCTCCTGTTCCATATGCCGTCCGGCTTCGTGGACCGCCGCGCTCGTCCCCTCCTCGCCGAGGCCGTGCCCGAGACCGACGTGACGGTGGAAGTGACGGTGGACGCCCACCAGCCGCCCCCGCCCGGCAGCCGGGCGCCGCACCGCACCTATGTGTCCGATGCCAGCGGCGACATGGTGGTGGTGCATTTCAAGATCGAGCCCGCGCGCATCGAGCGGATGCTGCCGGTGGGGGCCAAGCGCTGGCTGTGCGGCCGCATCTCGCTATATGACGGGATGCGGCAGATGACGCACCCGGACCGCATCCTGGACGTTGCCGGGGTCGAGCGGCTGCCGGCGGTGGAACAGGTCTATCCGCTGGTGGAAGGTCTTGCCTCCGGCCATCTGCGCCGCTCGATCGAGGCCGCGCTCCAGCGTGTGCCCGACCTTCCCGAATGGATTCCGGACGACGTTCGGGCCGCGCGCGGCTGGCCGTCCTTCCGCGAGGCGCTGATGCGGCTGCACAAGCCCGCTTCGCCCCATGAGGCGACGCCGGCCGGCGGGCCGTGGCGCCGGCTTGCCTTCGACGAATTGCTGGCGCACCAGATCACGCTTGCGATGGTTCGGGCGCAGGAGGAGAAGGCCGGCGGCCGCTCCACCACGGGCGACGGACACATCGCCACCCGCCTCGCGGACGCCCTGCCCTTCAGGCTGACCGGCGCGCAGGAGCAGGCCATTGCCGCCATCCGTGCGGACCTTGCGGCCGACACGCGGATGCTGCGGCTGCTGCAGGGCGACGTCGGCTCGGGAAAGACGGTCGTTGCCCTCATGGCCGCCGCGACGGTGGCCGAGGCCGGCCGGCAGACGGCGCTGATGGCGCCCACGGAGATTCTCGCCCGCCAGCATCACGAGACCATCGCCCCGCTCGCCGCCGCTGCCGGCCTCTCCACGGCCATCCTCACCGGCCGAGAGAAGGGCCGCGCCCGCGAGGCCGTTCTCACCGAGCTCGCCTTCGGCCGCACCGATCTGGTGGTGGGCACCCATGCGCTCATCCAGGACGACGTGACCTTCCGCGACCTCGCCCTCGCCGTGGTGGACGAGCAGCACCGCTTCGGCGTCGAGCAGCGGCTGACGCTGGCGCGCAAGGGCGAGGCGGTGGATATGCTGGTAATGACGGCGACGCCCATCCCTCGCACCCTGGTCCTCACCCTGTTCGGCGACATGGATTCGAGCGAGCTGCGCGAGAAGCCGCCCGGCCGGCAGGCCATCGACACCCGCGCCTTGCCCCTCGATCGGCTCGACGAGGTGGTGGCCGGCGTCGGCCGCGCGCTGTCGT
This sequence comes from Pseudomonadota bacterium, assembly GCA_023442085.1. Classification (GTDB taxonomy): domain Bacteria; phylum Pseudomonadota; class Alphaproteobacteria; order Rhizobiales; family Xanthobacteraceae; genus Xanthobacter. The sequence goes on along the minus strand of JAEZMT010000368.1, from coordinate 5,327 downwards.
CCGGCGCGCGGGCCTACTGGATCTGCCCGCTGGTGGAGGAGACCGACACCTCGGACCTCGCCGCAGCGACCGAGCGCTTCGAGACGCTGCAATCCATCTTCGGCGCTTCCGTCGGCCTGGTGCACGGGCGCATGTCCGGAGCCGCCAAGGACGAGGCGATGGGCCGCTTCGCACGCGGCGAGACGCGGCTGCTCGTCGCCACCACGGTCATCGAGGTGGGCGTGAACGTGCCCGAGGCGACCGTGATGGTCATCGAGCATGCCGAACGCTTCGGCCTCGCCCAGCTGCACCAGTTGCGTGGCCGCGTGGGGCGCGGCGACAAGCCGTCCGTCTGCCTGCTGCTGTATCGCCATCCGCTGGGCGAGACGGCGAAATCCCGCCTCGCCATACTGCGCGAAAGCCAGGACGGGTTCCGCCTCGCGGAGGAGGATCTGCGCCTGCGCGGCGAGGGCGACGTGCTCGGCACGCGGCAGAGCGGCCTGCCCGGCTTCCGGCTCGCCCGCATGGAATGGCACGGCGGAGAGGTGGAGGCCGCCCGCAACGCCGCGGCGGCGCAGGTGCGGGCCGATCCCGATCTCGCGGCACCGGGCGCAAGGGTGCTCCACACACTGCTGCACCTGCAGGAGCGGGATGCTGCAGTGCGCTTGCTCTCCGCCGGATGACGGGCCATGGTCCGGCGATGGCCGCCGACGACGATGCCCCTCCCCCGCCCCCGCAGGGCACCCGGCTGACGCAGAGCGAAACACTGGCCGCCGGGCGCTGGAGCCGCGACGCGATCTACCGCAAGCTCCTGTTCGCGGCCGGCTTCGTCTTCCTGGTCATCGGCATCATCGGCATGGTGGTGCCCATGCTGCCGGGCACGGTGTTCCTGATCCTCGCCGCATGGTGCTTCACCCGCTCGTCGCCGAAGTTCGAGGCCTGGCTTCTGAACCACCGCTGGCTCGGGCCCGGCGTGGTGCGCTGGCGTGAGACCGGGGCCATCCCGCCCATGGTGAAGCTATTTGCGCTGGCGAGCTTCGTCGGCACCTTCACCGGTAGCTGGTATCTCGGCGCGCCAACTTTTGTCCTGGCATTCCTGGGCGTGCTGTTCATCGCGCTCGCGGTGTTCATCGCGACCAGGCCGAACCGGTAGACGGCGTCCGCTCAGCGGCGCAGCGGCACCACGTTGCCGGCGAGAACCTCCTCCTCCGCGCTGCAGACCCGGTTGCGGCCGGAGCGCTTCGCCTCGTAGAGCGCAGCATCCGCCCGCGCGAACGTGGCCTGAAGCGGCTCAGCCCGCGACGCCATGGCGACGCCGATGCTGACGGTGAAGGGCGGCACGTCCGGCGCATCATGGCCGATGATGGCGAGGCGCACCGATTCCGCCTGCAGCCGCGCCATCTCCGGCGAGGCGCGCTCCAGCAGGATGCCGAATTCCTCGCCGCCCACTCGTCCGATGAGGGCGGATTGGGGCAAGGAGTGCTGCAGCATGCCGCCGAACCCGCGGATGGTGAGGTCGCCTACCCCATGGCCGAACGTGTCGTTGATGGCCTTGAAGTGATCGATGTCGATGAGCAGCAGGGCGAACGGCGCCGTGCCCGCCTGCCCGTGCACGAGGTCGGAGGCGCGCTGCTCGAACCCGCGACGGTTGAGAAGGCCGGACAGGGCGTCCGTATCCGCCACCTCCTGCGTCTCCCGGACGAGTTCGATGACCGAGATCACCAGCATCAGGAAGCCGGTCGCGATCATGAGGATGCCGGTGCTGATCTGAGCCACCACCGCGAAGGGTGTGTCCATGTAGTTGGTCTGGTGCGGCCCCGTGCGCAGGCTGATCGCCAGCGCCGCCTTGAGCGGCACGTGAAGGCACAACAGCGCGAACAGGCCGGCGAGCAACAGGTCCCGCATCCGGCGCGGGCTGTCGCGCAGCACCACCCAGCAACTCGCCGCCGTGGCGAGGACGAACGGCAGCTGGTAGCTGACGACGCGCACCGTGGTGTTGACCGTCATCTGCAGAGCCAGCGCCGCGCAGGCGATCATCAGGATGCCGAGGCCGCTCACCAGCCGCCACGGGATGGGCTTGCGATAGAGCACCGCGAGGCCCGGTACCATCAGGATCAGGCAGGCGCCGAAAGACAGGTAGATCAGCGGCGCGAACAGGAGCACCCAGCCCGTGTAGGACTGAGCGAGCAGCGCCAGCGGCGCCAGGACGACGGCCGCGAAGCTGGCTGCGAACCACAGGGGGGCGGTGGAGCTACGGTGAAGCAGCGCCAGCGCGAGATAGCTCGCGGCGAACAGGGCCGCCACCACGGCATTCATGACAATGGGGAACGTCGCAGCAGGCATCGACCGAAGTCCGAACCCCCCACTCAAGCGTCGGCTTGTCCGAAACGATCAAGGCGCCGAATCGCGCCGGCGCGCAACATCTTTTCCCATCGCCGCGCGTGGATTTCGCCACCGCGGCGGGAGGGACCGCCGTTACTCGACGGTGACGGATTTCGCCAGGTTGCGGGGCTGGTCCACGTCCGTGCCCATGATGACCGCCGTATGGTAGGCGATCAGCTGGACCGGGATGGAATAGACCATGGGGCAGACGGTCGCCGGCATCTCCGGCAGGATCAGCTTCTGCACGGCATTCACCGGCGCGGCCTCCGCCCCCTTGGGGTCGGTGACGAGGATGATCTTGCCGCCGCGCGCCGCCACCTCCTCCATGTTGGAGACGGTCTTGTCGAAGATGCGGTCGTGGGGGGCGATGACCACCACCGGCATCTTCTCGTCGATGAGCGCGATGGGGCCATGCTTCAGCTCGCCGCCGGCATAGCCCTCGGCGTGGATGTAGGAGATTTCCTTCAGCTTCAGCGCGCCTTCAAGGGACAGCGGATAATTGGTTCCACGGCCGAGATAGAGCACGTCCCGCGCCTTCGCGAGGGTGCGGGCGAGCACCTCGATCTCCGGCGACAGCTTCAGCGCCTCGGTCATCAGGCGCGGCACCTCCATGAAGGCGCGCACCAGCTTGTGCTCGTCATCCGCCGACAGCACGCCCTTGGCGCGGCCGAAGGCGACGGACAGGCACGCGAGGGTCGCCAACTGGCAGGTGAAGGCCTTGGTGGAGGCGACGCCGATTTCCGGACCAGCGAGGATGGGCAGCACCACGTCCGCCTCGCGGGCGATGGTGGAGGTGGGCACGTTCACCACGGCCACCACCTTCTGCCCGCACTCCTTGGCGTAGCGCAGGGAGGCGAGCGTGTCCGCCGTCTCGCCCGACTGGGAGATGACGATGGTGACGCCACCGGGCGCCAGCGGCGTCTCGCGATAGCGGAACTCGGAGGCGATGTCGGTGGAGACCGGCACGCGGCCGAAGCGCTCCAGCCAGTATTCAGCCACCGCGCCGGCATAGAGCGCCGTGCCGCACGCAGTGATGGAGATGTGCTGGACCTCCTTGGCGTCGAACGGCAGCTCGGGCAGCGAGACGGTTTCGGTGTCGAGGTCGAGATAATGGCCGAAGGTGTGGGAAATCACCTCCGGCTGCTCGTAAATCTCCTTCGCCATGAAGTGGCGATGGTTGCCCTTGTCGACGAGCAGGGCGCCGGCCGGCACCTTCTGCACCGTGCGCTCGACGACCTGGCCGGTTTCGTCGCGGATTTCCGCGCCCTCGCGGGTCAGCACCGCCCAGTCGCCCTCTTCCAGATAGGCGATGCGGTCGGTGAACGGGCCGAGGGCGATCGCGTCAGAGCCAAGGAACATTTCGCCATTGCCGTAGCCGATGGCGAGTGGGGAGCCGCGGCGGGCGGCGATGAGAAGGTCGGTCTTGCCGTCGAACAGGAAACCGAGGGCGAAGGCGCCCTTGAGGCGCGGCAGCACGGCCGCCACGGCCGCCACCGGCTCCTTGCCGGCGAGCAGTTCGCGATCCACCAGTTGGGCGACGACCTCGGTGTCTGTGTCGCTCCGGAAGGAGACGCCGGCGGCCTTCAGCTCTTCCTTGAGCTCGCGGAAATTCTCGATGATGCCGTTGTGGACCACCGCCACGCGCTTGGTGCCGTGGGGATGGGCGTTGCGCTCGGAGGGCTTGCCGTGGGTCGCCCAGCGGGTATGCCCGATGCCGGCGTGGCCCTTCGGCGGGTGCTTGTCGAGCTTGGTCTCGAGATTGCGCAGCTTGCCTTCGGCGCGGCAGATTTCGAGGTGACCGTTCTCCAGGGTCGCGATGCCGGCGGAATCATAGCCGCGGTATTCTAGGCGCCGGAGCGATTCGACCACCTTGTCCGCGACGGCGCTCTTCCCAAGAATGCCGACGATTCCGCACATGCGATCTAGCTCCAATGTTGGCGACGCCCCGGATGGGCCCGGGTGACTGTCGCGCCCAAGGTGCACTGCAAAAACTGAATGGACCGTTCCTAACCCGACAGTCCTTATCCCGCGCCCGGCGAGACCCGGAATCACATCGCCTTTCGATTGGTGACAGGCGGGCCGCGCTCAAACCTTCTTCTTGGCGTTGGCCCGTGCGGCGCGGAACTCGCGCGCCCACCCCTCCTTCACCACCTGCCGGCTGCGGGCGATGGCGAGCGCATCCTCCGGCACATCCGAGGTAATGACGGCGCCGGTGCCGACATAGGCCCCCGCCCCGATCGTCACCGGAGCGACCAGGGCCGAATTCACGCCGATGAAGGCGCCCGCGCCGATCTCGGTGCGGTACTTCGAGAAGCCGTCGTAATTGCAGGTGATGGTACCCGCGCCGAGATTGGCATTGGCACCCACATGGGCGTCGCCCACGTAGGAGAGGTGGTTCACCTTGGCGCCGCTCTCGATATGGGCTGCCTTGGTCTCCACGAAATTGCCGATGCGCACCCCTGCCTCCAGCCGCGTACCCGGCCGCAGCCGCGCATAGGGGCCGATGGAGACCCCGGGCTCCAGATGCGCGCCTTCCAGATGGCAGAAGGCGTGGATCACCACATCGTCGCCCACGGTCACGCCGGGCCCGAACACCACGTTGGGCTCCACGATCACGTCGCGGCCGAGCACCGTGTCGGCGGAGAAGAACACCGTCTCCGGAGCGATCAGCGTGACGCCCTCGGCCATGGCGGCGCGGCGCAGGCGCTGCTGCAGGATGGCTTCCGCCTCGGCGAGCTGGATGCGGCTATTGACGCCGGCGACCTCATCCGCGTCCGCCTTCGCCGCGACGGCGGAGCGGCCGTCGGCGCGGGCGATCTCCACGGCGTCGGTGAGATAATATTCGCCCTTGGAATTGGCGTTGCCGATGCGGTAGAGGATGGAGAGGGCATCCTTGCCGGCGAGGGCCATCAGGCCGGCATTGCAGAAGCGGATGGCCTTCTCCGCCGTGGTGGCGTCCTTCTCCT
>JAEZMT010000363.1 GCA_023442085.1 Pseudomonadota bacterium | reverse complement strand
ACGAGCTTCACGATCCGCACCACCTTGTCGAGGTCGCCGATGGCGGCCTTTACCTGGGCGAGGATGTTGATGGCGCAAAGCTTCGCCGCCGCCTGTCCGGCCTCGATGCTCACGCCCGCGCCGAGCTTGCCGGTGGCGATCTTGCCGTCCGCGTCGGCGGAGACCTGGCCCGACACGAACAGCAGGTTGCCGGTGCGCACCACGGGCACATAATTGGCGACGGGCGGCTTGGGGCTGGGCAGGGTGATTCCGAGTTCGGCGAGCTTCTTTTCGACGGATGACGTTGGGGCGGATGTGGTCATGGGAATCTCCTGCCTTATGCAGCGCGCAATTAAGCCATCCTCTTCGCCGAAGAGCCGCTTCGGCGCAAGCAATGGGTCCGCTCGGGCGGTAGCACGGTGTCGCCCGCACCGGACGGCCGGAAGGAGTTGAGACATGAAGAAGCATTTGCGCCTCGCCGCGGCGACGGTGGCCGGCCTGTGGTGCTTCTCCGCGCTGCCCGCTGGCGCGGCGGCCCTGCTGCCGCACAAGGCGACCTACCGCCTCTCCCTCGACGGCTCCAAGCCTTCTGGCCAGCTGGAGGAGATGAACGGGGAGATTCGCTACGAGATCACCGGCGATGCCTGCGCCGGCTACACCACCCTCACCAGCCAACAGAGCGCCGCTTCCACCGGCGGCGAGCCCGTGCGCCAGAGCGTCGTTTCCAAGGCGTGGGAGGACGGCGCGGGCAAGTCCTATCGCTTCACGTCGACCACCGAGGGCGGGGACGACGACGGGCTGGAGCTTGAGGCCAACGTGGAAAGGCAGGAGCCCCCGGCGCTCCGGGTGGTCGTCAGCAAGCCCGAATCAGCCACCTTCACGCTCAAGGGCGACATCCTGATGCCCACCGAGCATGTGAAGAAGGTTCTGGCCGCTGCGAGCGGCGGCGAGAGCGTCTATCAGGCCAAGGTGTATGACGGCGCGAGCGATCCCCAGAAGGTCTATGACACGCTGGCGGTCATCGGCCGCCCGAGCACCGACGAAAGCCGCCTCGCGGCGCCCGCCCGGGCCGCGCTCGCCGGGCGCACCTTCTACCCCGTGACCATCAGCTATTTCGACGAAGGCGGTGTGGACCGCACGCCCGCCTACGTCATGAGCTTCTCCCTCTATGACAACGGCGTCGTCGGCAGCCTCAAGATCGACTACGGCCGTTTTGCGCTGGTCGGCGCCATGGCGACGTTCGAGGCCCTGACGCCGTCCGGCGCCTGCCCCCAGTAGGCACTCCCATGCGCCATGTTCATGTGATGCTGCGCGGCCGGGTGCAGGGCGTCGGCTATCGGGCCTGGTGCGCGCGGGAGGCCGAACGGCGCGGCCTGCTGGGCTTTGCCCGCAATCGCCGGTCGGGCGCCGTGGAAGCGGTGTTCGCCGGTCCGGCGGACGAGGTGGAGGCCATGCTCGCCGCCTGCCGCACCGGTCCGGCGGGCGCCCGGGTCGACGAGATGCTGGTCCACGAGGTGTCCGACGCGGCGCTGGCTGCAGGCGGGCGCGACCGCTTCGTCGTCCTCGAAACGCTCTAGCCGAGTGTCGAGCCGCGCGACGTTGCCCGCCCTGGCGCGGCAGACCCGCGGCTCGCGCTGTGGCGCCTCGTCGTCCACGGCGGTATAGAGGCGCGGATGAGGAGTGCCCCGTGACCGATACCTATCTCGACAGGGATGCGCCCGCGGCTGCTGCCGCCACCGGTTCCCAGGGGGCGAGCAGTTTGCAGGCTCCGTTCTGGGCGCGGCCCGAGGGCGTGGCGCTCGTCGTCGGCCTCTGGATGGTGCTCCACGCGGTGATCGCGGTGGTGTTCGAGATCGCGGTGAACGCGGACGACGCCATCGAAAGCTACATGGTCCAGTCGCTGGAGCTGTCCTACGTTCCGCGCAATCCGCCGCTGTACGACTGGCTCCTGTGGGGCCTGCAGCGAATCTTCGGCGTGGGCACGCTGTCGTTCGCCGTGCTGCGCTACACGCTGCTCTTCGCCTGCGCCATGCTGGTCTACCGGGTGGCTCGGCGCATGATCGCCGATCCCCGGCTGCAGGCGCTCGCCACCTTCTCGCTCTCGTTCATCTGGGTGATCGGCTACCATAGCCACCGGATCCTCACCCATTCCAACGTGATGATCGTGGCCATCGCCGGCGCCTTCCTGACGGTGATGGCCCTGAGCCGTCACAAGAGCCTCGGCCTCTATGCGGGGCTCGGCCTGTGGATCGCCGCCGGCGTGTTGGGAAAGTTCGGCTTCGTCGCCTTCCTTGGCGCCCTGCTGGTGGCCTGCCTGCTGGAGCCGGCCTATCGCAAGGTGATCCTGGACCCGCGCCTGCTCGTCACGGTCGCGGTGGCGGCTGTCCCGCTCGGAATCTACGGCTTCGCACTCTGGCGCTACGGCCAGAACGTGGCCGAGGCGACCGCGCAGACCATCGGCGCCACTGGCGCGGGGTGGGATGCGGTGGTCTCCAGCATGGTCGGCGCCCTGTTCGGCTATGTGCTGCCGCTCGTGCTGGTCGTGGCGCTGGTCTTCCTGCCCTACAATCGCGGCGAAGGCGCAATCGCCGACGATCCCGAACGCGCCGCCGCGCGGCGTGTGCTGCGGTCGATCATCGTCATCGGCATCGTCGCGACGCTGGCGACCACGCTGGCCATGGGCACGGCCAGCCTGCGCGACCGCTATTTCCACGTCTTCCTGCTGCTGCTGCCGGTCTACCTGTTCGCGGAGCTCGAACGGCTGGGGGGCTGGCGGCCGCGGGTGTGGATCTATCTCACCCTTCTGGCGGTGGTCAGCGTCGGCATCATGCTCTCGCGCATGGTGGTGCCCCTCTGGCCCGATCCCCGGCTGTGCGGACGCTGCATCGCCGCCGAGCCGCTCTACAAGTTGCAGGTGGCCGTCACCAACAAGCTGGGCGCCTCGCCGACCTTGGTCGCGGACGACCGCACCTCCGCCGGCCGGCTCAGGGCAGCCATTCCGGGCGCGCGGGTGGTGATCGTGCGCGAGAACCAGTATCGGCCACCCTCCCGCCCAACCACCGGCTGCGCCCGCGTCACCGGCATCTTCAACGGCCTGCCCAAGCTGCTGCTGCCGCCCGCGGATCAGAGCACCCTTGAGCTGTCGGTGAAGTGGTGGTCGCCCTGGATGAACCCCCACCGCTGGAGCGACTGGCAGATGACCATCCTGCCGCCGGACGATCCGCTGTGCCGGTAACGCCAGAGCCCGGCCCCGGCGGTCTCGTCATCCGCGAGGCCCGGGAGGGCGATCTGCCCGCCCTCGTGGCGCTGTTCGCCGCCGACGCCCTCGGCGGCCATGGCGACACCACCGCGCCGGAGGCCGGCGGAGCTTATCGCGCGGCCTTCGCCGACATCGCTGCCGATCCTCGGGCGCAGCTCTATGTCGCTGAACTCGAAGGGCGGGTCGTGGGCACGTTCCAGCTTGTGGTGGTGACCAGCCTGCCGGGACTGGGAGCAAGGCGCGCATTGCTTGAGGCGGTGCAGGTGGACGCGACCCTGCGCGGCCGGCGCATCGGCGAGGCCATGGTGCGGGTTGCCATGGAAAAGGCCACGGCCGCGGGTGCGGCCACGCTCTCGCTCACTTCCGGCAAGCGGCGGACCGACGCGCACCGATTCTATCGCCGCCTCGGATTCGCGAACTCCCACGAGGGCTTCAAGATCGCCCTAAGCTAAGCGCCAAGGCCTTTCGCTGCCGGGTGCGGTGCCGCTTCCGTGCTTGCCCCTTGCCCCGGCACCGGGCGGTGTCTACCTCTTACCGGAGCGGCGGCACAGGCCGCAGGGAGGGCATGATGGCCGCAGTTCAGTCTTCGCCAATCGAGCTTTATTATTGGCCGACGCCAAACGGCTACAAGATCAGCATCATGCTCGAGGAGTGCGGGCTTCCCTATGAGGTGAAGCTCGTGAACATCGGCAAGGGCGACCAGTTCCAGCCCGACTTCCTCGCCATCTCCCCCAACAACAAGATGCCCGCCATCGTCGATCCCGACGGCCCCGGTGGCGCGCCGATCTCGGTGTTCGAGTCGGGCGCCATCCTCCAGTATCTCGGCCGCAAGACCGGGCTCTTCTACCCTTCTGACGAGCGCAAGCGGGTCGAGGTGGAGCAGTGGCTGTTCTGGCAGATGGGCGGCCTCGGCCCCATGGCCGGGCAGGCGCATCACTTCCGCATCTATGCGCCGGAGAAAATCCCCTACGCGGTCGAGCGCTACACCAACGAGGTCCACCGGCTCTACGGCGTCATGAACACGCGCCTGAAGGACCGGGAGTATCTCGCGGGCGAATATTCCATCGCCGACATCGCCTGCATCGGCTGGGCGAAGCTGTGGGAGCGGCAGGGCCAGCACATCGACGAGTTCCCCCATTTCAAGGCCTGGCTGGAACGCATGCTCGAGCGCCCTGCCGTGCAGCGCGGCCTTGCGGTGAACCAGGAGGAGCGCGCAAAGCACGACCTCGCCAAGGACAAGGACGCCCAGAGCATCCTGTTCGGCCAGCGCGCCCGCTCCTGACGGCGAAACCGAAGCGTCGTTCACGCGGGCTCGCGCACGGACCACAACGCCATTGGGGGGCGCGATGCAGAAGGATTTCCGGGCTGATCTCGCCCGCGCGGGCGCGCTGCACCGGGAGGGGCGCCTCGATCAGGCGATCCCCCTCTATCGTGCCGTCCTGCGCGATGCCCCCACTTCCTTTGAGGCGGCACGCCTCCTGACGCTGGCGCTTCTCCAGTCCGGACGGCCGAAGGAAGCCCACGCCGTCGCCCGCAAGGCGCGGGATTCGCACAAGACCAATCCGCACGCCCAGCTCATCATGGGCGCGGTGTATCAGGCCGAGGAAAAGTGGGACCGCGCCCTCGGTGCGTTCGAGAAATCCGCCGAGCTGGACCCCGGCCTTTCGGAAGCCCACTACCTCACCGCCAACACTCTGGCGCGGCTGAACCGGTTGGAAGAGGCCGTGGCCCGCTACGACCGCGTGCTGGAGATCGACGGGGTGTCGGTCCACGCGCTGGGCAATCGCGCGGTCGCGTTGTCCCGGCTTGGTCGATCCGACGAGGCGCTGGTGGATTGCGATCGGTTGGTGAAGCTCGAACCGCGCGATCCGCGGCATCACCTGTCGCGTGCCGGCACATTGCTGGAACTCGGCCGCTTCACGGAGGCGGCGGAGGCCGCAGACGCCGCGCTGCGTCTGTCGCCGAAGCTCGCCGATGCGCATTTTCTGAAAGGGCAGGGGCTCGCGGGCCAGGCCAACTTGACCGGTGCACGCGCCGCCTTTGCCGAGGCGGCGAGCCTCGCTCCCGATGTAGCGCAGTTCCAGGCGGCTCTCATCCGGACCGACCGGCAGCTGGGGAACCGGTCCGCGGCGCTGGCGGCAGCCGAGAAGGCGGTCGCGCGGTTGCCGGATGCAGCCCCGATCTGGCGCGAACTGGCCGAGGTCCGGCGGGAACTCAAGGACCCCTGGGGCGCCCGGGAGGCCGTCGAACGCGCTCTGGCGGCGGCGCCGGAAGATGCGGCGGCGCTCACGACAAAAGCATCTCTTCTTATGGATGGGGATCATCCCTACGAGGCCCGCGCCCTCGCCGAGAAGGCCCTGTCCCTCGATCCGGCCTTGCCGATGGCGCGCTATATCGTGGCCTGTGATGATCTGGCCGAAGGGCGCTGGGCGGCCGGATGGGACGGCTATGAGGTGCGCTCCTCCTTCCTTCCGCCACCCTACCGGCCGCTGCCGTTCGCCCGCTGGGACGGCAGCGCTGCCCCCGATCTGCTGATCGTTCTCGGGGAGCAGGGCATTGGCGACCACATCCAGTACGCGCGGCTCGTCCGCCTGTTGGCAGATCGGGGCATTCCAACCCGCCTTCTGGTGAAGCCACGCCTTGCTCCGCTGCTGTCGCGTATCGACGTGCGTGTGCCCGTCATCACCGACCTCGCCGGTATCGATACCGGGGTCCCCGGGGTCTATTGGGCACCCCTCTCGAGCCTGCCCCGCCTCGTTGCGCCGGATCCGGCCTCCTGGCCGAGGCCGCCCTACCTCACGGCCCAGCCTGAGCGCATCGCCCGGTGGCGGGAGATCGTACCCGACGGCTTCACGGTCGGAATTGCCTGGCAGGGGGACCCTTCGCCGACCGTCGATATCGGTCGGTCGGTGCCGCTCAATGTCTTCGGGCCGCTGGCCGCTCTCGATGGGGTGGAACTCGTCAGTCTTCAGCAGGGCTTCGGGGAGGAGCAACTCGATGCCTGCCCGTTCGTTGGCAGGATCCATCGCCTCGGCCCGGACTGGGATGGGGACGGCGCTTATCTCGACACGTCGGCGCTGCTCCAGCATCTCGATCTGGTGGTGACCACGGACACGTCCCTCGCCCACCTCGCCGGTGCACGGGACCGCCCCGCCATCGTGGCGCTCAAGGCGGTTCCGGAGTGGCGATGGGGCCGCTCGGGACAGACGACGCCGCTTTATCCCAGCCTCAGCCTCATGCGGCAGGACACCTCCGGCGATTTCACCGGCCTCTTCGCGAGGATCGCTGCAATGGTCGCAGAGCGGCGGCGCGGGGGCAGGCGGTGACCGCCGCAGGTCCTGTCCTGATCCTCGCCCCGATCGCCGTGGGCGAGCTTTTCGACAAGATTTCCATTCTGGAGATCAAGGTGGCGCACGCCAAGGACCCCGCCACCGCCGCAAATGTCCGCCGGGAACGTGATGCCCTGTGTGCGCTGCGGGACGAGCATCGGCTCTCCGAAGTCGTCGGATCGCTCTCCGATGACCTTGCCGCCGTCAACGCGCGCCTTTGGCAGGTGGAAGACGCCCTGCGCGCGCTAGAGGCAGAAGGGCGGTTTGATGCGGACTTCGTCGCCCTTGCTCGCTCGGTCTACCGTGAGAATGACCTGCGAGCCGCACTGAAGCGGCGCATCAACGCGGTGGCCAATTCGGCGATTGTCGAGGAGAAGCTGCATTTCCGACCGGGCTCGTGAGCCGGCGGCTTGCATTGGGCCGGAGGGTCCGGCATAGGAAGGGGCGTTGGAGACGTGGCCGAGAGGCTGAAGGCACTCGTTTGCTAAATGAGCAGACCCCCAAAAGGGTCTCGAGGGTTCGAATCCCTCCGTCTCCGCCATTTCAGTCCCGATCATTGCCGAGAATCCCAAAGCCTGATCGCGCCGCCGGAGGTCTCATCCCATGGCCCGGGCCAAGCATGCGAGGACGCGCGGATCGCCCATCTGGGCAACGTTAAAGCGCAGGAAGGCGCCGGCGGACTGGGCGACGCTGAAGACGTTCCCGGGGGCGAGGATCACCTCGTCGTTCCGGCAGTGCTGCGCGATGGTCGCAGAATCAAGCCCGTCCGGCAGTCGGCACCATAGGTAGAACCCGCCGCGCGGCATCAGCCACGGGACGATGCCCAGCCGCCCGAGTTGCTCGGCAGCATCGATCCGGGCGTGGGCCAGGCGATGGCGCACCTCATCCATATGCTTGCGATAGCCGCCTCCGCCGAGGATGCCGGCCACCAGTTCGCCAGCGACCGGACTGACCGCGCCGAAGCTGGTGGCGATCTGAAGGTCCGCCAATGCTTCGATCCACTCCGGCCGCGCCGCGATGTATCCGCAGCGGACGGCCGAAGAGAGGGTCTTCGAGAAGCTCCCGATGCGGATCACCCGGTTGAGGCCGTCCAGGATGGCAAGGCGCGGAGAGAGGGACGGCTCGAAATCGGCGAAGATGTCGTCCTCGACGATGGTGAGCCCGTGGGCCTGAGCGAGGGTGAGAAGACGATGCGCCGTCTGGGGCGAGAGGGTGGCGCCGGTGGGATTTTGAAGCGCTGAATTGGTGATGTAGAGGCGGGGCGACTCCTTCTGAAGCACCCGCTCGAACGCCTCCGCTTCGGGCCCCCACGGGGTCATGGGCACGCTGACGACACGCACGGGATGCGCCCGCAGCAGCGCCTGGAAATTGAAGTAGCAAGGGTCGTCCACCAGCACGGCATCACCCGGCTGGAGGAGCAGGCGGCAGACGAGATCGATGGCCTGGGTGCCCGAGCCGGTCAGCATGACCTGATCCAGGCTCGCACCGATTCCCTCTTCCGCGAACCGCGCCAGCAGCAGCCGGCGCAGCGCCAGCGGGCCCCGCGTGCCGCCGTATTCCGTGAGCAGAGCGCCGTCAGCACGCGCGAGCGTCCGCAACCCTTTGCGCAAGGCAGCGACCGGCATCCAGTCATCCGGCAGCCAGCCGCAGCCGGGCTTGAGGACAGATGGCTGGGCATCAAGCGACTGCTTCGACACCCAGAACGGATCGATTTCAGGCGTGCGGGCCGCGTCCGCCTCCGCGATACCCATGCGTGTCGGAGCCCGCGGGGGCAGGCCGGCGTCGGTCACATAGAAGCCGGAGCCGCGCCGGCCCCGGATGACGCCTTCCGCCTCCAGCCGATCGTAAGCCTCCACCACCGTCGATGGAGAGGCGCCCATGGCCGCAGCGAACCGCCTGACGGAGGGCAGGCGACCGCCCGGCGTGAGGATGCCCGCGCTGATGCGTGAGCGAATTTCCAGCATCAGCCCTTCTGTTCGAGTGTTTGCGCGCTTCGACACCGCCACTGTGTGGCTCCTGTGACCCATACAGATCTGCAGCATTGTATGGAGGTGTGCCTGTTCGCACCACCCGCGCGGGCGTATCGCGGGCCGCGAAAGCGAGGCACCATGGAACGTAATGCAGCCGGCTGGGGCAGTGGTTTTCTCGGCGTGGTCATCTTCAGCGGCTCGCTGCCGGCGACACGCCTGGCCATCGTCGATTTCTCGCCGCTCTTCCTGACCTCCGCGCGGGCGGTGATCGCGGCGCTCATCGGGGGCGTGTTCCTCGCGGGTCTCCGTCAGGTACGGCCGGACCCCCGGGATCTCCTGTCTCTCGCCATTGTCGCCTTGGGCGTGGTGATCGGGTTTCCGCTGCTCACCGGCCTCGCCCTTCAACAGATCACTGCAGCCCACTCCATCGTCTTCATCGGCCTTTTGCCCCTCGCGACCGCCATCTTCGGCGTGGTGCGCGCCGGAGAGCGCCCGAAGCCGGCCTTCTGGCTATTCTCCTGCCTCGGCGCGGGAACGGTGGCGGGCTTCGCCATGTCGCGCAGCGCGGACGGGTCGCTACTGGGCGACCTTCTAATGATCACCGCCGTCATCGTGTGCGGCCTCGGATATGCGGAGGGCGCCACGCTCTCGCGCCGACTCGGCGGCTGGCAGGTGATCTCATGGGCCTTGTTGCTTGCACTGCCGCTGATGGCCGCCATCGCGCTGGCCGTCCGACCCGCCCATCTGACCGGAATCGGCCTGCCGGC
>JAEZMT010000348.1 GCA_023442085.1 Pseudomonadota bacterium | reverse complement strand
ATATGCGCGTCTCCCGGCGCCGCGTGCGTCGGATGTGCGTCGTGGCAGCGTAGCTCAGTTGGTGAGAGCGCCGGATTCATAACCCGGAGGTCGGCGGTTCAAGTCCGCCCGCTGCTACCACCCGCCTCCCAAATCCCTCACGGCCCGACTTCATCGAGAAATGCGCGCACCGCTGCCCGCGTCTGCTCGGCCCGCCCCACCAGCAGGTGGCCGCCCGTGTCGTAGGCGATGAGCCGGGCGCCGGGGATGCGGGCTGCCGCCACCTCCGCCGCCGGCAGCGTGTTGAAGAGGTCGTCCCGGGCGGAAACGATGAGGGTTGGCGCCGTAATGCGCTCCAGCGGCAGCACCGGATGCGGGCAGGCGCTGTCGAGCCTGATGCCGGCGGCGCGCTCGGACACCGGCGCGATGGCGGCGGCGATCTTGAGCACGCGCGACCGCTCCTCCTCGCCCGCCTGATCCAGCAACGCCGGCCGCACCCCCACGAAGCGGATCACCATATTCGGGCCGAGTGCGCCGATGAGCCACCAGAAGAAGTCGCCGCCGGCCTTCACGATGGCGAAGGCGAGCCGGCTGCCACCGGTGGGATCGGTCGCGACCGGACTGTGCGGCGCATCGAGCGCCGGCACCAGCAGCACCAGCGCGCGCACCTTGTGCGGATGGCGCACCGCGAGCGCCGCCGCCGAACGCGCGCCGGCGGACAGGCCCATCACGATCACCTTGTCGAGGCCGAGATGGTCGAGCAGGGCAGCATGGGCATCCGCCTGCGCTGCGACGCCGCCGTCCGGCGCATCCACAGCTGCGGCTGGCGTGCCGGTGCGCAGATAGCCGAAGCGCGAGGGCGAGATCAGGTGGAAGCCGCCGCCCATCAGTTCGTCCGCGAAGAACAGGCCATGGTCGAAGCCGCCGCCCGCGCCATGGATGGTGAGCAGCACCGGCCCTTCGCCCCGGTCGGCATATTCCACGGCGCCACCTCTGAGCGGCGCGATCTCGCTGCCGGAGCCGACGCGCGCGATAGCCCGCTCGCGCGCCGCCTTGAACCTGCGGGCGACCACCATCGCTACCGCAAGGCTGACCAGGATGGCGAGCAGGGCGAGGGTCAATCCCATGGCGTCGTCGCTCCGCGGCATTGGCGCGCCGGTTGGCCGCGCCCGAACGCTTCCGCTATAGGTACCCCGGCGCAGCCATGGGGTCACGGCGCGCGAGGAGGGGCCATGACATTCACCGAAGCCGTCCGCAGCTGCCTCAACCAATATGCCGGCTTTCAAGGCCGGGCGCCGCGCAGCGAGTTCTGGTGGTTCTGGGTGTTCACCCTGCTGGTGGAAGTCGCGGCTTTCGTCATCGGCACCATGCTGCTCGCGGGGTCCATCACCGCGACACAGGTCAGCGGCGGACAGTTCGATGCCCTGTATTTCTTCGCCGGCCCCAACTGGCTTTCAGCGGTTGTCCACCTCGCCTTGATCCTGCCCTCGCTGGCGGTGGCGGTGCGGCGGCTGCATGACGTTGGGCGGAGCGGCTGGTGGTTCCTGATCCTGTTCATTCCGTTCGGCTTCTTCGTGCTCCTGTTCTGGTGGGTGCAGCCCTCCCAGCGGGAGCCGAATGCCTATGGGCCGCCGCTGCTGCCGGCCCGCTGACCCTCCGGCCCAACGAAAAAGGCCCGCGCGCATCCTGCGGCGGGCCTTTTTTACGACAGTGCGCAGGCGCAGCTCAGGTCTCGTCGGCGCGGGTGCGGATCCACTCGATGATGCCGGAGAAGTCCTTGCCCTCGTTTCCCTCCGCCGCAAACGCGGTGTAGAGGGCGGTCGCGGCCGCGCCCAGCGCGGTGGCGGCGCCGGCCGCTTCGGCTGCTTCCTGCGAGAGCTTGAGATCCTTGAGCATCAAGGCGGCGGCAAATCCCGGCTGGTAGCCGCGATTGGCCGGGCTGGTGGGCACCGGGCCGGGCACCGGGCAATAACTGTTGATGGACCAGCACTGGCCCGACGAGGTGGAAGCCACGTCAAACAGCGCCTGGTGGGAGAGGCCGAGCTTTTCCGCGAGGACGAACGCCTCCGAGGCGGCGATCATCGAGATGCCGAGGATCATGTTGTTGCAAATCTTCGCCGCCTGACCGGCGCCGGCGCCGCCGCAATGGACGATCTTCTTGCCCATCAGCTCCAGGATGGGCTTGGCCGCCGCGAAGGCTTCATCCGTGCCGCCCACCATGAACGTGAGCGTGCCCGCCTCCGCCCCGCCGACGCCACCGGAGACAGGGGCATCCACGCTCGCGTGCCCCGCCGCCTTGGCCGCCTCGTGGAAGGCGCGGGCGGAGGCGACGTCGATGGTGGAAGAATCGATGAACAGCGTGCCGGGCTTGGCCGCTGCGAACAGGCCGTCCGCGCCGGTGGTTGCGCCCACCACATGCTTGCCGGAGGGCAGCATGGTGACGACCGCATCGGTGGCCGCCACGGCCGCCTTGGCGCTGTCGGCGATGGTGACGCCCTTGGCCTTCGCCGCCTCCAGCGCGGCGGGCACGAGGTCGAAGCCGGTGACGGCGTGGCCGGCCTTCACGAGGTTGGCGGCCATGGGCCCGCCCATGTTGCCGAGGCCGATGAATGCGATGGTGGCCATGATGGTTTTCTCCAAAATTGGCTGCCGCCAGTGCGGCTTTTGATCGTTTGCGCTGTCGTCATGGCCGGGCTTGGCCCGGCCATCCACGTCGTGCCGCCTGTACGGACCGCAGAGAGGGCGCCCGGCCTGTCCACGTGGATGCCCGGGACAAGCCCGGGCATGACGGCATCGCGTGAAACTCCGCGCGAAGACGTGGCCCTCAGTTCCCCTGCGCGATTAAGGCGCGGGCGACGATGAGGCGCATGATCTCGTTGGTGCCCTCCAGGATCTGGTGGACCCTGAGGTCGCGCACGATCTTCTCGATGCCGTAGTCCGACAGATAGCCGTAGCCGCCATGCATCTGCAGCGCGTCGTTGGCCACCTCGAAGCCGCGATCGGTGGCGATGCGCTTGGCCATGGCGCA
>JAEZMT010000355.1 GCA_023442085.1 Pseudomonadota bacterium | reverse complement strand
ACCTGCTGGAACTCGTCGAGCCGACGCTGGCGCGCCCGGGCCTCGCCTTCGCCTCGCTCATGGATCACACCCCCGGCGCCCGCCAGTGGCGCAATGTGGAGGTGCTGCGCAACTTCCTGCTGGGCATAGGCAAGGATGCCGCCGAGGCCGACCGCGAGATCGGCGAGCGCACCGCCCGCGGCCGGGCCAATGTGACGCGCAACCAGCCCCCTCTGGTGGAGATGCTGGCGGCGACCGGCCTCGTTCTGGCGAGCCACGACGACACCACCGAAGACCATGTGGCCGAAGCGCTGGCCGCCGGCTGTACGGTGAGCGAGTTTCCCACCACCCGCGCGGCGGCGCTCGCGGCCCGCGGGGCTGATCTCGCCACCATCGGCGGCGCGCCGAACGTGGTTCGGGGTGGCTCCCATTCCGGCGGTGTGGCCATGGGCGCTCTGGCACAGGAAGGGCTGATCGACGCCCTCGCCTCGGATTACGTGCCCGCGAGCCTGCTGCAGGCGGCGGCGCGACTCCACATGGTGGACGGGATGGCGCTACCGGAGGCCATGGCCCTCGTCACCCGCAACCCCGCACGGATGGCGGGCCTTGCCGACCGCGGCCGGCTCGATGCCGGCCTGCGGGCAGACGTGGTGCGCTTCCGCATCGTCGAGGGCACGCCGGTGGTGCGGCAGGTGCTGGTGGAAGGCGAGCGCGTCTTCTGACGCGCCGCTCTTTCTCGGATCGCCTCTAGAACAGCGGGGGCACGATCCCCACCGGGAAACCGGCGAGCTTGAGCGTGCCGGCATCGAAGGACAGCGCGAACAGCGCGCCCTTGCGGCCCTCCACCTGTGCCGGCTTGCCCACCATGGCGAGCGCGCCGACGATGGGCGCCACCTCCCGCGGGATTGCGCCGGCCCGGTCGAGGCCCTGCACCACGTCGTTGAGCCCGGCGAAGCCGAGGTCCAGCTTGCCGTTGAGCCGGCCCTGAGGGTCGAGCGCCACGATCCCTGTGGCCGACATGGCCACCTTCGGCGAGGTGATGTGGAAACGGTCGAGCCGGGCGACGCCGCCGGCATCCGCCCACGCCCGCAGGCGCTGCGCCACCGGCATGGGGCGCAGGTCGGCCGACGCCGTCACCGTGCCCTGGAGCGCCATCTCTACCGGCCCCTGCATGCCGAGCCCATTGAGGAGCGCGCTCTCGCCGCCGGTGAGGCCGGAGGCATAGTCGACGCCGTCGGGCTTGCCGTCCTTGCCCGCCGCGCGGCGGGCGTGGAACTCGAACAGATGGGCGGACAGCAGCGCCACCGGCTGCGTCCCGGTCGCCCCCGGCTGCTCCAGCTTCAGGTCATGCGCCTGAAGGGAGAAGCGCTCCGGCCGGCCAGAAAGATCGCCCACGCCGCTCATCTGCAGCAGGGACCACACCGCCACATAGGATTGTCCGGTGTTGAGGTCCTCGACCCGCGCCGGGCCGGCGAACTCGGCGACGATATGGTTGGGCGCCCAGACCTGCGCGACCGCCTCGGCCGAAGCCGCCGTGAAGCGCATGGCGTCGCCGCCCCGCGTCTCAAGCTTCGGCGACAGGCAGCGCAGCTCGAAGCGGAAGGGGAAGCCGGCAAGATGGCGGTCGGTGCAGGACCAGATGCGCCCCAGCTTCGCCTCGCGCCCGATCCAGGCGTCGATCTCCCGCTCGGCGCGGCCCGCCGCATAGAACCACAAGCCGCTCCAGACGATGGCTGCGACCACCACCAGCAGGAGGGGCACGATGACCAGCCACGGCTTCGGCCGGCTGGCAGGCGTTTCGGGAGACGGTGATACCGGGGCGGACGGAATGGGCGCGGTCATGGACATCCTTGCGGCTGGCCACGGTCGCCCGCGGCTTGCGATGGTCCTTGCCGGCTGTTAGGCGACGGTCCGGCGTTTCTGTCAACGCCGGGAAGGTGTGGCAGGCCCATGGCGGACGAGCGGTCGGCGAACGGAGAGAGCGAGGCGCCGGCGGGGGCGGGGCAATCGGTCACGCCCGGCGCATCGCCCGCGAGCACCAAGGGCGACGTCTGGGTGTTCGCCTACGGCTCGCTGATGTGGAATCCGGGCTTCGCCTTCGTCGAGCGCTGCGAGGCGCGGCTCGTGGGCGCGCACCGCACCCTGTGCGTCTATTCCTTCCATCATAGGGGCACGCCTGAGAAACCGGGGCTGGTGCTCGGCCTCGATCTCGGCGGCTCGTGCCGGGGCGTCGCCTATCGCGTGGCGGCGGCCGCTTGGCCGCAGACCCACGCCTATCTCACCGAGCGCGAGCAGATTTCCGGCGTCTATCGCGAGGTGATGCGGCGTGTGCGCCTCCTGGACGGATCGGGACGCGACGCGGCGGCTGTGGCCTATCTGGTCAACCGTGCTCATCCCCAATATGCGCGGGGCCTCACCCTCGACGACCAGCTCGCTCTGGTGCGGCGCTCGCACGGCAAGTCTGGACCGAACACGGATTATGTGGTGGCGACGGTGAAGGCGCTGGAAAGCCTGGGCATCCGCGATCCCGGCCTCAGCTATCTCACCCAGCACCTGACGGCGAGCCATGCTCTGCCACCGGTGCTGCCGGACGATGCGGAGAAGAACGGCTCCCCCTGACCCTCCGCCTCAGGCCGCGTGGCGGCGCGCGGGCAGGCAGAGCACCTGTGCCACCGGGCGGGGCAGCGCGGACGACGCCTCGGTGCGCTGCATGAGACGGCGCAGCGCCGGAGCGTTCTCCTCGCCGAACACATGGATGTGGATTTCATCGCCTCGCATGCGCAGCGCCGCCGTGCGGGCGCTGCTGGCGGGACCGGCCCACATGGCGATGGAGCCCGCAGGTGTGCGCCGCGAAACCACCGCGAGGGCGTCCGGATAGTCGGGGGCGGCGTCCGGCCGATAGACCGAAAACACATGGCGCACGCCGTCTTCGTCGCGCCAGAAACGGTAGCGCGCGCCGAGGGCGTCGTGCTTGAGGCCGTTCAGGCCACCGGCGTCCACAAGGGGGACAAGGAGCGAATCAGTTGCGTTCATGAGAACGAAACTAGAACGATCTCCTGCACTCGATCAAGAGTTTTCCACAGGGGTGGACAACGGGGAAGATTGGACCGTCTCGCGACCCCTCAGATGGGCCGGCGCGCGCGGTCCGAGATCGGCCAGTCCCTCGGCAAGAAGGCGGTCGCTGGCGCCCTCGATGTCGGCCTGAAGTCGCTCCATGAATTGCCGGCGCGGCAGGCCCGGCGGAAGCGCCGGCAGGATTTCCACGAGGATGGTGCCGGGCCGCTTGAGGATGGATCGCCTCGGCCAGTAGAGGCCCGAATTGAGCGCGATGGGCAGGCAGGGCACGCCGAGGCTGGAATAGAGATGCGCCACGCCGAACTTGTAGTCCGGGGGCGCGCCGGGCGGACGGCGCGTGCCTTCCGGGAAGATGAGGATCTGCCGGCCCTCGGCCATGTCGGCCTGCGCCCGCCGCGTCATTGCCTTCATGGCCGAAGAACCGCCCTTGCGGTCCACCGGGATCATCCGCGCTCGCGCCGCGAACCAGCCGAAGACGGGGATCGACATCAGCTCGCGCTTCAGGATGAAGGCGGGGTCCGAGAATAGCGGCAGCAGCGCCAGCGTCTCCCACGCCGATTGATGCTTGGACGCGAGGAGGAGCGGGCCCTCCGGAATGTTCTCGATGCCCCTGATCTCGGCCCGGGTGCCCACGATGACCCGCAGCAGGAACATGATGGTGGCGACCCACCACATTACGCCGGTACGCCACAGGCTTTTGCGCGACAGGAACGGCAGTGCGGGCAGGAAAGCCAGCATGTAGAGGATCGTCACCAGATAGAAGGCGATCTGGAAGACGAGCGAACGCAGGAAGGTCAAGGCGGTCTCCCTGCCCCGCGGCCGGGCGGCCGGGAGCGCGTGATCAGTGCGGCGCGGAAGACCCGCCGGACGACGGCGCGGTTTCGGCCTGAGGGCCGGCCACGGCCTGGGCGGGGCGGATCTTCACCGTGGCCATGATGTACTTCAGATACTCCTTCGCCAGCAGCTTCAGCGTCCCGGCATCACTCCACCAGTTTTCCGGCTCCGTGCGGCTGGTGACGACGGGATAGGCCACCAGCTCCACATCGGGAAGGGCGCGCGACAATTCCATCATGGCGCGCGGCATGTGCCACGAGGAGGTTACTACCACCAGCGAGCGAAACCGCCGCTCGCGGGTCCATTCGGCCGCCTCCAGGGCATTGCCCCGCGTGTTCAGCGCCTTGTGGCCCAGATCGATGCAGCAATCCATCAGCCGCTCGCCCTCAGGCAAGGCGCGTCGCATCTCCTCCGATGAGATGGACTTGTTGACGCCGGTGATGAGCAGACGCTGACCCAGCCCCTCGTTCAAAAGGGAAACGGCATCGACGATGCGCGAGGGGCCGCCGGTGAGCACGACGATGGCATCGGCCGGCTTGACCCGCGCGGGCTCGTGCCCCGCGATCTGGGTGGTAAAGGCGATGAAGCCGATGCCGCCGACGACCGCCCCGAGCCCGCCCAGCGCCAGCATGCCAATAAGGAGCCGGCGCATGAGGCCGCGGCGCGGCACCGGGGTGCCGGTCGCGCCTGTGCTGGCTCCGCTTCTGGCCGCGCCGGTATCGGATTGCCCGGGACCGATCCGCGCCCGCGCCCTGCGCTCGGTGCTCGACATGGTCATGCAGCCGAGGATGGCGCCGGAATGCGGCAGAGGCGAGGTGACGCACCCCCGGCCACCGCCACATCCATCGCCGAGCGGCCGATCATGTGATCGTCCTCAACGTGCGGTAAACGGTGACGCGTGAGGTCGCCGCCGTCGCCAGCGCCACCACCGCCACGGACAAGGCGATGCCGAAGAAGCCGAGATAGCCCGGATTGAGCCAGCCCAGCACGGTCGGCAGTTCCGGATCGCCGCCAAGGCCGAGGCGCGGAAGCGCGGCCAGCGCCCCGAACACCGCCGCCGCCGAAAGCCCCCCGATAAGCCCGCCCTCTGCACCGATCTTCAGGAAGTGGCGCTGGAACTGCGCGGCGATGAACCCGTCGCGCGCGCCCACGAAATGCAGCACCTCCACTACCGAACGGTTGGTGGCCACCGCCGCGCGGGTAGCAAAGACCACCGAGAGAACGGTCGCGAGCCCCACCAGCACGAGAAGCACCACCGCCACCAGCATCACCCCGTCCGTGACCGCCACGAGCCGGCGCGACCAGCCGCGGTGATCGTCGAGCGCGGCGGTGGGGATGCGATCGGTCAGCGTGCGCTTGAGCCGGACGAGGTCGGGCGGGCTCGCTCCGTCGAGGCGCACCACCATCACCCGGGGCACCGGCAGGTCGCCGAGGTCGAGACCGGAGCCGAGCCACGGCTCCAATAGCCGGGAGGTCTCTTCCGGGGTGAGGATGTGCACGTCGGCGATGCCCGGGGTCTTGCGGGCGATGTCGGCGGCGGCCTGCACCTGGGCGTCGGTCGCCTGCTTCTCGCCGGCCCGGATCTGGATGGTGACTTCCTGCGTCACGTCGGAGCGCCACTGGCTGGCGGTCGCCCGCACCGCCACCGCCGTGCCGATGGTGAGGCCGGCAAGGAAGGTCATGATGGCCACCACCGCCACCAGCGCGCGCCCGGCGATGGTCGAGGATGGCACGATGGAGGCCAGCGCCCGTGCCTTGGCGCGCGGCGCCTCGCCCCCCTCGGCCGGCGGCTTCTTGGGCTGCGGGTTCTGCGGCTGGGTGCCGGCGTCAGTCGTAGACATAGAGGCGGCCGTCGGCGATCACGAGGCGGCGGGCGTCGTACTGGTCCATGAGCGCGATGTCATGGGTCGCCAGAAGCACCGACGTGCCGGACTTGTTGAGTTCGATGAACAGGCGGAGCAGGCGGCGCGCGAGGGTGGGGTCCACATTGCCCGTGGGCTCGTCCGCCAGCAGGAATTCCGGCCGCCCGATGAGGGCGCGGGCGATGGCGGCGCGCTGCTTCTCGCCGCCCGAGAGCACCGGCGGCAGAACGTGCATCCGATCGCCGAGGCCGACCCAGCTGAGGAGCTCCGTCACCTCGCCGCGATAGCTCGCCTCCTCCTTGCCGAGCACGCGCAGCGGCAGCGAGACGTTCTCGTAAGTGGTGAGGTGGTCGAGCAGGCGGAAATCCTGGAAGACGATGCCGATGCGCCGGCGCAGCACCGCCACCTCGTCGGGATCAAGCGACGACACATCCCGCCCGAACAAAGTGATGAGCCCGCGCGTCGGCTTCAGCTGAAGGAACAGCAGGCGCATGAGCGTCGTCTTGCCGGCCCCCGACGGGCCGGTCAGGAACTGGAACGAATTGGGCTCGATGCCGAAGGACACATCCTTCAGCACTTCCGGGCCCATGCCGTACCTGAGGCCGACGTTCTCGAACCGGACCACGCCCCAACCCTTCACCCGAATCGCGCCGCGGCGCCCCGCCACACCATAAACGAAGCGGCAGGCGTCGCCACGGGGGCGCGGCACGGGCGCCCCGCGCGGACGGAAGACCGGTCCCGCATTGCGCGCGCCGGGCACGGGGGCTATCTCGGGAGGGCGCCCGCGGCCGCGATGGCCATGTTCGCGCTCTGGCGAAGAGGGATCATGAACCTGCCGAACGTCAGCGTCCTTTATGACGAGAACCGCATCGCCGCGCGCAACCATGCGCTGGCGGTTGAGATCGCCGCGTTTGCGCCGGAGCGGCTGCTCGCGGTGGCGGTCCTGAAAGGCTCCTTCATCTTCGCCGCCGACCTGCTGCGCGCCATGCACACGTCCGGCCTCGCGCCGGAGGTGGAGTTCATGCACCTCTCGTCTTACCGCGAGGCGACCATCTCCTCCGGCCAGGTGGAGATCCTGAAGGATGTGGAGAGCGACGTGCGCGACCGCGACGTGCTGCTCATCGACGACATTCTGGAATCCGGCCGCACCCTCGCCTTCGCCAAGGATCTGCTGATGGCGCGGGGTGCCCGGCGGGTGCTGGTGTGCGTGCTTCTCGAGAAGCCGGGCAAGAGGGCGGTGCAGATCGAGGCCGATTTCGTCGGCTTCACCTGCCCGGACCTGTTCGTGGTGGGCTACGGCATGGATGTCGCCCACGCCTTCCGGCAACTGCCCTTCATCGGGCATGTGGAGGGGCTGGAGTAGCCGGCGCGCCCCCCGCTCTTACCTCTCAGCCCTTCACCTTCAGCCGCGCCTGGATCTGCTGGCCGATGTCGAAGGCCCTCTGCTCCAGCAGGACGGGCGTTTCGCAGACATAGGTGAGCGACTTGGCGCGCTCGTCGAAGATGCGGGTGTCCCAGTGGAGCTGCTCGTCGAGCTTGCGGCTCTCGGGTGTCTCCGGCGCGGTGATGGAGCTGCGCACCTTGCTCAGCTCGTCCGCCTCGTCGCGGATGCGGTCGGCGAGACGCTGCTGGCCCCGCGCGTAGCGCTCGATGCCGTGGATGAGCTTGCCGCGCTGGTCGTTGATGATCTCGTAGACCCCCGCCATCACCCGGAGCAGTCCCTTGTCCGCCTCGGCGCCGGCCTCCTTCACGAAGCCGTCCAGCAAAGGCGCGAACTCCTTGGCCGGCGTGCGGCGGGAGGAGAGCTTGACCGCGAGGGCGGCGGCGTCCTGATCGTCCGTCCATTTGCCGGCGGAGGCGGGATCCGGCCCGTTCCACACCTGCGCGAGGTCGATCTCCGGTGTCTTGCGCTGCGGGCAGGGCCAGTCCGGATCGGCCTTAGGCTGGGCGGCGAGCGGCGCGGCGCAGAACAAGGCCACGGCCGCGATGGCGGATGCGGCAAGCGAACGGATCACGCGGCTTCTCCTTTTGGTCCGCCCCGCCGCCCCATGATGCCGCGGCCCGGGTCATAGGCGACGACGGCGAGGGCGAAGAAGACGATGGTGGTGCCGGCGACGACCGCGAAGGCCTGCGGCTCGAACACGCCGTAGAGCGCGTTGCGCACCAGCTCCACGGCATGGGTGAAGGGGTTGATGAGGCAGACGATGTACAGGGTCTCGCTGGCATCGCGGATGCGCCACAGCGGGTAGAGCGCCGAGGAGGCGAAGAACATCGGGAAGATCACGAAGTTCATCACGCTCGCGAAGTTTTCCAACTGCCGGATCAGCGAGGAAATCACGAGCCCGATGGACCCCAGCATCAGCCCGGTGAGGATGAAGGCGGGCAGCGCGGTGAGATAGCCCATGGGCGGGATGTCCACCTCCCACAGCCGGGCGATGGCGAGGAAGACATAGACCTGCGCCAGCGAGACGGCGACGCCCGCCACCAATTTGGAGAACAGCAGGTACCAGCGCGGAAACGGGCTGGTCAGCAGCACCCGCATGGAGCCCACCTCCCGATCGTAGACCATGGAGAGCGACGACTGCATGCCGTTGAACAGCTGGATCATCACCGCGAGGCCCGGCGTCACATAGACCTCGTAGAGTACGTAGGTCTCGTAGGGCGGTATGATCGAGACGCCGAGCGTCGAGCGGAAGCCGGCGGCGAAGATGAAGAGCCACACCAGGGGCCGCACCAGCGCAGAGAGGAAGCGCTCCTTCTGCTGCACGAAGCGCGTCAGCTCGCGGCCGACGATGCCGGTGAGGCACACGATATAACCGGCCGGTCCGAGGTGGCGGGCCGGCGCGGCCGACGCTTTCGCAAGCGCAGCCTCGCTCATGCCACATCCTCCGCCCGCGCCGCTGTCATGGCCCGGAAGGCGGCTTCCAACGCGGCGGTCGGACCTTCGGGCGCGCGCGCCTCCACCGGCCTCAGATGCGCGCCGGTCACCTCGCGCGCGGTGCCGTGGGCGATGATGCGGCCCTTGTCGAGCACATAGATGAGATCGTCGCCCCGCACCTCGTCGAAGATGTGGGTCGCCCACAGCACCGCGAGATGTTCTTCGTCCACGAGGCGCCGCACGATCTCGACGATGGCCGCGCGGGAGGGCAGATCGAGCCCCACCGTCGCCTCGTCCAGCAGCAGCAGCCGGGGCCGGTGGATGAGCGCGCGGGCGATCTC
>JAEZMT010000345.1 GCA_023442085.1 Pseudomonadota bacterium | reverse complement strand
TCTCCTCCCGTGGCAGGAAGGACCGGGCGAGGCCCAGGCCGACCACCGTGAGGTAGATGATCAGGAATCCCGGAATCTGCAGCGGGAAGTCGAAGCTCGTGTGGAGCATGCCGAGGGTGCCCACCAGCAGCGCCCCTAGGATATAGGGATCATCGGGCCGCCGGAGCGCGCCGCGCACCAGCACCGCGCCGCAGATCAGCACGTAAGCGAAGACTAGAAGCGCGAGCGGATAGCCGCCCTCGAAGATCAGCTCGATGGGCGTGCTGTGCCCGATGTCGAACATGGCCGAGGTGCCGAGCTGTTCGGTGCGGAACTGGGGGAAACTCTCGGCGAAACTGCCGAGGCCGTAACCCAGCATGGGCCGGGCGGCAGCGGCATCGAGCATCATGCCATAGGCATCCAGGCGGCCCAGGCTGTCGAAGCCCACCAGTGCTTGACGCTCGCGCCATCCCTCGCCCGACAGGGCATAGATGAAGGAGAACAGGACAAGGACGCCCAGCACGACCTTCCAGACCATCCCGCGACCGGTGAGCCTGATCTTGAGCGCGACGGCCGCCAGCGCGAGCACCACCGTCAGCATCAGGCCGGCGCGCGACAGGGTGAGCGGCAGTAGCACCAGAAGGAACAGGCCGGCCAGGGCCGCTATGATGCGCTTGCGGCCGCCCTCGCCGCGAAACAGGCTGGAGAGGGGCTTGTGCTCGCGCAGCGCGTGCAGGGCTTTGGGCAGGAGCATGGCGAACACGATGAGGAAGGCGGAGCCGAGATAGGTCGCTGTCGTGTTCTTGTTGAGGAAGAAGGTTGTCAGCGCGCCGCCCTGATCGAATGGGCGCAGATTCTCGGAATCGATCACGAAGCCGAGGAAGCCGATGAAGCCGTAGAGGCATGCGGCCCCGACGATGGCCCGCAGGACGACGCCGGTGCGGTGCCGGTCCGGCCCGATCAGCATGGCCGCGGTGAGAACCAGCGCGGCGAGCAGCGGCCGGCCGAGGAAGAGCAGAGGCGTATTTCGCACGGAGCCCGACAGTGGCGCGATCTCCATGCCGAGGATCTTGCCGGCCTCGGACCAAAGGGCGATTGGCGCGGGGCCGGGCGAGACGGACTGCAGAAGCGCAACGGCGCCGTAGCCGGCCAGCAGCACAAACTGACCGACGAGCAGCAGGGCGACACCGCGGGAGACATCGCGATAGCTCAGGAGCAGAACCGCGATGGCCGCAAAAACCGTCCAGACCTGAATCCAGATCAGCGCGACAGAGCCGTCTGGTATCGGCGCAAGGAGCACCATGGCGAGAAAGAACCAGAAGCCGATCCGGTCCGGCAGGGAGCGCTCCGAGCGCCGCCGGCGCTCGGACGCAACGGAGGCGTCGGCCTGGTCTGTCATTTCCACGGCCGGCTCCCCAGGGGCTCGATCAACGGCAGGTCGATATCGTCACCGCCACTGCGGATCACTTCCGCCGCCTTCTTCTGGGTACGCTCGGGGGCTGCAGCGAGCATGTCTCGCAGCAGCCGGCGTTGCTCGGGCTTCGCCGAGACATAATGCTCGCCGATGAACTCGCTCATCTGGAGGGTGATCATCCAGTTGATCGCCTGCTTGAGATTGGCGAGTTCCGCTGCGTCCAGCGCGGGATAGAGCGCGAGCAGGATTTCCATACGCCGCACCAGCGCCCAGCCCTCGAAGGGGCCTGAGTCGTGGGACTTGCGCAGATAGGTGCGCAGCAGCGGCGAATCCTCGTTACGGATGTATTCGACCCAGGCGAGAATGGTCCACGCGCGCGCAGAGCCGGGACTACAGGCGAGGCTAGCGCGCGCGGCCTCGGTGGCCGCCGTGAGCCGGCGGTCGGCGAGATCCGCATCCTCGCCCTGGAACGCCACTTCCGCAAAGGCGGCACGTACCACGGCCAAATCCTGAAGCGCCTGATAATCGCAGACCGGGTCCGTCAGAACGACGGACATGTCGGCTTCCATGGCCGAGATGATGTCCGGATCATAAGGCTGGCCAGCCATCATCCGGGCGGCCACGGGGCGAAGAAAAAGGCCGGAATCGAACCGCTTGATGCCGGTGGCAGAGAAGAGCCAAACGACCGTCGCACCCACCAGCACAAGGCCCAGGAGGCGCACCCCCCAGATCAGGGACGCTGAGCGAGCCGCAGGCCGCTGTCCAGACCGCGACTCGGACGCCCGGTGACTGGACGCGCCATCCGAAGCGGATGACGCAGACCCGCTCGCATCAGGAGTTGCGGCCATAGCTCGCATAATATTTGTGGTAGTAATACTTGCTTCCGTAGTCCTCAAGGCTGCGCATCGCCTTCAGGTCGACCTTGTTCAGCAGGCAGCCGAGCACCTTGTCATAGACTTTCGGAGCATTCTGAAGCGTATTCGCAACGAGATCCCGGTTCGAGGACCCCCAATCGAGAACATAGACGTAGCCGTCGACCATGTGAGTCGAAGCCATCACGTCAACCACCGGCGCCAGCGGCGGGAAATCGATGACGATGTAGTCGACGTCCCGCTTGAGCTCGTCCAGAACCGCAGACATCTGCTCGGAAGCGAGAATCTCGTTGGTGTGCACGATGTCGCCGGGCACCACGGCCGGAATGAACCGCAACCCGGTCATGCGGTCGACAATGCTGACCTCCTCGAGCGACGCCTTCCCGAACACCAGCTCAAGCAGACCTGCGGTGCTGCTGGGCGCCAAGCGGCGAGTCAGCGTGGGATTGCGCAGGTCTCCGTCGATCAGCACGCAACGCTGGCCGCTGTGCGCGATCAGTTGGGCGAAGTTCGCCGAGACTGTCGACTTGCCTTCCTTCGGAAGCGTCGAGACGATGCCGATGACCTTCACCGAACGGCCGTGGATCGAGACGTCCGCCGACACCTTCACGG
>JAEZMT010000305.1 GCA_023442085.1 Pseudomonadota bacterium | reverse complement strand
TCCGGCTGTTGCCCGATCCCCGCAGCGCCCTTCGCCCACATGGTGAGGGCGCGCGGCTTTGGATAATTCTCCCACAGGCTTGCAGCCAAGGCGCCCGCCCCCTATAAGGACGCCCTCTCCGGCGGCTCAAACCCCGGAGCGGCCGCGCGCCCTTCGTCTATCGGTTAGGACGCCACCCTTTCACGGTGGAGAGAGGGGTTCGACTCCCCTAGGGCGCGCCAGCAGCACCATTTTAGGAAGATCACTTGCTTTCCTTATCGGCGGCGTGGTGTCTGGTCTGAAGCAGATCAACAGAACCATCACATGCCGACGTTCAACGACTGGAAGCCACCTGAAGGTCACCCACTAACCACCGAAAAGGCCAAGGCCTTAATGAGTGGCGCTTTGGGCGACGTCTATCGCTCGATTCTCAAAGCCTGCTGCGCGCCGATCTTCTGGTATCGCCCGGGAGGTCCTATCATTCATAGCGGCACATTGACGTTCGTCAGGACGCCTAAGAGGCTGATTGGGATCACAGCCGCACATGTCCTGCGGCAATATGAGCAGGATCACAGCGAAATTCCCGTGCGGCTTCAAGTTATGAACGCGGTGTGGGATATGCCCGAAATAATTGCAGTCTCGGACACCCACGACCTAGCGACGATTTCGGTTCCACAAGAAAAGGTGTCCCAGATCGGCAAGGAACTTGCCCCACTGACCAATTGGCCCCCGATTATCCCTCAGGAAGATAGGGCCATCATGTTGGCGGGGTACCCCGGCGTCGATCGTATTCAGCCGAACCCTTTCGCTGTCGATTGGGGACTCTTCACCGGTCTCGGAATCGCTCGTCGTGTAGTTGGGCCGCAGATTACATGGCGTGTGGACCGCGATTTGGGGAGAGGCAATCTGCCCTCTAATCATAATTTGGGGGGCATCAGCGGAGGGCCGCTTATTGGGTGGTTCGAAAGTAAGAGACAGCTCACCGAGTATCGGCTGTCTGGAATCGTAACCGAAGCATCTTCGCAACTTGAATATGTCGTCGCTGCAAGAGCCGACGTCCTCACAGACGACGGCTCACTGCACTGAATATTGGACGCCCCCTCACACCTTCACCCGGAACGGCGTGAAGTCCGTGCCCACGTCATAGACGTCCACCCCCTCCCGCCGCTTCATGAAGCCGACGATCTTGTAGGTGACGGGGGTGAGCACCGCTTCCCAGCCCACCTTGAGCAGGTAGTTGGAGACCATCACCGTCAGCACGAGGTGGGTGTCCCACACGCCGAGGAAGGCGAGCGGATAGAAGATGAGGCTGTCCACCGCCTGCCCGACGATGGTGGAGCCGATGGTGCGGGTCCACAGCATCCTGCCGCCGGTGAGCACCTTCATCCAGGCCAGCACGAAGGCGTTGGCGAACTCGCCGCACCAGAAGGCGAGGATGGAGGCGAAGAAGATGCGGGGCGTCTGGCCGAAGACGCTGGCGATGGCATCCTGCCCCGTCCAGCCCGGCGCGGGCGGGATGGCGACGATGATGGCGGTCATCAGTGCGGCATAGACGGAGGCGGCGAAGCCGACCCACACGATGCGCCGCGCGCGGGCATAGCCATAGACCTCGGTGAGCACGTCGCCGAGCACGTAGGACAAGGGAAAAAACAGCACCGCCGAGCCGAACACGAACGGCCCGATCACCGGCAGATCGATCACCGAAACCTTGGCGGCGCCGACGAGGTTCGAGCAGATCAGGATGACCGCGAAGGCCACCATGCAGAAATCGTAATAATGCAGGCGCCGGCCCTCGAGGGCGCGCGCCTCCACCGGCGTGATGCCGGCGCGGGTCTCGACGCCGCCGACGGCGAAGGGAGTCTGGTCGGGAAGCATTTGGGGCAGCCTCTATGCTGCGCCGCATTAGACCCCAAAGCGCGCCCCAAGCCCAGCTTGCGCTACGGAATGCCGGAGGGAGATCAGCGCGAGAAGGTCGCCACCAGCTCCACATGGGCCGAATAGCGGAACTGGTCCACCGGCACCACGCCCTCCAGCCGCATACCGCCCGCGACGAGAAGCGCCGCATCACGGGCGAAGGTGGCAGCGTTGCATGAGACGTAGACGAGGCGGGGGAGCCGGGAGGCCGCAAGCTCGCGCGCCTGCGCCTCCGCGCCCTGGCGGGGCGGATCGATCACAACCGCATCGAAGGCGGCCAACTCAGCCGCCATCAGCGGGCGACGGAAGAGGTCACGGGCCTCGCCCTCTACCGACTTCAGCCCCGGCGTGTGGCCGGCCTTGAGCAAGGCTGCGAGCGCGCCGGCATGGCTTTCGGCCGCGAAGACGCGCGCGGCCTCGGCGAGGCGCAAGGCGAAGGTGCCGACGCCGGCGAAGAGGTCCGCCACCTTGCGGGCGCCGGCCATGCCCGCCGCCACCCGTTCCGCCAGCACGCGCTCGCCCTCCGCGGTGGCCTGGAGAAAGGCCGCCGGGGGCAGGTCCACCCGCGCCCGGCCCATGGCGAGGCGGGGCGGTTCGCGCTGGATGACGAGTTCGCCGTGGCGCGTGAGGCGGGCGAGGCGGAAGCGGTCGGCGATCACCGCGAGGTCGGTCAGGAGCGCGGGCGGCAGCGGGCCGGAGCCGCGCACGTCCATGTCGAGGCCGGTGTCCGTGGCGATGATCTGGAGATCCAGCGGCTTCTTCAGCGGCGCCAGCGCCTCGGCCACCGCGCGGGCGGCGGGTAGCGCCTGGTCGAGGCTCGGCGCCAGGACTGGGCACGCGTCGATGGCGACCATGGCGTGGGATTTCCGCTCGGCGAAGCCCACCACAGTGCGCGCGCCATATTGGCGGGCGTGGAAAATCATCCGGCGGCGCCCCGCCCCGTGGGCGTCGATGGTTTGGGCCACCTCCGCCGCGATGCCTTCTCGGGCGAGCGCATCCACTACCAGTTGCCGCTTCCAGGCGAGATAGGGCGCACGCTCCCAATGCTGAAGCAGACAGCCGCCGCAGCGGCCGAAATGGGGGCATTCCGGCGCCACCCGCTCGGCGCTCGGCTCGACGATGGCATCAAGGCGGATGCGCTCGCCCTCCACCTTCCCGCGCACCAACTCGCCCGCGAGGGTGAGCGGCGCGAACAGGGGACCAGTGGGGCCGCGGGCGATGCCATCGCCCTGCGCGCCCATGCGCTCGATGCGGAACTCGGTCACGGTCGGATCGCCCCCACGAGATATTCCTGATTGCCATCGCCACCGGCGATGGGCGACGGAAGGCGACCGATGATGCGCCAACCCAGCGCTGCGATCTCCGCTTCCACCTTGGCGCACACCTCGTCGCGTACTGCCGCGTCCCGCACCACGCCCTTGCGCACGAAGGATCGACCCGCCTCGAACTGCGGCTTCGCCAGCGCCACCAGCCGGGCGCCGGGCGCGGCGAGCGCGAGCGCGGCCGGGAGCACCAACGCGAGCGGAATGAAGCTGACGTCGATGACGATGAGATCGAAGCCGCCCGGCACCAAAGCCGGATCGAAGGTACGGATGTCGGTCTCCTCGAACAGGCGCACGCGGGGATCGTCCCGGAGGCGGGCGTGGAACTGGTCCCGCCCCACATCCACCGCATGGACGCGGCGGGCGCCCCGGCGCAGCAGCACCTCGGTGAAGCCGCCGGTGGAGGAGCCGACGTCCAGCGCCTCGGCGCCTGCGACATCGATGGCGAAGGCGTCGAGGCCCGCCGCGAGCTTGAGGGCGCCGCGCGACACATAATCGTGCACGTCCTCGGCCTCGATGGATGCGCCAGGGTCCACCTCGGCCGAGGCCTTGAGCACGACAGTCCCATCCACCTTGACGAGGCCGGCCGCGAGCG
>JAEZMT010000264.1 GCA_023442085.1 Pseudomonadota bacterium | reverse complement strand
GCCCGCCCGGGCCGACCGGCTCGTTTTGTCGGTGTCGCAGCACAAGGTGAGCATCTCTTCCAGTTTCGCGGGCGCCGAACTGGTGGTGTTCGGCGTCGCCGAGGCGAGCGATGGCGCGCCCATCGACGACGCGCCCGACGTGGTCGTCACCGTGCGCGGCCCCCGGGAGGATTTCACCACCTGGCGCAAGGCGCAGGTGCTGGGCCTGTGGATCAACACCGACAGCCGCACCTTCATCGATGTGCCAGCCTTTCTCACCGTCCTCTCCAACCGGCCCACCGACGAGATGGCGAGCCTCGCGATCCTGCGGCGGGAGCAGATCGGCCTCACGCGGAACATCTTTGTCCAGCGCGTAGGCGCCGATTTCGCCGACGTTGTGCCGACAGACCCGTTCCGCAATGCCTTCCTCCGCCTGCAATCCGCTCAGGGGCTCTATGAGGAGAATGCGAAGGGCGTCACCTTTCTCGCCCCCCGGGTGTTTCGCGCGGAAGTCCGCATCCCCGGCGCAGCGCCCATCGGCTCGTATCAGATTGAAGTGAAGCTGCTGCGCAACGGTATGGTTGCCGCTACAGAGCAGGCCACTTTCGACGTGCAGAAGATCGGCTTCGAGCAACGCGTAGCAGAATTCGCCATGAACGATGCCCTGCTTTATGGACTGGCCGTGGCCTTAGGCAGTCTGATTGTCGGCTTCATCGCCAACATCTTGTTCCGCAAGGAATGACCTGAGCAGACCGCCGGTGTGGAACGCTTAGGCGTGCAACCCGTCTAGAGATCAACAGGACGGAAGCGGTTACCGACGCTGGAATTCAGCGGTGACCCCGCATTTTTTCCTTGAATCTGCTTTGATCCGCGTCCACACAGGGGCGGGGAACATCAGATTATCATGGTACCTTGTCCGTTGTTGCGACTTCCGCGCACGCAAGGGGATCTGCTTCGGGTGCCAAGCCCTGACCGGCGCCCGTAGGGAACGGGGTGGCGCTCACCGCGCCGCCCCGGCACCCTCAACAGCTTCAGACGGCAGGGAACCTCAGCGGTCATCGTTCGGCACGCGCATTCCAACGTCCGATGGCGTTGCATTGGGATCGCCCGGTGCTCTAGGAACGTCCCAGTCACCGGCCACGGCCGGGTGGCGAGCAGCCGCGCCCTGCATGCAGCGCCGGCAGGAGCAGGGAGACGACCTTGGCCGGGAGCATCGCCATCACCGTCGAAGGCGGCATCGCCCGTCTCGCGCTCACCAACCCGGAGCGGCGCAACGCCATCTCCAGCGCGATGTGGCGCGCCCTCTCCGCCTTCGCCCAGGAAGCAGGCGGCCGTTCGGACATTCGCGTCGCGGTGCTGCGAGGTGCCGGCGATCTCGCCTTCTCCGGCGGGGCCGACATTTCCGATTTCGACAGTGCCCGTTCGGATGCCTCCGGCGCCCAGAGCTATGACGATCTGGTGGAGCAGGCGTGCTCCGCCATCGAGGGGCTGGCCTTCCCGACGCTCGCCTTCATTCGCGGCGCCTGCGTCGGCGCGGGGGCGGCGCTGGCCGCCAGTTGCGACATGCGGATCGCGGGTGATGATGCTTTCTTCGCCATTCCCGCCGCGCGGCTGGGGCTCGGCTACGATCCGCGCGGGCTCGGCCGGGTGCTGCGCGCCTTCGGCAGCCAGGGCGCGCGGCAACTCTTCTTCACCGCTGAGCGCCTCACGGCGGATCGGGCGCACGCGATGGGCGCCGTAGATCTGATCGCCCCGGCGGCCGAGGCGGAGGCGCTGGCCGAGCGCACGCTCCTGCGCATCGCCGAGAACGCGCCGCTCACCCTCAAGGCCGCGAAACTCGCCATCCGCGCGGCCGAGAGCGGCAGCCAGGCCCTCGCCGGGGAGGCCAAGCGCGCCACAGCCTCCGCAAACGCCAGCGCGGATTATCGCGAAGGCCGCCTTGCCTTTGCCGAGAAGCGGGCGCCGCGCTTCTCCGGGACCTGACCGACACCGCGCCCCGGACGGCGGTGTCGCGTTAAAACGCGCTCTGCCCCTGGCCCGGATCGGGCAAAGCTCAGGCGCGGTCGCGGCCACGTCCCGACATCATTTGCCCTGGGCCTTCAGGCGGGTATTGCAGGCACTCCAGTATTTTGGCCACGTCTGGCCGGCGGGAATCTTGCCGGCGGCCTTGGCCGCGCGCCATTCGGCCCCACACGCAGCCTGACGCTGGTGCAATGCCGTCTCGGCCGCGGAGGGCGGCGCACCGGGCTTGGCCGGGCTTGTCGCGCCCGTCGCGGCGGCCGGCGGCTTGGCGGGCGCCGTGGTCGCGGACGGTGCCGTGGCAGGTGGAGGTGTAACAGGAGCGGGGGTCGGCGCGGCCGGCTTTGTGGTGGTGGCGGGGGGCGTCGTCGTCTGCGCGAGGGCAGGCACGGCGAAGGCGGCGGCGAACGTCAGAGCAACGACGGCAGCAGGTGCACGCATGGTGCAGGCCTCCAAAGGGGCCGCGCAAAGCGGCGCGGCGCACGGTCCGGTTCCGGACACACCCTCAGCACGCCACGCGACCAGGGCGGAATCGCGGCACAAACTATTGATGACGTTACGGAAATTCAGACTGACGCAGCGTTGTCGGACGGCCGCGCCATCGCACGCGCCAGCCCCCTCGACAGGCGCGATCCGTCCACATCGTCAATCGCACGCCGATCCGTGGACAGGAGCCCCCCACGCCTATATGTTCCGCCGCCGCGTTGGGGCGTAGCCAAGTGGTAAGGCAGGGGATTTTGATTCCCCCATTCCCTGGTTCGAATCCAGGCGCCCCAGCCATGCTGCGCCACGCCCCGAGGCGATGCCCTACGCCCAGCCCTCCAGCACGATCTTGCCGATGGACCGCCCGCTCTCCAACGCCAGGTGGGCGCGCCTGAGGTTGTCCGGCGTGATGGGGCCGAAATGGGCGCCCAGGGTGGTGCGCAGGAGGCCTTCGTCCACCAGTCCTGCGACCTCCGAGAGGATGCGGTGCTGGGCGTCCATGTCCGGCGTCTCGAACATGGAACGCGTGAACATGAACTCCCATGCGAGCGCACCGCTCTTCAGCTTCAGCAGGTTCGCATCCAGCCCCGAGGGATCGTCGATGACGCACACAGTGCCCTGCGGCACCAGCGCCTCCACCAGCTCCGGCCAGTGCTGCTGTGTCGCCGTCAGGCTGAAGATGCGATGAGCGCCGGCGAGCCCGAGCGCCTTCAGTTCAGCTGACAATGGCTTCGTATGGTCGATCACGTGGTCGGCGCCCAGTTCCTTCACCCAGGCGGCGCTTTCCGGCCGGGAGGCGGTGCCGATGATGGTGGCGGAGGCGAGCCGCCGCGCAAGCTGCACCGCCATGGAGCCGACGCCACCGGCGGCGCCCACGATCAGGAGCACCGTGCCGTCGTCGGCGACGCCGCGTGGCAGGCGCAGGCGATCGAACAGTCCTTCATAGGCCGTGAGTGCCGTGAGCGGCAGGGCCGCCGCCTCGGCGAAGGAGAGGGTGCGGGGCTTGCGGGCGGCGATGCGGGCATCCACCAGGTGCAATTCGGCATTCGTGCCGGATCGCGTCAGGCTGCCGGCATAATAAACCTCATCCCCGACGCAGAACGCCCCGGCGTCCGCGCCCACCGCCTCCACCACCCCGGCCGCGTCCCAGCCGAGAATGACCGGCGCCTCATCCGTGCCCTGGCGGCGCATGCGCACCTTGGTGTCCACGGGATTGACCGAAATGGCCTTCACCCGCACCAGCAGGTCCCGCGGGCCGGGCACGGGGTCCGGCGCCTCGAAGGCGAACAGGGCGTCCACACTCTCGGCGGGACGGGAAGCGACGTAGCCGATGGCCTTCATGACGATCTCTCTCGAAGCTGGCGCGGGGCGCGCCGTCGTCCCCTAATCTTGATGGTCTGGCGCCCGGCGCAAGACGGCACAATCGGGTGGGGTGGTATCAGCCATGATACGCCGTGTGGCGCGAACGACCTGCGTCCGCCATACTTCACCGCCGCCACGACACGAGGAGGATCGAGCATTGGCAAGGCGCCACGAGACCCATCCGGGAACGGGATGCCCCGTGGAAGCGACTCTGGCCCTGATCGGCGCCAAGTGGAAGGGCGCGACCCTGTTTCATCTCATGGACGGTGAATTGCGCTTTTCCGAGCTGCGCCGGCGCCTGCCCAACGTCACCCAGCGCATCCTCTCCAAGGCTCTGCGTGAGCTGGAGGCGGATGGGCTGGTGCTGCGCCGGGTCTATCCCACGGTGCCGCCCCAAGTCGGCTACCGGCTCACCCGCAAAGGGGAGGCGTT
Source organism: Pseudomonadota bacterium (assembly GCA_023442085.1). Lineage (GTDB taxonomy): Bacteria > Pseudomonadota > Alphaproteobacteria > Rhizobiales > Xanthobacteraceae > Xanthobacter. Next base: position 16,817 of record JAEZMT010000264.1, on the reverse strand, counting down.
GCGGGGCGCCATCGAGGCGCTGGCCGATTTCGGACGCGGCCATCTTCAGGGCGCGGCCTGCCCGTTTCCCCATGGCGAGCAGGCGGTGGCCGCCGAATAGCGCGGCAGAGGGCCGCTACGCATCGCGCGCCGGCACCGCGAAATTGAGCTAGTGTCTGGCCATGCCCCGTCCCTACCATCATGGCCCGCCGTCGGATCATTTCGACGGCACGCGCTTCTTCAATCCCGACCACCCTTCCACCGACAAGAGCCTGAAGGATCTGCTGGCCTGGCGCCGCGCCAAGCGCGGACAGGCGCGCCAGCCCGCCGGCTGGCCCGCCGAGCCGCCGCTCCCGACGTGGAAGGAGACGCCGCCACCCCGCGTGACATCCGGCATCCGCATCACCATGGTCGGGCACGCCAGCGTGCTGATCCAGGTGGCGGGGCTGAACATCCTCACCGATCCGGTGTGGTCCGAGCGCGCCAGCCCGCTCGGCTTCCTGGGGCCGAAGCGGCACAACCCGCCGGGCATCGCCTTCGCCGCCCTGCCGCCCATCGACTGGGTGCTGCTCAGCCACAACCATTACGACCATATGGATCTGGCGACCTTGCGCCGTCTCCAGCGCACCCATCGCCCGCGCGTGCTCACGCCGCTCGGCAACGACAAAGTCCTGCGCCCCCGGATCAAGGCGCTCGATATCACCACCGGCGACTGGGGCGCGCGGTTCGATCTGGGCGCGGGGGTGGAGGCGATCCTGCATCCCGCCAACCACTGGTCCGCGCGCGGCATCCGGGACCGGCGCTTCGCCTTGTGGGCAGGCTTCGTGCTGGCGACACCGGAAGGGCTCATCTATTTCGCCGGCGATACGGGGTACGGCACCGGCGCCATCTTCCGCGCGGTCGCGCGCGACTTCGGCGCGCCGCGTGTGGCGCTGATCCCCATCGGCGCCTATGAGCCGCGCTGGTTCATGAAGCCGCAGCACACCAATCCGGAAGAGGCGGTGCGTATCCTCGAGGACACCGGCGCCACCCAGGGCCTCGGCATCCACTGGGGCACGTTCCGCCTTACCGACGAGGCGCAGGATGCGCCGAAGCGCGCGCTCAGCGCGGCGCTCGACGCCGCCGGCATCGCCAGAGACCGCTTCCTGCCGCTCCACCCGGGACAGGTGTGGGAAGCGCCCGGCTAGCCGATGGCCTCTTCCAGCCGGTCGGCGATCGTCTTCAGCACCTTGACCCGGCCGTAGCGCTTGTCCTCCGCCTCCACCAGCGTCCAGGGGGCGAAGCGGGTGGAGGTGCGGTCCACCATCTCGGTGACGGCCGCCTCGTAGAGCGGCCATTTCTCGCGGTTGCGCCAGTCCTCCGGGGTGAGCTTGAAGCGCTTGTAGGCGACGGTCTCGCGCTCCTCGAAGCGGTGCGCCTGCTGCTCCTGGCTGATGGCGAGCCAGAACTTCACCACCACATAGTTGGCCGCCGCGAGCTGTCCCTCGAAATCGTTGATCTCGCCGTAGGCCCGCCCCCAGTCATCCGGGCCGCACAGCCCCTCCACCCGCTCCACCAGCACCCGGCCGTACCAGGAGCGGTCGAAGATGACGGTGCGCCCGTGCGCCGGGATGTGCCGCCAGAAGCGCCAGAGATAGGGCCGCGCCCGCTCCTCGTCGGTTGGGGCGGCGATGGGATGGACGCGGAAGCGCCGCGGATCGAGCGCCCGCCGCAGCCGCATGATGGTGGAGCTCTTGCCCGCCGCGTCCGAGCCCTCGAACGCCACCACCAGCCCGGCCTCGGCAAAGCGGCGGGAGTTGGTGAGGCGTGTGATGCGGCTCTGTTCCTGCGCCAGCTGCCGGTCGTACGCGTCCTCGTCGAGGGATTTGGACAGGTCGAGCGTCGAGAGGATGGAGAAGGTTGGCAGCGCCGGCGGCAGCCGCGTGGGATTGGGCGCGAGGGGCTGCGGGGCCGGCTCGGGCTCGGACACCATGGACCTCAGTTTCTCCAGCAGCAGGCTGCCGGCCATGGCGTCGCGATATTCCTCATCGGCGGCGGGCACCACGTGCCAGGGCGAGGTCTCGGTTGAGGTCGCCCGCGCGGCATCCTCGGAGATGGCGAGCAGACGCTTGCGCGGACCGGTCCCCTTCAATTCCTCCCACTCGCGCACGACCGGGCGTTGCCACTCGCCCCTGGACACGCCCTTGAGGCGCGCGCGTGCCTCCGCCTCGTCGAGGTAGAGCCAGATCTTGAGAAGGCTCACGCCCTCCGCATGAAGCATGGCCTCGAACCGCTCGATCTCGTCCAGCGCGGCCATGAAGTCTCCGCGCTTCATCTCGCCGAGCGCGCGCCGGCACAAAGGCGCGTGATACCAGGAGCCAAGCATGATGCCGATCTGGCCGAAGGGCGGCAGCTCGCGCCAGTATTTCCACATGGCCGGACGGTCTTCCGGCGCGCAGGGCATGTCGAAGGTGAGCGTCTGCAGCTTGCGCACGTCCAGCCAGCCATAGAGGCGGTTCAGCACCGCGCCCTTGCCGGCGCCGTCGGGGCCGTGAATGAGGACGATCAGGCTGCGCCGCTTCTGCTCGATGAGCTGGAACTGCGCGGTGAGCAGATCCTCGCGCAGGCTGGGCTCCATGGCCTTGAAGGCGGCCTTGTCGAGATGGTGCGCGAACGTCGCGGATTCGAACATGCCGCCTCTCCTCCTGTCGGGGGGAGGCAGCGTGGACGACCGCTCAGGCCGATGCAACCTTCTGGGTGGCGGCGGAGGGCACCTTCACCCACGCCTCTCCGTCCAGCACCACCTCGCCCTTCACCGTGCAGATGCAGGAGAGGCGGGCGCGGAAGCGCTCCGGAATCAGCTCCACCACACGCACTTCCACCTCCACCGTGTCGTCGATGCGCACGGGGGCTCGGAAGTTCAGCGTCTGGGAGATGTAGACCGCGCCCGGGCCGGGCAGGCGCGTGCCAAGCACGGCGGAGATGAGGCTCGCCGTATAGAGGCCATGGGCGATGCGGCCGCCAAAGGGCGTGCGCGCGGCGAAATGCTGGGACAGGTGGATGGGATTGCGATCGCCGGTGAGTTCGGCAAAGCCCACGATGTCGGAGGACGAAACCGTCTTCGACATACGCTCGATGCGGCCCACCGTCAGGTCTTCAAAAAAGAGGTTCTGCAATTCGAGGAACATGGGCGCGCTTCCATTATGCTTGTCGGGGCGCGCACTCTAGAAGCCAGCTGCACGGCTGGAAAGTCGGCCGAAATGATAAGCCGGAACGTCGCAGGGGCGGCGGGCCCAGGCAGAGGCGGCGTCAGGCCGCCTCCCCCTTGAGCTTGCGCATCAGCTCTTCCAGCTCCGCGCTCTTCTCCGCCGGCAACACCACGTTCACCCGCGCCAGCAAGTCGCCGTGGCCGCCTGTCGCATTGGGCAGGCCCTTGCCGCGCAGGCGGAAGGTACGCCCGCCGGAGGTCCAGGCCGGAATGGCGAGTTCGACCGCGCCGGTGAGCGTCGGCACCCGCACCTTGGCCCCGAGCACCGCGTCTGCAAGCGGCACGTCCAGCGACTGGCGCAGATCGTCGCCGTCCCGCTCGAACACCGGATGCGTGGCGTAGGAGATGGTCACGTAGGCATCGCCCGCCGGCCCGCCCATGGGGCTCGGCTCGCCCTGGCCCTTGAGGCGCATGCGATGCCCCTCGCGGGTGCCGGGCGCGATCTTGATGTCGATCTGCTTGCCGTTGGGCAGGCCGACACGCTTCGAAGCCCCCTGCGTCGCCTCCTCGAAGGAAACGGGGAGCGTGATCTCCATGTCGGCGCCCGGCTGGGGCGCAAAGCCCCCGCCCGCCGAGCGGCGCTGGCGGCCGAAGCCGAAGATGTCGCCAATGTCCTCGAACCCACCGCCACCGCCACGGGAGGTGCGCCGCGCCCCCTCGGGGCCGAAGGAGAAGCTCTCGAAAATCGTGTCGCCATCGAAGCCGGAGAACCCACCGGGGCCGCGCCGAGGGCCGCCGCCGCCAAAGCCGGTGAATTCCGGCGCGCGCGGCTTGCCCTCCGCGTCGATCTCGCCGCGATCGAACTGGCCCCTTTTCTCCTTGTCGGAGAGAATCTCGTGCGCCGTGTTCAGCTCGGCGAAGCGGTCCTGGGCCTTGGGATCGGACGCATTGGCATCCGGGTGGAGCTTCTTCGCGAGCTTGCGATAGGCGCGCTTGATCTCTGCCTCGTCGGCGGTCTTGGAAACACCGAGGACGTCGTAGGGATCACGCATGAATAGTCACCTCTGCGGCCGGCACTCAGGCGGCCAGCCGCAGCGAACATGTGGTTCGCGGCGCAAAAAATGCAACGGTACCGCTCAAAGCCTCTGCGCTTTTGTGCGCCATGCTCCTTTTGCGTGCCCTGCGCAGCAGGCTCAGGCGCGCCCGAGCAGGCGGACCTGGTTCAGCACCGTGCCGCCTCGGCTCTTGCAGGCTTCGCCCTGAACCCAGCGGTCGGGGGTCTTGCCATCCACCAGCGAGATCATGAAAGCGCGGCAGCCGGCCTGGGTCGGGCCGACCGGGGTCGCCGTGCCGCGGGCGCCCGTCTCCGGATTGTCCCACGGGACCGACACGTCGCCATCACGGGCGGCCAGCGCCTGGTCGAGGGCGAGCTTCGCCTGCGTCCAGTCGCCGTGCGCGATGCCCTTGGGCGCCGGCCCATCCGGCACCGGCAGCGAGGCCGGCGTTGCCTTGATGGAGCCGGTGATGAGCGAATCGTCATCATGAAACGGCGCGCTGGCGCAGCCGGACAGGAGCGCGGCCAGAAGACACGCTCCCGCCACGGCCGTGAGGCCTTCGCGCGGGCGACCGACACTTCTATAAAGAGCGATGAAGCCGCCCCGAGAGGCGCGCGAACGATGAGGCACGAGGGGCTCCACATGACGGCGAGCGAGACCATGGAACCCCGAGATCCCTTAACATCCGGTGATTTCACCGAATCTTCCGAGCCGTTCCGGCTTTTCGGCGAGTGGCTGGAGGAGGCCGGCAAGTCCGAGCCCAACGACCCCAACGCCATGACGCTGGCGACCGTGGACGAGGACGGACTCCCCGACGCTCGCATGGTGCTGCTGAAGGGGCTGGACGAGCGCGGCTTCGTCTTCTTCACCAACACCGGCAGCGCGAAAGGCCGGGAGCTGGCGGCCCACCCCAAGGCCGCATTGGTCTTCCACTGGAAGTCGCTGCGCCGGCAGGTGCGGGTGCGCGGGCCGGTGGAGCAGGTGAGCGATCCGGAGGCCGATGCCTATTTCGCCACCCGGCCCCGGCTCTCGCAGATCGGCGCATGGGCATCGAGCCAGTCGCGCCCGCTGGAAGGCCGCTTCGCGCTGGAGGCGGCGGTGGCGGCGACCACCGCGAAATATGCCCTCGGCAGCGTGCCGCGCCCGCCGCACTGGACCGGCTTCCGCATCCTGCCCGTCGCCATCGAGTTCTGGCACGACCGGCCCTTCCGCCTGCATGACCGCGTGGTGTTCCGCCGCGCCGGCGAGGGCGAGGCCTGGTCGAAGACGCGGCTTTATCCCTGACCGGAACGGCCGGCCGGGCTTGACCCGGAGACGGGCGGGTGCTGCATGAGGTCGCCCGCTGTGGCCGAGGCTTGCATCATGACCCCCCAATCCGAAGATCGCCCGCGCATCATGCTTCTCACCGGAGCGTCGCGCGGCATCGGCCATGCCACGGTGAAGCGCTTCTCCGCCGCCGGCTGGCGCGTCATCTCGTGCTCGCGCCATGCCTTTCCGGAGAAGTGTCCCTGGGGCGCCGGCCCGGAAGACCATCTGCAGGTGGACCTTTCGAGCCCCGCGAGCACCAAGGCGGCCATCGCCGAGGTCAAGAGCCGCTTGCCGGAAGGCAAGCTCGATGCGCTCGTCAACAACGCCGCCATCTCGCCCAAGGGCGAGGGCGGCGCGCGGCTCGGCACGCTGGACACCGACCTTGAGACCTGGGTGGACGTGTTTCAGGTGAATTTCTTCGCCCCCATCATCCTCGCCCGCGGCCTTTCGGCGGAGCTGGAAAAGGCGCAGGGCTCGGTGGTGAACGTCACCTCCATCGCCGGCTCGCGGGTGCATCCCTTCGCGGGCGCCGCCTATGCCACCTCCAAGGCGGCCCTTGCCTCGCTGACGCGGGAGATGGCCTCCGACTTCGGCCGCCGCGGCATCAGGGTGAACGCCATCGCGCCGGGCGAGATTGACACCGCCATCCTCTCGCCGGGCACCGACAAGATCGTGGCGCAGATCCCCATGCAGCGCCTCGGCACGCCGGACGAGGTGGCGAAGATCATCTACGTGCTCTGCACCGACACCTCTTCCTACCTCAACGGCGCCGAGATTCACATCAACGGCGGCCAGCACGTCTGAGCGGGCGGCCTACAGCCAGCCGCGCCACTTGAAGAAGACGTACGGCAGGATGCCCGAGATCACCATCGCGACGAGGGCTGCCGGATAGGCATAGGTCCAGCTCAGCTCCGGCATGTGCTGGAAGTTCATGCCGTAGATGGAGGCGATGAGTGTCGGCGGCATCAGCACCACCGAGAGCACGGCGAAGATCTTGATGATGTTGTTCTGCTCCAGGCCCACCATGCCGATGGTGGCATCGAGCAGGAACTGGAGCTTGTCGCCGAGGAAGTTGGCGTAGTCGGAGAGGCCCGCCACATCCCGGCTCATGGACTTGATGTTGGCCTTGCCATCCTTGGCGATGGTCGAGCCGTCGGTGTCCGCGCCGAGAAACGAGATGAGCCGCTGCAGCGAGGCGAGGCTCTCGCGAGCGTAGGAAACCAGCCCTTCCTTCCGGCCAATGTGGGAGAGAATGGCGCGGTAGCGCTGGTTGGCATTCTCCCGGCCGCTCGACCGCTCGAAGATGCGCCGCGAGATGCGCTCGACGTCAGCGCCGATCTGCTCCAGCACGTCGGCGGACCGGTCCACCACGGCTTCCAGCAGCTCGATCAGGACATCATCGCCCTTGATGGTGTCCGGGCAGGATTTCCCGAGCCTGTTCGCGACGGACGGGAAGGCGCGCGGCTCGCCATAGCGTACGGTGATGAGACGACCGCGCGTGAGGATGTAGGTGACAGCCAGCATCACCGGCGTCTCTGTGTCGGCACCGCAGAGGATGGTGGCCGTCATGTAGCGCGCACCGCCCTCCACATAGAGGCGGCTCGACTGCTCGATCTCGCCCATCTCCTCGCGAGTGGGCACGGAGATGCCAGCGAACGCCTCGGCCCGGGCGTCGTCCTCTTCCGTGGGGGATATGAGATCGATCCAGATCGCAGCCTCGGGAATGGCCCCGTCCGCGACGGGCACCGCCTCAAGGCTTCCTTGTCTGGCGAGATAGGCGATGATCATGCTGCGGTCCCCGATCGGCCGGACCTTCTAGCCCGCCGCCGAGCGCGTGGGAACAGCGCGCCGTGGCGACTTCCGTTCCCATCACCTACCATGAGCATCCCTCATCCGGCGGCAATCCATCGTCGCCGCCAGTCCGTCCGTTCCGGCCCGTGTCTGAATCGAGGCCAGCGAGCGCGCGGCGCCCGCGCCAGCGCGCTGTCTCACCCCCGGCCGGCCCCCGCGCCGGTCCTGAGGAGCCCATCGTCCCCGCTCAGGCGGCGAGGAAATCGATGTCCTTGAGGGTGACCACCTTGTTGGCTTGGGCCGCCTTGGCCTCGACCGCCTTCTTGTCGCTCGCCTGCTGGGCGGCGGCGGCAACGGCGGAGATGCCGATGTCGCGCCACTGCTGGCTCTGCGCGGTACGCTTCAGATCCGATTCCTCCCGGGGGCTGAGCCCTTGGTGTCCGGTAGACATGTCCCAACTCCTGTGTGGTGCGCCGTTACGCAGCGGCACCTTCGCGTGACCCTTTCAGAAATGGCCATCAACTGCGTCAAAACTGTGCAGCCGATGCGACTTCTCCGCGGTCATACGAAGAGTAGGCGCCCCAAAGCTTGCGAAACTCCAAATGGGGTGCCGAAAGGTCAATCTGTGAGGCATTTCTGCAACGCTCTCCCACAAGCATCACCGCCCACTCCGAACACCCTTCAAGCGAAGCGGACATTGGGTTAATCCATTTTCGCGGGTCGAATCCTCCTTGCGCGTCAAGGGAAGAGTGGAAGAGGCGAGACATGATGTGGCGAGCGGTCGGGGCACTGCTGACGGGTCTGATGCTCAGCGGCTGCATGTCCGGAACGATTGCGCCGGCGCCGGACACGGCAATGACGGCACGGGACAAACAGCTTCTTGCCAACAAGCCGTACCCGAATGTGAAGCCTTCGGGCGATTTCGCGCGGCATATCGTAGAGTATCCGACCAATAAGAAGCCGGGGACGGTGGTCGTCGACACTCCGAACAAGTTCCTTTACTTCGTGGAAGGCAACGGTAAGGCGATCCGCTACGGCGTGACCGTCGGCGAGGAAAGCCTCGCTTTCCGCGGCCAGGCCAAGGTTGGTCGCAAGACCGAATGGCCGAGCTGGACCCCCACGCCGGAAATCCACCAGCGCATCGCCGGCCTGCCGTCTTACGTTGCGCCCGGCCCCCACAATCCCATGGGCGCCCGCGCCCTGTACCTCTACCAGGGCAATCAGGACACCCTGTTCCGCATCCACGGCACCAACCAGCCGGAGTATATCGGACAGGCGATCTCCTCGGGCTGCATCCGCATGCTCAACGAGGACGTGATCGACCTTTACAGCCGCGTGCCGGTCGGCGCCGAGGTCGTGGTGCTCTGATTTCACCCCCATCGAATGCATTAAGGGCGCGGCTTGGCCGCGCCCTTTTTCGTTTTCGCTGCTACGAGTGCACGACGGCGGCCATAGCGATGCGGCGGCACGCGTGTGTCTCGCACGGCCGCGCACCGGCCAATTCAGTTGAACTGCGCAGTCAGTTGGACTCAAACGTCAGTTCGGCTGTACCGTCGCCGGCTTGGAGCTCTTCGCGTTCGCGTCCTTGCCGGAATCCTTCGACGAACCCGTCGTAGAAGATCCAGCCTTGGGCGATGTTGCATTGGGAGACGTCGGCTTCGGCGAAGAGGATCCGGAGGGCGTGCTCCTGGGCTGATCCTTTGCCTGACCAGTGTTGGCCTGGCCAGTCTTGGGCTGGCCAGTCTTGGGCTGACCAGTCTTGGATTGGCCGCTCTTTGGCTGGTCGATCTTTGGCTGGCTGCTCCCGGCGGCTGCATTGCCGGTCGCTGCCGGCTCAGCGACCGGCCCTGCCTCCGGCTCGGCCTCGGCGTTCCCAGCGGCTTCGGCTTCCTCGCCGCCCTTGCTTTCCGGCGTCCCCGTCGCTGCGCCCACTGCCGGCTTCTCCTTGCGAGATGCGACCGCGGTGCCGGCGTCGAGATTCCAGTGACAGAGCTTGAAATCGTTCCGGCGCTGGGCAAGGTCCACGTGGATATGGTCCTCATGGTAGCCGTCGGAGCCGGGGCCGAGGACTGTACTGAACCGCGTGCAGGCACTGTCCTTCATGGATGCGCGCAGCGACATCGGCAGCCCGCCCTTCGCCACCGTCCACACCCGGCCGTCGCCGAGCTCGAAACCGCCCACGTCAACGGCATTGCCGCGCCCGTGCTCGCTCATCTTGGCGCCAGCCACCCGGTTGCGCGGACGGCAATTGTAGGAATCGGCGATGCGGATCGCCACCAAGGCGCCACCGGACGCCGCCACGGCGGGTGCCAGCGCCTCGCGCATCCACGCCGCTGCCGCGACCGTGAGCTCGCATCGAGAGATGGCGGCCGGCCTCAGAGGAATCAGCCGCCCATCGGCAAGGCGCACCGCCGTCAGCCGCACCGGGAGGAAGGTCCCGCACGCGGGATTGGGGGAGACGGAGGCATCGAGGCTCGCCTCGATCTCGCCGGCCGCAACCAGCTCCGCGCAGGCGGCCGGCATCTCCATAGGGCCAGCCGGCGCCGATGAAGCCGGCGCCGGAAGGACGCCGGGGGACGGCGCCGCATTCGGCGCGGTTTCGCGTGAGGCCATGCGCGGAGGCTGCGAAGGCCGGACCGGCTCCCGCACGAAGCCGTCAGCGGTGCCAGGGTCCACAGGCCTCTCTTGCGCCGTCTCCTGGCTCCCGGCCTCCGGCTCCGCTTGGGCATCCTCCTCGGCCAGTTCCGGCGGACGGCGCGGCGGCAGAGGCGCGGAGCGCAGAAGGGGCGGCCGCGTCACAGTCGCTGCGGGCGACGCCTTGAGGTCCTTGGGCTTGATGGGGGGCAGCGGGGTGGCCGCCTCCGCCGGATGCGGCGCCGCCGCGACGGCGACAATGGCCAGGCTCAGAGCGAGCGGCAGCCAGGCGGACGGCAAAGAAGCAAGGGGGTATCCCCCGTGCCACCGGACAGGTGGCCGCTGGGCGTCAGGCTCGTTCGGGCGGCGCGGAGCGGCGGGTCGTCTCGATGACATGCCCATGATACTAAAGACGTCCTCCGCTGCGGTCGAGCCAGCCCGTCGGCGTCCCCTCCTCCGCCAAGCGGCCCATCATGCAAGACCTGACCGCGCTGCTTTTCGACAAGGACGGCACCCTCGTCCATTTCGACCGCACCTGGGGTCGCGCCGCCGGCGCGGTGATGCGGCAGATGGCCCGCGATGACGCACATGCCGTCGCCCGGCTGGAGGCCGTGAGCCATTACCTTGCCGACGAGGAGCGCTTCCTCCCCACGTCGCCGCTGGTTTCCGGCTCGTCGGCCCATTACGGCCCTCTGTGGGCGCACGCGCTCGGACGCCCCGCCGATGCCGGTTTTCTCGCGGAGATCGACCGGCTTTTCGCGGCCGAGGGCCTCCTGAACCTCACCCCAATCGGCCATCCGGCCCGTGTGCTGGGACAGTTGAAGGCGGCGGGCTTCGCCCTCGCCATCGTCACCAACGATGCGGAAGAGAACGCCCGGCAGCAGTCAGAGGCCCTTGGCTTCCTTCATCTCCTCGATGCCGTGCACGGCTATGATTCCGGCTTCGGCTCAAAGCCCGGCGCCGGCATGGTGACGGCCGTCGCGGAGCGCTTCGGCCATCGTCCGCACGCCATGGCCGTCGTCGGCGACAGTGCCCACGACCTCGCCGCCGCGCGCGGCGCCGGCGCCAGGTTCATCCTCGTGCGCAGCGGGCCGGCACCGGTGGATGACCTCGTGGGCGATGCGGACCTGGTGGTCGACAGCGTCGACGACCTGCCGGAGATCCTTGGCATCCCGCCGGGCAAAGCCTCTTCCCTCCTCGGCGAAAACGCGGTCTAACCTGCGGGGGAGACAGCGCATGCGCGCACCACAGGCGGCAGGATGATCAGACGCCGGCTTTATTCCGAGGAGCGCTATTCGCCGCTCGCCCGCTGGAGCTTCCGGCTGGCGCTGTTCTCGGTGCCGGTGGTGGCGCTGGCGGCCTTACTCTATCGCACGGGAACGCTGGATTTCCAGCCGGCCATCGTCACGCTGGGCGCCGGTCTCGTTCTGGCGCTGGTCGCGGCCGCCATGGGCGTTGTCGCGTTCTTCATCACCTGGGAGACGGGATGGCTGGGCATCGGCCGCGCCATCGCGGCGGTGGCCATCGGTGGTCTCGTGCTCGCCGGCCCGGCGGCCGTCCTGGCCCGTGGCATGATGCTGCCGCAGCTCACCGACATCGCTACCGATCCCACCGATCCGCCCCGCTTCCGGGCCCTCACCCTCGCCCATCCCCGGGATGCGAATAGCCTTGTGTTCGGCGGCGCCGCGGCGGCGGATGCCCAGCGCATGGCCTATCCCGGCATCAAGCCCGTGGACCTTACGGCGACGCCCGAGGAAGCATTCAATACCGTCCTTGCTTTGGTTCAGAAGCGCCATTGGCACATTCTCGATGCGATTCCCCCCCGTGGCACCCGACGCGACGGCCAGATCGAGGCTGTGGCGGTTTCGCCCATCATGGGCTTTCGCAGCGACGTCTCGATCCGCATTCGCCCGACTTCCAAGGGCGCGCGGGTCGACGTGCGCTCCTTGGCCCGCTACGGCGTCCATGACCTTGGCACCAATGCCCAGCGCATCGAGGCGCTGATGGCCGACCTCGCGGCGGAGCGGCGCCGACGCTAAGTCTCAGGACCCGGGCAGCGCCAGAAGGGCGGAAGCCGCCGCGGCTTCGTTTTCCGGTAAGGGCGATAGCAATTGCGGGCCTTCGTTGCGGACCGCGTTGACCTCGCTCGAGACCGGCAAGAGCTGCAGCGCCTCGCCCGGGAAGGGCCGCATGAGCGTGGTGCCACCCTCGCCCTCCAGCCACGCCTTGATGTCCGGCTTGGGGAGAATCACCGGCATGCGTTCGTGCAAGGCCCGCAGGCGCTCGGTCGCGGCGCAAGTGAGAATGGTGAACGTTCTAAGCCATTGGCCAGTGGCCGGATCCTTCCAGCCTTCCCACAGGCCCGCGAAGGCCATGGGCTGCCCGTCTTCGCGCGAGATCAGGAAGGGCTGGCGGCGCTTGTCCACGGCCTTCCATTCATAGAAGGCATCGGCCGGCACGATGCAGCGCCGTTGCGCCCGCCACGCCGAGCGGAAGGTGGGCTTTTCTGCGACAGTTTCGGAGCGGGCATTGATGAGTCGCCCGCCGCCGGAGCTATCCCGCGCGAACGACGGAACCAGCCCCCAGCGCAACACATCGAGATGGCGCCGCCCGGTCTCGGGATTTCGCCGCACCACCATCAGATCCTGGGTCGGCGCTGCATTGTAGCGCGGCGGGACATTGGGCAGCGGGGCGTGGGCGGGATCGACGCCGAACAGAGCCGCGAGCGCCGAGGGCGGCGTGAGCTGGACAAAGCGGCCACACATCCGCGCCTCGCTGCGTCAGGCCGCCCGGCGGAAACGGCCCGTGATGGCCGCGGCGCCCTCGGTGACGACCCGTCCGCTTTCCACCAGATGCTCCAGATGCGCCAGCACCGTGAGCGAAGCCGCACCGACCAACCGGGGATCGAGGCCGATATAGATGCCCCGCACCAGATCGGGAATCGTCTCGACCTCGCGGTCGAGGGCCCGCAGAATCGCGGCCTCCCGCGCCACGCGGTGCGCAAGGTAGTCCCGCACGAAGGCCGGGGCATTGCGGACGGGCCCGCCGTGGCCGGGCAGATAGGTGGATTCGGTGCGGGCCGCGAAGCGTTCGAGCGAGCGGATATAGTCGCCCATCGAACCGTCCGGCGGCGCAACGATGGAGGTCGCCCAGGCCATCACATGATCGCCGGAGAAGACGAGATCCTCCTCCGCCAGGGCGAAGGCCATGTGGTTGGCGCAATGTCCCGGGGTTGCGATGGCGGTCAGGGTCCAGCCGGGGCCGCTGACGGCTTCGCCGTCGGGGATCACGATGTCTGGCCGGAAATCCATGTCCGCGCTGGCATCCAGAGGATTGACCTCACCGATGGCGAGCGGGCGCGCCGCGCGGTGTGCCCCCTCTGCAACGGTCGGGGCGCCGGTCGCGGCCTGAATCGCCTTCGCGGCGGGGGAATGATCGCGATGGGTATGGGTGATGACGATGTGGCTGACGCTCTCGCCCCGCACCGCGTCCAGCATGGCGGCAATGTGCGCCGGATCGTCCGGCCCTGGATCGACAATGGCGACGGTGCCGCGGCCCACGATGTAGGAGCAGGTGCCGGTGAAGGTAAAAGGCGAGGGGTTCGGCGCCACGATGCGCCGGACAAGCGGCGTCACCTGATCGAGGCGGCCGGACGGGACATCGAAGCTGCGGTCGAAGGCGATATCGTCGCTCATATGTGGACGCTAGCCTAAGAGGGCCATATGCGACAACCGCGCCGGTGGCGGGATCCGGCCCGGATCATGACCATCATCGAGAGGAGCCGGGCTTGGCCGTCTGCTGACAAAGATCTGTGCGATCTCACGCTCTCGCGCGTGACCGGCAATCAACGACAAGCCCGAGACAAAAGAAAAGCCCGCTGCCGAGGCAGCGGGCTTCGCGATGAAGCAGAGCTTCGATCAGAACTTGTAGTTCACGCCAGCCTTGAACGAGCTGAACTTGGAGTCGTTGCCGACGGTGACGCCGGGCGCAATGACCGCAGCCTGCACGTTGGAGTCGCCGAGGTCGACGTACAGGTATTCAGCCTTGAACGTCCAGTTGTTGGTGATCGCGAACTCGCCACCGGCACCCACGGTCCAGCCCCACGAGGTGGTGGAGGAGGAGAGAACCGGAACGCCAAGGAAGGACACGTCGGTGCCGGTCTTGCCGTAGGCCACACCACCGGTGATGTAGGGCAGGAACCGGTCGATCGCGTAGCCGAGGCGAGCGCGGATCGTGCCGAAGTAGTCGATCGAAGAGCCAGCGCTCACGACCGGCAGGCCGAGCACGGAGGCGCTGACGGTGCCGGAGATGTCCGACCACTGCAGGTCGGTCTCGAGGCCGAGCACGATGTTGTTGGCGAACTGGTAGTTGTAGCCGATCTGACCACCGGCGAAGAAGCCGGAAGAGGTCACGCTGGCCGAGGCCACCGGGGCGCCGAAGTTGTCGACGGTGTAGGTGAAGGAGTCACCGCCGTAGCCGACGTTGGCACCGATGTAGAAGCCGGTCCAGGAGAACACGGGAACAACGGCGACCGCCTTGACGGGGTACTTCGTCGCCAGGTCAGCAGCCGCGGCCGGAGCCGAGAGCGCCGCCAGCGCGACAGTGGCGAGAAGGAACCGCTTCATGACTAAAACCCCCTTGCTTGGGTAACTTATGTTTGGGCGAAACCATCGGCGACCGTCGAGGGCCACTGTCGTTTCGTCCAGTGACATCTATCTAGCAGGGGTCTCGCCGGAATGCCGTAACATTCTTGCCACAGTCGCCCCAAATCGCCACAACTCGAGGGCTAATTCCCAGTATGTTACCGCCACATAGGGGCTTTCGGCGCCCTTCGCCGGCTATCTGACCGCCTAGCCACCCCGAAAAGGTAAATCGTTCGTAAAAACAACGCGTTTCAGGCCCAATCAGAGAGCGGATGACGCCTGGATTCGTTGGTCAAGGAAGGAGGCAGGCATGCAACTTTACCGATTCCCCCGTTTCGCCCTGTCCGTGGCGGCCGGAGCGGCGCTACTGGCGGGCTCTTCAGGCCTTGCGCTGGCGCGGCCCGACAGCCTCACCATGACCTGTGCCGCCGCGGCCGGCCTCGTTTCCAGGAGTGGCGCCGTCGTCATGGGCACCGGTCCCAATCTGTTCGACCGATACGTGACTTCGGTGCGCTATTGCTCCGGGTTCGAGCAGCTCAAGCCCGAATGGATCAAGACAAAGGACAATCCCGCCTGTTTCGTGGGCTATACCTGCTACGTGCCGACCCGGGACAATTACCTGCGGTGAACCGACCAAACCCAAGCCCCACAACGGCCGGCGGCGGGGACGATGCGAAGGAGAAGCTCATGAAACCAGCCTACTGGCGCCCGCCCCGCCAGGCGCTCGCCGGCGTGATTGCGGCCGCGCTCATCGGGGTCTCAGGGCCGGCGTGGGCGCAGACGCAGAGCCGCACGTTCACATGTGCCGAGGCGGCGGCGCTCATCCAGTCGCGGGGCGCGATGGTGCTCGCGACCTCGCCAACCCTTTATGATCGCTACGTTCGGGACCGGTCCTTCTGCGTCTACGACCAGGACACGCGACCGGAATGGGTCCCGACCCGCGACAATCCCCAGTGCTTCATCGGATACAGCTGCTACGTGCCCTATCGGGACGGAGGCCGGTCGCCCTGAGCGGGATGCCCCGACCGTCGCCCGAACGCAAAAAGGCCGGGCAATCGCCCGGCCTCGATAGGGTCAAAAAACGACATCGGCTCAGGCGATGCCGCGCTCCTTGAGCACGCCCTCGATCTCCTCCAGCACACCGGCATCATCGATGGTGGCCGGCACGGTCCAGGGATCGTGGTCGGCGATCTTCTTCATGGTTCCGCGCAGGATCTTGCCCGAGCGCGTCTTGGGCAGGCGGTTCACGGTGACGGCCAGCTTGAACGCGGCCACCGGCCCGATGCGGTCGCGGACAAGGCCCACCAGTTCCTTCTCGATGACGTCCGGCGGCCGCCGCTCACCGGCCTTGAGCACGACGAAGCCGCACGGCACCTCGCCCTTCAGCTCGTCCTTCACGCCGATGACGGCGCATTCGGCCACATCCGGATGGGAGGCTAGCACCTCCTCCATGCCGCCGGTGGAGAGGCGGTGGCCCGCGACGTTGATGATGTCGTCGGTGCGACCCATGACGAAGACATAGCCGTCGTCGTCCAGGAAGCCGGCGTCGGCGGTCTTGTAGTAGCCGGGGAACTCGGCGAGGTAGCTCTCGGCGAAGCGGTCGTCCTGCTGCCACAGGGTGGGCAGGCAGCCGGGGGGCAGCGGCAGCTTCACCACGATGGAGCCCATGGTGCCGGCCGGAACGGGCTTCGACGCCTCGTCCACGATCTGCACGTCATAGCCGGGCATGGGCACCGTGGGCGAGCCGAGCTTGATGGGCAGGAGGCCGAGGCCCACCGGATTGGCGGCGATGGCCCACCCGGTTTCGGTCTGCCACCAGTGGTCCACCACCGGTACCTTCAACTGCTCCTGCGCCCACACCACGGTATCGGGATCAGCCCGCTCGCCGGCGAGGAAGAGAGTGCGGAAGCGGGAAAGATCGCGCCCCTGCTTCAGGAGGCAGTCCGGATCTTCCTTTTTGATGGCGCGAAGCGCGGTCGGGGCCGTGAACAGGGCGACCACGCCGTGCTCCTCGATCACCCGCCAGAAGGCCCCCGCATCGGGCGTGCCCACCGGCTTGCCCTCATAGACCAGGGTGGTCGCGCCGAGGATCAGTGGGCCGTAGACGATGTAGGAATGGCCCACCACCCAGCCGATGTCGGAGGCGGTCCAGAACACCTCGCCGGGCTTGATGCCGTAGAGATTTTTCATGCTCCAGTCGAGCGCCACCATGTAGCCGCC
>JAEZMT010000215.1 GCA_023442085.1 Pseudomonadota bacterium | reverse complement strand
CGGACGTGCGGCTCTACATGGGGCGCGATGCGCACCTCGTGGTCTATCCGGTGAAGGGCGGGGCGACGCTGAATCTCGTCGCCATCGTCAAGCACACCGAGCCGGTGGCCCGCTGGAGCGCGCCGGGCGACGGCGCCGCCGTCCACGCCGCCTTCGCCGACTGGGCGCCGGAGGTGCGCGAGCTGCTGAAGGCGGCGCCGCATTTCCTGTGCTGGGGCCTCTACGACATCGATCCGCTGCCCCGCTGGAGCACCGGCCGCGTGACGCTGCTGGGCGATGCCGCCCACGCCATGCTGCCCTTCCTCGCCCAGGGCGCCGCGCAGGGCATCGAGGATGCGGCGGCCCTCGCCCGCGCGCTCCAGAAGGAGACCGACGCCGCCACCGCCCTCAAGGCCTACGAGGCCGAGCGGCTGGGCCGCACCGCGCGCATCCAGTCGGAAGCGCGGCGCAACGGCATGGTCTACCACCTCTCCGGCGCCCCCCGCCTCGCCCGCGACCTGGTGCTGCGCCGGCAGGGCGCCGCCCTGCTGGATCGCTATGGGTGGATTTATAAGGCTTGAGGGGGAGCACCATCGGCGACGCTCGCGTTGATGCGGGAGGCACGCCCCCTGCCCGCTGGACCTTCCGCGCGGGCCATGCTATCCGCCCGCCTTTCTCGTGAGGGACTTATGGGCCTTCGGCTTCAGCGACGACGACAGGGCACGGTGCGCATCCGCGCACGCGCCGTCACGCCTGCCTGAAGCCGGCCCGCCGAACTTGCGGGCCTTCTGCCCTGCCCTGCGAGTTTCTCCTTATGACCGAGCTTCCCCTCTCCATCGCCGTCGAGACGGCGGCCGACGATGCGGCCATCGACCGGCTGCATGAGCGCACCTTCGGCCCCGGCCGGTTCGCCCGAACCGCCTTCCGAATCCGCGAGCAGACCGGGCACGAGCGGGCCCTATCCTTCACCGCACGGGTCGGTACCATGTTGGTGGGATCGGTGCGGCTCACGCGGATCAGCATCGGCGCCACGCCCGCTCTGCTGCTCGGCCCGCTTACGGTGGAGCCGCCGTTCCAGTCGGTGGGCATCGGCGCGCGGCTGATGGAGCACGCGCTCGACGTGGCGCGGCAGCAAGGGCACCGGCTCGTCGTTCTGGTGGGGGACGAGCCCTATTACGCCCGCTTCGGCTTCCGCCGCGTGCCCTTCGGCCAGGTGACGCTGCCCGGCCCCGTGGACCCCGGCCGCCTCCTCGTCTGCGAGCTGGCAGACGGCGCCTTCGCCGGCGTCACCGGCATGGTGAGCGGCGCGCGCTGACACGCGACGGTTACGCCCTTGGTCTAAGGCACAACTGGCGGGGCGGCTCTCGCTCCGGTAGCGTGGTCACGAGATGCGAAACGGTTCGTCAGGTTTCTGAACAGCCAGGGGAGGACGGCGCCACCACGGTGCCGGCCAATGCGTTCCCACGCGCCGCATCCGCGATGGAAGAGGGAGGAAGGACGATGACGTCTTCGATCATGCGGCATTCGCGCGCCTTGCTGGCGGCGGCGGCCATCGGCGCGCTGCTGACGGGCGCGGCCCGGGCCGACGACACCACGGTGAAGCTCGGCGTGCTCAACGACATGTCCGGCGTCTATGCCGACATCTCCGGCCCCGGCTCGGTGGTTGCGGCGCAGATGGCGGCCGAGGACTTCATGGCCAAGAACAAGGGCTTCAAGGTTGAGGTCGTGGGTGCCGACCACCAGAACAAGCCGGACGTGGGCGCCTCCATCGCCCGCAAATGGTACGATCAGGAGAATGTGGACGCCGTCATGGACGTCACCACCTCCTCGGTGGCGCTGGCGGTGAGCGACATCACCAAGGAGAAGAACAAGATCTTCCTCGTCTCCGGCGGCGGCACGTCCGACCTGACCGGCGCCAAGTGCTCGCCCAACACGGTCCACTGGACCTACGACACGTGGGCGCTGGCCAACGGCACCGGATCGGCCCTGACCAAGCAGGGCGGCTCGCCGTGGTTCTTCATCACCGCCGACTACGCCTTCGGCGCGGCGCTGGAGCGCGACGCCTCGGCGGCGGTGAAGGCGGCGGGCGGCAAGGTGGCGGGCAGCGTGAAGCACCCGCTTTCGAACACCGACTTCTCCTCCTTCCTGCTGCAGGCGCAGTCCTCCGGCGCCAAGGTCATCGGCCTCGCCAATGCCGGCAACGACCTCATCACCGCGGTGAAGCAGGCGTCCGAGTTCGGCATCACCCAGGGCGGCCAGCAGCTCGCCGGCCTGCTGATCTTCTCGTCCGACGTGAAGGCCCTCGGCCTGCAGGCGGCGCAGGGCCTCGTGCTCACCGACGCCTTCTACTGGGACCTGAACGATGACACCCGCGCCTTCTCCAAGCGCTTCGGGGCCAAATTCAACGGCAAGATGCCCACCAGCGCCCAGGCCGGCGTCTATTCCAGCGCCATGCACTATCTGAACGCCATCAAGGACGCCAAGACCAAGGACGCGCCCAAGGTGATGGAGCAGATGCGCGCCACGCCCATCAATGACCCGCTGTTCGGCAAGGGCGAGATCCGCATCGACGGCCGCGCCACCCACCCCATGTACCTGCTGAAGGTGAAGAAGCCCGTCGACAGCAAGGGCGAGTGGGACCTGTTCGAGGTCGTCTCCACCATCCCCGCCAACGAGGCCTTCCGCCCCCTCAAGGACGGCAACTGCCCGCTGGTGAAGTAAAACCACGGCGGCCCGGCCGCCGATCCCGACCGGAAAGGCCCTCCCCCGCGGGAGGGCCTTTCTCTTTGCCACCAGCCATGTGAAGCTGCATATTCAATCGACTGCACGCCATGCGGGAGCGCCCATGCGCCTTGTTGCCTCGCTCGCGCTCCTGCTGATCTCGACCGGAATCGCGCGCGCCGATATCGTCCGCTCCCCCACCCATTGGCGGGTGGACCCGGCGCCGTTCCGCACCGACAAGGACGCGAACACCAATATCAGCGGCGCCGCCTGCGCCACCGGCACCACAACATGCCTCGTGGTGAATGACGAGACGCGCTTCGCCCAGTTCTTCACCCTCGGGAACGGCACCCTTTCGCCCGGCGCGGTCATCGGACTGCTGCCAAAGAAGGTCGACGGCGCCCGGATGAAGGAGCTTGACGCCGAAGGCGTCGCCTACCTGCCGCCGCGCACACCCGGCGCGCCCGGCCATTTCTACGTCACCGGCTCCCACGGCGCCTCGCGCAAGGGCGACACCGAGCCGTCGCGTTTCTTCCTGCTCCGCTTTCCCGTGGATGCCGCCTCTGGCCAGCCGACCTTCGCCTTTGGCCCCGGCGACCCGTCGCGGGAGATCCAGCAGACCGCCTCGCTACGGGCGGCGCTCACCCTCCTGCCGGAGATCGGCGCCTATGCCGGAAAGCACCTGGATGAGAACGGCCTGACCGTTGAAGGCTTCGCC
>JAEZMT010000175.1 GCA_023442085.1 Pseudomonadota bacterium | reverse complement strand
CCCCAAAGGCCCTGGACGTCGCTGAGGGACGCCATACGGCGAGTCAATTCAGCCATGAAATGTTTCTCCGGAGCAGACAGATAAACAACACCGACATCTTAGATCAAAGACTAGTAAATTCAATGATTACCGCCAATGGTCCTATTATAATTAGACGCCTTCATCTCAACGCACCAAAATGTCATGAAGCATACGCCCACGGCTTGCAGATGTGCGATGCGCGACACCCCGGCGCGCGTGCGACCGCCGGCGCGTCTTGGCAAGAACCTTGCTGTGCGCAACGCGCGGGGGCAGTCGATCGCCCCGCCAAGACTGTTTGGAGCCCCGCTTCCGGGAGTCCTTTCCCGAAGCACGTCCGTTGGAGTGAGCATGTCGACGAGCGAAGGTTTCTTCATCGACTGGGATGGCAACGCCCGCAGCGTCAATGACCCCGGTGGCGGATATCTGTGCGAGACCGACCGTGTCGCGAAATACGTGGCGGTCACCACCAAGACCGGCACGCTGGTGCACGAGGGCACCTTCTACAAGACCATGGAAGACATCGCGAAGGCCGGCATCAAGGCGGGCTTCGTGCCGGGCTCCCACCCGTGGGGCTCCAAGGAGGACGGCTTCTAGAGCGTTTTCACGCGAAGAGGAGTCCGCTTCGCGCGAAAACCCTGCGTATCGTCAAGAGCCAGAGCGCGGGCAGCCCCTGCCCGCTCTCCACACACAGCACAGGAGAATTGGCGATGCTCCCGACGACGATTCTCATCGACGAGGCGCCCCGCTGCGTCGTCCGTCCCAACGACACCAAGGCGCTCAACCGCTTCCTGCGCAACGCGAAGGACTTTCTCCTCGCCGAGAAGCCGGAGGGCAAGATCACCCACCGCGCCGCGTCCGAGGAGGAGGTGGCGAAGTGGAAGAATGCCCTTGCTTTGCATCAGGCCTGGGGTGGGTCCGACGAGGATTTTTTCGGCGTGCCGCTTTAGCCGGAATATTTCAAGGCCGCGCAGCGTGGCCCACGGTGTCGTGCGGATTACCGGCGGTGTTGCGCATCCAGTCGGCGAGCTTCGCCATGGCGTCGTAGATGGCGGCACGCGCAGCCGCGTCCGCCACCGTTTCCTCCAGCGCGCCGCGCATGCACAGCAGCCAGGCGTCGCGCTCCGCATTGCCGATGGAAAATCCCATATGCCGCTGGCGCAGCCGGGGGTGGCCCTTCTCCGGCGAATAGAGCTTGGGGCCGCCCGTCCATTCGCTGAGATAGCGCTTCAGGGTCTGCTTGGTGTGGCCCAGATCGTCGGCATGCATGGCGCGGATTCCCTCCGCCTCGGGCAACGTGTCCATGCGCGCATAGAAGGCTTCCACCAGCCGGTCGATGACGACGGCGCCGCCCAGGCGCTCGAACATGGTTGTGGTCTCGGCGACATCCGACATGATCTGTTCCCTCGGGCTCGGCCCTATTCGTCCATGTTGGGCATCAGGATGACCTCGGCCGGCGCGCCGGCGCCTTGCGCCGCGACAAAGTCGACGGCCGACACCAGCGAAAGGCCGCCGTCCGCCTCCATCAGCACCACGGCGTCCGGCGGCATCTTGCCGAGCGCCTCGACCAGCTGAGCCACCGTCATGCGTCCTGTCCTCCTGTCGGGGCCGGGCTAGTCCGGCCGCACCGGCGATCCCGCCGCGTCGAAGGCGATGATCACCGTGTCCTCGTCCACCATCCGCACCTCGGCGCGCTTCAGCGCCCCGTTGCCATGGTAGCTGTAGCGATGCGCCAGCTCGACCTCGCCATAGACCATCTTGTCGAAGCCGGTGAGCTGGCCGGCAGCGTCGAACCAGGCGCGAATGAAGGTGTTGCGATGGGTGAGCTGCGCCTCGGGGATGGGCTCCACCAGCCGGAACGGCATCTTCACGCCGGTATAAGTGACATAGAAACGGCATTCGCCGGGCATGTCCGGCGGCGCCGCGCTGGCGGCCTCTGCACTCATCTTGCGTCTCCCGACTCCTGCGCCGTCTCCATCGTGTCTGCCGATCAATCGGGGGAAATCATGATTTCCATGGTCTCGTCGAAATCGTCATAGGGAAAGCCGGGCACATCGGCCTCCACCAGCGGCACGCCGCACAGGCAGACGTCCGCGCCGACGATGGCCACCGCCACCGGCTCCAGATGCGCTCCCTCGCAGTCGCCTTGCGTGCAGGCGCCGCTCTCGATGTCGAACAACGCCCCGTGGCGGCCGCAGCGCAGATGCGTGCGCTCCGGATTGAAGAACTGTCCGCCGCCGATGTTGAGCCACGCGCCCTTGTGCGGACAGGCGTTCACATAGCCCACCACCTCGCGCGCGCCGGTGCGGACCACCACGATGCGGAACGGCCGCGCGTCGCCCTCCGGGGTCAGGCGCGAGAGATCGAACGCCTTCGCCTCGCCGGGCGGCAGCTCGTGCGTTCCGCAGATGGCGAAGACCGCGATCTCCTCCGCGGCGGCCCGTTGCTCGGCTGATTGTTCGGCAGACATCACTTCCCCGCCCGCCCATGAGGGGCCGGCCCCTGTCGCAAATGAAACAGTCCGCGGCCGTCCGGAACAACCGCCCGCTGGCCGGCGTGACCTACCCCCGGGATTTGCAGGAAGCGTGCCGGGTCGGACGCAGGTCGCGCTCAACGAAAATGGCCGGTGCAGCACCGGCCATTCGCTGTCTCGTCATGATGGGATCAAAGCAGCCCTAGCTCGAGCTGCACCTCGTCGCTCATGCGCGACTTGTCCCATGGCGGATCG
The DNA here is from genome assembly GCA_023442085.1 of Pseudomonadota bacterium. GTDB lineage: Bacteria > Pseudomonadota > Alphaproteobacteria > Rhizobiales > Xanthobacteraceae > Xanthobacter. The sequence continues at coordinate 28,223 of JAEZMT010000175.1, read as the reverse complement.
AACACCAGCTTCATCTTCACGTCGCTGACGCCCGGCACCACCACCACCGCCTCCTGCACCCAGCCCAGCATCTGGCCGGCGACCGGGCAGCCCGGCGCGGTGAGGGTCATGTCGATCTCGACGCCCCCATCATCCCTGACCTCGATCCGGTAGATCAGGCCAAGGTCATAAATATTCACCGGAATTTCCGGATCGTTGACCGTTCTCAGCGCCGCGACGATGCCCTCCAGAAGAGCGGCGTCGTCCTCGGCGAATTCCTCGAAATTGCGGATCTCGCCGTGGACGATCATGGTCGTCGGTGCGGCGAGGCCGTGATCCGTAGGCTGAGTCATGTGACCAATGCCTCCTGCCCCCTCATCGTACCTGATGCGTAGCAAGCACGATGCCAACGATGGACGGAGCGATCAATCCAGACCCTCGGCGAGGGCCGCGACAACAGGCCACCCAACGGCGCCGGTGGGGTCGAGCACCTTGAGGGCCGCGAGCTTCTCGGCCGCCAGCTCCGGCTGGTTCTGCCGCAGGTGGATGAAGGCGAGCGCCTTCAAAGTGTAGAGGGCGAATCGGCCCGGACCGTCGGGCAGCACGTCGGGCGGCGCCCAGTTGCGCCAGTCCGTGTCCCATCCCGCCTGACGCGCGGCTTCCACAAGGCCGCCCCGCGCCGCGGCCTCTGCCTCGTCCAGGTTTCCCTGGTAGGTGTGGATCTTGTAGAGGCAGAAATAGACCGGCAGCTCCGTCGGCGCGGTGGCGAGCGCCTGGCGGAACAGTTCGTCGGCACGCGCCCGGTCCTTGCGATAGGCGATGACGCCTTGCTGCAGCAAGGCGTTCACCGGGGCGGACACCTCGCCGAAATTGATGACATCGGTGTTGGGAAGAAGATCGACGCTCACGGTGCATGCCTTCGGTGGGGCCGGCGAAGGGCGCAGCTCTACTTGACGAGCTGAGGGTTGGGCGCGGCATCCGCGGTCCGCGCGGCGCGGAAGGTCAGCGCCCGGCCCACCGCCTTGGCGATGACAAGGGCGCGGGCATCGAGCCCGGTCCAGTCGGCGCCGCGGCCGCGCGGATCGATCTCCAGAAGCTTCACCCCGGCCGGCACCTCCGTGCCGTCCCGCGCCACGCCGCGCACGATGCCGTCGAACGGGGCGCGGATGGGCTCGCTGCCGAGGAAGCCGATGTGGAAGTCCTTGTAGACGCGGGTGCCGATCTCGATGGCCGTGTGCCAACGGCCGGGAACGGCTGAATGCACGAAGCGCTCGGTCGTCACGCCGCCGAGATCGCGGGGGGTATGGTCCGGCGCGTCGGTGGGGCCATGCTGGATCACCTGCCCCTCCTTGCCCGGGCGCGTCTCGATGGCGAGATCGCAATTGGTGCCGCCGCTGAAGCCGGGGCCAAGGCCAATGGTGAGGCGGGCGAGCCGACGCAGGTCCGGCGTCACCTGATACTTGTTCATGCGGGCATCGACGAGCAGCTCGATGGGGCCGAGGACGATGAGATCGAGCAGCCCCAGGGGCGTCACCAGCACCTCGCCGCGCGCCAGTCCCTTGCGGACATCCACCCCGCTTTCGGCCCGCCCCGCGCGGATGCCGTCGACCCGCACGTCGTCCTCATAGAGGGCGTCGTGAAACGCCATCTTGCGCCGGATCACCGGCGGAACCGGATCATGCGACAGCACGACGCCATAGCCACTGCGATGCAGCTCGACGGCGACGGCGGACGCGATCTCGTTGGTGCCGAGTATCGCCGCGAAGCCGGTGCGCGCGGCGCCGCCTCCCTGCTGTAGCAATTCGCTCATAACGGTTCTCGTGTTGCCCGGGGCGACAAGGCGTAAGCAAGAGGCGGGCCGTTTGGAACGCCTGTACAGTCGTTGCGGAACGCCCCCGCCTATCGTGACCTGAGAAGGCTGGAGCCGCGCCCGGCCGCCGGTCAGGCTGTCGCATTTGCGACAGCGTGGCCGCTTCCGCTTCCGCATAAGCCGCAATGACACGTGGTGCCGCGCTTGCATGGGAGCGGCACTCATCGAAGGAGACAAAGCGATGGCCATGGCCGCAGAAGAAATCGAGCGCCTCGTGAAGGAAGCCCTTCCCGACAGCCAGGTGGTGATCATCGACCTCGCCGGCGACGGCGACCACTATGCCGCCCGGATCACCTCGGAAGCCTTCAAGGGCAAGAGCCGCATCCACCAGCACCAGATGGTCTATGCCGCGCTTCAGGGCCACATGGGTGGCACGCTGCATGCCCTGAAGCTGGAAACGCTGGTGCCCAAATGAGATCGGCGCCAACCGATTTTTCCGATCCGTTTTTCATCCCTTTGCAATCAGGAGATTGTCATGGCCACCACTGCCGAACGTATTGAAGACATCATCGCCTCCAGCGACGTGGTCCTGTTCATGAAAGGCATCCCCGCCGCGCCCCAGTGCGGTTTCTCGGCTGCCGTGGTGCAGGTGCTCGCGGGCGTGGGCGTGCCCTATCGCGCCGTGGACGTATTGCAGGACCCCATGGTCCGCGAGGGCATCAAGGCCTATTCCAACTGGCCCACCATTCCCCAGCTCTACATCAAGGGCGAGTTCGTCGGCGGCTGCGACATCGTCCGCGAGATGTTCCAGGCGGGCGAATTGACCCAGATGCTGGCCGAGAAGGGTGTCGCCGTCACCGCGTGACGAATATGATCCATAATAAAGGGCCCGGACGCCATGGCATCCGGGCCCTTCTGCTGCACTCTGAAAAGACCTTGAAAACATGTCGGGCCGGATGAACCGATCGGCCCTCAATTATTCGCAAGATGTCAGGGCCTCGGCCCTGTTCGGAACGGATGCAACGGCAGCTCAGGCCGCCTTGGCGGTGGCGTCGACTTTGGAGGCCTCGACCTCGGTGCGGGTGAGGCGGAAGACGCCCCGGCCGCCGGCCAGCGCCGAATACTTGTCCGCGAAACGGTAGGACAGGAAATCGAACCATTCCTGGGGGTTGAGACCCTGAGGCCGCTCGCTGATCTCGGCAATGGTGCCATTGGCGGCGAAGCGGGCGTGAATGATGACAGACTCGTCGCTCATTTCGTCTCTCCTCTCGACATTTCTGACTGGTGCGGACCTGAAAGGAAGGACATGGCCTACCGAAGCCCGCACGACGATTGATTACCCGGCACGCTTGTTTTTGAGCTTCCGGCAGAAAGCCACCGGAAGCTTTCGTCTCCAGCCGCAGCTGGAAGGCTCCCCCTCCCAACCGTCGGCCGTTGGCGCGCCCCGCAGGCGCGCCGCTCCATCCTCAGAAGCCCGAGAACTCGCCGAGCAGTTCGATGGTCACGTTCTCGGTGCCGAGCACGGTCACGTGCTTCGCGAGACGCGACTTGGAGCCGACGCCGACGATCGCGTCGAGGGCTTCGTTCTCCTCCTTGGTGGTCTTGGACAGGCCCTTGCGACCCTCCTGCACGAAGACGTGGGACGCGCTGCCGTCCTTGTCGCTCTTCTGGCGCTCCGCGAGCCCCGGCTCGACGTTGATGAGCGCCTCGAGGAGGTTCGTGCCTTCCGCGACTTCAATGGCCTTGCCCGTGGGAAGGACCTTCAGCGTAACCGTGGACATCAACAACTCCTGTCGTTTCGTCTTCGTGTTCGGTGCGATGTTGTTTTTCAGTAGATGGCGGCGCCCGCCCCTACGTTGACCGAGGCATCCTTCATCGTTGCCACGATGAACTCGATCTCCTCCTCGCTCAGGTGGGTGTGGAACGGCAGCGCCACGGCGCGGTCGGCCACCTTCTCCGTCACGAGGAAGTCGCCCCGGCGGTAGCCGAGGTCGAAGTAATGACGCTGCACATGCAGCGGCGTGCTGTAGCCGGTGGATTCAACCTTCTCCACCTTCAGGTCCTCGACGATGGAATCGCGGCTCGACTTGGAAAAGCGCGTGCCGAGATGGACCACGTAGAGGAACCAGTTCACCTCCGTCACGTCCGGCCCGATGAAAGGGTCCTTTATGCCTTCGAAGGACTGGACGTACTTCTGGTAGAGGTGCTCCACCGTGCGCCGCTGCTCGAGGATCTCCTCGAGCCGGCGCAACTGGGTGAGGCCAAGCGCGGCGGTGATGTCGCTCATGGCGCCCTGATAGGGCGCGCTCATGCTGACCACGACGGAGGAGCGTTCCTCCAGCTTGTGGGAGCGGAACCGCCGCAGCGCCACGGCGACGTCGATATCGTCCGTCGCCACCATGCCGCCCTCCCCGCACACGATGGGGAAGGGCTGTGAGAAATCGAACACGGACGTGTCGCCGAACGTCCCCACCAGCGCGCCCTTGTAGCGCGAGCCGATGGCCTCCGTGGAATCCTCGATCAGCGCCAGATTGTGCCTGCGGGCCAGATCCTGGAAATCGGTCCATGGCGCGGGATGGCCGTTGGTGTTGCCGGCGACGATGGCCTTGGTCTTGCCGGTGATCTTCGCCTCGGCCTTGGCCGGCACGAGGGTTCCCGCCCAATAGTCGATATCGGCGAACACCGGCCGCGCGCCGGACAGGCTGATGGCGTGGACCGTCTCCCGGAAGGAATAGGGCGAGGCGATCACCTCGTCGCCCGGCCCGATGCCGTAGGCCTTCAGCGTGTAGAGCAGACCGAGCGTGCCGCTGGGCACCGCGACCGCGTACTTGCGGCCGAGATAGGCCGCAAATTCCGCCTCGAACTCCTGAGCGATGGGGCCGCTGGACAGGCGCGGGGCCTGCATGGCCTCGGCCACCGCCTGCAGTTCGATAACGGTGATGTCCGGATCGGACAGAAGGATCGACGTGGCCTCTTCGGCCTCGCCCTCGCCGAGGTCGAAATCGTCCAGGAAATCGGCGTCGCTCATCACGCGCTCCGCCGTGCGAGGATGACGCCCGTGGCGGCGCCGGGATCCGACGTGATGTGGGCGCAATGATCTGCGGTGTCGAGCAGATGCACGTCGTATCCGGGATAGGTCCGGAACGGCGCCTCGGTGACGTCGGAGGCGTCGCACTGGGTCCAGGAGAGGGCCGGGAAGCGCTTGCGCAGCTCGGCGAAGACGGGGCCGGCATCCTCGGCGGTGAGCACCTTCTCGATCTCGGCGAGGTCGCTGTCGCTCAGGGCCATAACCTTACTCTCCCGTGCCGGAATGAGACACGACCGACGGCTTTGTCGCGGTCCGCCCCATGCCATGCAGGATCATTGCCAGTTTGGATCACTGCCAAAAACGACGCTCGGAATCGTCATTCAGAACGTCGAGCATTTCCTTGAGGCGCTCGTGAATACTGTCGAGTTCCCAGGCGTGGGCGCCGTGGTTCTTGCGGAACAGCTGCCACGCCGCCTGGTCGGGATCGAAGATCAGCAGCGCGATATCGACCACCCCACCATCCGGATCGATGTTGCGCGAGCAGCACGCGCTCTCGATCCGGTAGCCGCCGTCGGTGGCGATTACGCGTGGCGTGACATAGCGATAGCGCTTGCGCGCCTTGATGGCGCGCTCGATGCGCTTCCTGTCGAGATCGTTCGGATGAGCGGGCAGCCTCATCGTCCTATCTCTCGCGGCTGTGTGATGTGCGGGACAGTGCCGCGCGGGTTTCAGAGCGGCTGAATCTCTTCTTCGAGGCAGCCCACCACCAGGCGTTCGTTGAACTCGATAAGATAGATGGGCGTGTTGGTGTCGGTGTGCTGGCCCACCTGGACGATCTCCCCGACGGTCCCGATTCCGACGAGCAGAGCCTGCTCCGGCATGTCGGGATAAGACCCGTCATTGTAGAGATCGATGAGGGTCTTCACCTTCATGCCCCAGTCATACTTGGGCAGGCGCGGTTCGAGCATCATGGCGGTCAGACTCCGGGGACGGGGGGCAAAGGGATGTCCTGCTCTTCGCGCGGAATGGCGCTTTCCAATTCCTTGCGCTTCATGCCGACGCGATTGCCGCTCTCGGTGAACTCGACGCCGTAGATGTAGAACTGCTGAAGGAAGGTGCCGATGGAAACCACGTAGCCGATCTCGCCCTTCTTCGCGAGAATTTCGCCGATTTCCTTGCCGGCATAGGTGCCATCGTTGCGGATCACCCGTTTCGCCTTCACCTTCTCGCCGAAATTGAAGTAGGGCGGCTCGGAAATCTCTACCACTTCGCTGTCGCGGACGATGTTGCTCATCGCGGCATCTCCTTCAAAAGCTGTCCGCCGGCCTCGATGCGGGAGCGGGCGACCTCGCGTACGAAATCGTCGTCATCGTCCAGAAACCGTGCGAGCTGGGACGACGCCACCCGGCCCACCACTTCGTAGCGCACCCGCCAGTCCGCATCGCCGGCAAGCGCCGGCAGGAGGTCGGGCGCAAGCCGCTGCGCCACTTCCAGCCGGACCGCGGCGCTGGGGTCGCCCGCCATGCACATCAGCCACTCGGCCGGCAGCCGCTGGGCCACCACCTTGCGCACCTCCGGCTCGGGATCGTCCACGAGGCGGGAGAGCAGGGGCGGCGCGATGCGGCGGGCCACCACGAGGCGCACGTAATAATCCTCGTCCGCCAGCATGGGCGCGAGTTCCGCATCTTCCAGCAGCGACACGATGCGGATGCGCACCTCGCGGTGGGGATCGTTGCGCAGCGGCAGGATGAGCCGCTTGGGCAGGCGGCGGGCCGCGTTCCAGCGCACGGTCTCCTCGGGGTCGTTGAGGAGCGGCTTCAGGAAGAAAACGTCGGCGTGCTTCGCCGCGATGGCCCGGACCTCGAAATGTTCGTGGCGCACGTAGGAATTGGCCAGGGCCGGATTCCAGTTGAAGAATCGGTCGATGCGCCGGGCGTAGCGATCGTTGACGCATGCGCGCCGCAGCTGGCACTTGCCGGCCGGCAGCAGGTCGCCCGCATGGACGCAGCTCCGGCAATCGACGTCTTCGCCGAGCCAGGTCTTGGCGTCCTCGATGTCGTCGTCAGTCGTCATCGTCCTGCCCCGCTCTGTTCAGCACGTCGAGCAAGAGCTTCGCGCCGATCTTGTCGGACGGATCGAGCTCGAGCAGCTTCATCACCGCGGCGCGCCCCTCGTCGAGATTGCCGAGGCGCATGTTGAGGTAGGCGTAGCCCTTCAGCGTGAACAGGAAGAAGCGCGGCATCAGGCGGTCGTAGCGGGAGAATTCTGCATCTTCCGCCCGCACCTCCCGCCAGTCCGCCGGAAGGTTGGTCTCCCGCTGCGCCTTGGCGAGGCATTCCCGCGCGACCCCCAGGCACTCCTTGAGGCGGCCTTTGTAGAAGTAGAAGCGGTAGAGACCGATGAGCACCGCCGCATGGCCGGGCGCGATGGCCTCCGCCTTGCGCAGATGCGCTTCCGCCACCTCGTCCTGCTGGTACGAGAGCCCGGCTTCCCACAAATGGGACCGCGCCTCCTCCGGCAGCCCTCCACCCATCACCGCGCTCGCAAGGAGCGCCTCGGGAGTGAGGACGTCGGGCTCGCCAAAGACCTGCGCGGACCCCTCCATCCCGTCCATTCCCCTGTCCCCGTCAGTCCTGGTGCTGGTGGCAAGCCGGCCCGGAAAATCCGGGGCAGGAAGGCCGCCCCGGATGATCGTCACCCGCCCGCGCCCTCAGTGGGCGTGGGACGAGCAGGTGGTCGCCTTAGGATCGTTGAAGACGAGCCCGGTCTTTGCGGCCGTGTCGGTGAAGTCGATGGTCACGCCATCGAGCAGCAGGCGGCTTTCCGCCGGCAGGAACAGCTTCACCCCGTCCTTCTCCACCACCACATCGCCGGGCTGCGGTTCGGGCAGCACGGAGATGTCGGCGTTGAGACCGGAGCATCCGCCGGGCGTCACATGCATGCGGAAGCCGGCGGTGGGGCCGCCGTCCGCCATGATCATCATGCGCATGAAGCGGGCGGCGGAACGGGTCATGGTGAAGTTCATCGCGCTGATCCTCAGGCGGTGGGCTGATAGCGGGGATACGCGTTGTCGATCACGCACGTATCGTCCACCGGGCAGACCGCCGCGCACTGCGGCACGTCGAAGTGGCCGATGCACTCGGTGCACTTCTTCGGATCGATCACGAACGTCCCGTTCTTCTCCGAAATGGCCACGTTGGGGCATTCCGGCTCGCAGGCCGAGCAGCTCGTGCATTGCGACGCGACGATTTTGAGGGTCATGACGATGCTCCTTGTCTTCGCCGGTCAGGCCGCGTTGATGAGCGCGCCCTGCCGGATCTCGGCGTCACCGCGCGCGGTATGCACGATCTCGCCGGTCTTCACCTTGTTCAGGTATTCCTTGAACCAGGTGATGGCGGACTTCTCGATGAACTCGTGGGCGAAAGTATCCACGGGCTCGATGCCGGCCTTGATGAGGTCCGCCTTCGGGCAGCCGCCGATCTTCGCCACGAACACCGCGTGGCAGTCATTGATGGCGCGGATGATGGTCTCGAGGCTGTCCTCCTCGCCGTAGCCCCCCTGGCAGTACAGGTCGACACGGCGATGGCCGACGAACTTGGCGCCCGCCGTGGAGAGTTCCCACACCTGGAACTCCTTGGCGTGTCCGAAGTGCTCGTTAATGAGGCCCGAGCCCTTGGTGGCGACGGCGGTGAGCAGCTTGATGTCGCTCTGCTCGCCGGCGAGCGCCTCCAGCTCCTCCTGCTTCGCAGCCACCTTGGCGACGCGCTCTTCCTCGACGAGGGCCTGGTAGGCCTTGCGGCTGTCGAGGTCGTAATTGACCTCCATGGCCATGATCTTGTCGGTGGTGAACTCGGCGGAGCGGTCCTCGCCGAGGAGGCCCACGGCGTCGGCGCGGCACTGGCGGCAGTGGCGCATCATGTTCATCTCGCCCTCGCACTCGTCCTGGAGCGCCTTCAGCTCCTGGGCGGTGGGGCCGCGCTGGCCGTTGAGGCCGAACACGGTGCCGTGCTCGGGCGCGGAGATGAGCGGCATGATGTTGTGCAGGAACGCGCCGCGCGACTTCACCGCGCGGTTCACTTCCACGAGGTGCTTGTCGTTGATGCCCGGGATCATCACCGAGTTCACCTTGCACAGTATGCCGCGCTCGGTGAGCATCTCGAGGCCGAGCATCTGCCGGTCGGTGAGGAGCTTGGCCGCCTCATAGCCGGTGTAGCGCTTGTGCTTCCAGAACACCCAGGGATAGATCTTCGCGCCGACCTCGGGGTCCACCATGTTGATGGTGATGGTCACGTGGTCCACGTTGAAGCCGGCGATGGTGTCCACGTGGTCCGGCAGGGCAAGGCCGTTGGTGGACAGGCAGAGCTTGATGTCCGGCGCGGTCTTCGCGATCAGCTCGAAGGTCTTGAAGGTCTTCTCGGGGTTGGCGAGCGGGTCGCCCGGGCCGGCGATGCCGAGCACGGTCATCTGCGGAATGGTGGAGGCCACCGCCAGCACCTTCTTCGCAGCCTGCTCGGGCGTCAGCTTCTCGGAGACCACACCGGGGCGGCTCTCGTTGGCGCAGTCATACTTGCGATTGCAGTAGTTGCACTGGATGTTGCACGCCGGGGCAACGGCAACATGCATGCGCGCATAGTGATGGTGAGCTTCTTCACTGTAGCAGGGATGGTTCTTTACCTTCTCCCAGATCTCGGTGGGCAGGTCGCCCTGGCCGGCCGACGAGCCGCAGCTCGCCTTGCCCGAACCACCCGAGGTGCCGCAGCCCTGGTGCTCGGCCTTGGCCTGCATGACCTCGGCGAGCTTTTCGTCCATTCCCACGGCGCTCAAGCCAACCGCGTTTTCTTGCTGTGTCGACGCGTGCATCTATCTGCTCCTCGCTTGCGGCAGGATCCCGATAAATCCTTGGCTCAAGGAAGAGCAACAGCCGTGCCAGCCTCCGACACTCGACATGACGCATCAAATTCAATGATTTACAGATGCACTTGCGGCTGTCGGCTTGCCAACATCACGGCGCGACACGACGGACATGTTGGAAAAGTTACATGGTTCGGCCAAGAATTCCCGCCCCAACCGTCGCGGTCTTGATCGAGATCAATGCGCATCGCCAATATCTTGAGTGGACGCAGAAAGCGCCGAGGGGAGCATGTCTGGTGGTGGACATGCTCCCCTCGTTATTCATCGCGGCTCGCAGCCGGCGTCACGCCGACATGATGACGTCGAGCGCCTTCGGCAGCGGCATGGCAATGGGCGTGATGGCGTGGCCGAGCAGGAAGCGCAGTTCGTTCTTGGTCAGCGTCGCCTCGTCCACGATGGCGAAGTGCGGCGCGCGCGAGCGCTTGGCGATCTGCCGCGCGTAGGTGCGCAGCATCTGGTCGTGGAGGCGACAGCCGAGGAACAGGAAGCTGCGCTCTGTGCGGCGGTTCTTCACCACGTCCGGGATGGGAGTCTGGATGTCGATCTCGGTGAGGACCTCGACATAGTCCGCGTCGGAGATCAGCCAGTTCTTCGCCGGGGTCGCGCTGCCGTGCGGCTTGTAGAGCACGGTCTTCCAACCTTCGGCGGTGGCCCTGTCGCTCTCGGCGCCGGCCGGGTCGTAGAAGCGATACCAGCGGTCCTCGCCGATGCCGGCGCGGGTGATGCCCTGCGCCTCGCCCCAGTCGGCGCGGCCGGCAAGGGCCGCGCGCATGGCGCCGTCGTACCAGGTGTCCACGATCAGCGCGAGCGGCAAGCCCGCGAGGAAGCTGTGGAACGGCAGCGGCGCCACTTCGGGCCCGAACGCCTCGGCCATGAGGGCGGAGACGGTGTTGCGGTGCTTCATGCTCTCGATGTGCTGGGCGGAAGCCCAGCAATTGCCCTTGGCGCGCTTGGGCAGCGCCACCTTGGTGCCGAAGAAGGCCGCGAGGTCTTCCGGAGTCACCGGAATGGCGGGCGTTCCGAGGGCGACGAGGCCGGGCCCGAGATAGGGCACGACCTTGTCCGCGCGCAGTTCCGCCGCCACGTCCTTCAGGACGGCTTCGGCGTCGGCGAGCTTCAGCGTCTCGACATTGGCGACGGAAATGTTCATCTCAGTTCACTCCTCCTCGCCACGCTTCTTCGCGTTGACGGTGATGGGCAGGGTGGTGCCCTCGGCCATCGCGGGCAGGTCGAGCACCCAGCCGTTGGCGATCTTGATCCAGCCACCCCACAGGGTTTCGTGTTCGAACTCCACGATCGGCTCCTCCAAGTCCTTCTTGGGGACATAGATGGACAGGCCGATTTCCGGGGAACGGCGAATCATGACTTTCATTTATTGGCTCCTTGATCGGGCTTTGCTCGCCGCTGTGACCCGGCAGGACCAAAGGCCCGAACGGGGGACGCTGATGATGCGCCCCGGGCGCGGGGCACCGCACGGAGCACGAAAGGGTGTGACGCCAGGCGTCGCGCGGCCACAGGGCCGCAATCAGACATGATCGGCAACGACGGGCGAGCCGCCCGTGGCCGCCGCCCAGGCCGGCGACATTGCCCGCAGCCGGGCCACGATATCTGGCAGAACCTCCAGCACGCGGTCCACGTCGTCGCTCGTGTTCTCGCGCGACAGGGAGAGACGGAGCGCGCCATGCAGCGCGCTGGCCGGCAGGTTCATGGCGCGCAGCACGTGGGACGGCTCGGTGGAGCCGGACGTGCAGGCGGAGCCGGTGGAGGCCGCGACGCCGGCCTTGTTGAGATTGTGCAGCACTGCCTCGCCGTCGAGATACTCGAACGCGACATTGGCGGTGTTGGGCAGGCGGTTGTCGCCGTCACCGTTGAGGAGCGTGTGGCTGACCTGCTGCAGGATGCCCTGCTCCAGCCGGTCGCGCAGCGCCTTCACGCGGGTGCGCTCCTCCTCCATATGGGCGAGGGCCAGCTCCGCCGCTGCGCCGAGGCCGATGATGCCGGGCACGTTCTCCGTGCCGCCGCGCCGCCCGCGCTCCTGGTGTCCGCCGCGCACGAGGGGACGAAACTTCACGCCCTTGCGCACATAGAGCGCGCCGATGCCCTTGGGGCCGTGCAGCTTGTGTCCGGAGAGCGACAACATGTCGATCTCCGTGGATTTCAGATCAATGGATACCTTGCCCACCGCCTGGACCGCGTCCGTATGGAACAGCGCGCCCACCGCATGGGCTTGCCGCGCGAGGTCCGCCACCGGAAAGAGCGTGCCGGTCTCGTTATTGGCCCACATGACGGAGACGAGCGCCGTCTTCGGCGTCAGCGCGGCGGCGAAGGCGTCGAGGTCGAGCCGGCCCTGGCCGTCCACGCCGATGAGGTGGACCTTGATGCCGCGCGTCTTTTCGAGATGGGCAACAAGGGTGAGCACCGCCGGATGCTCTACCGTGGTGGTGACGATCTCATCCCGCCCCTCCTGCGTCTCCAGCGCGGAGAGGATGGCGGCGTTGTCGGATTCCGTGCCGCCGGAGGTGTAGACGATCTCGTGGTCGAACTGGGCACCGAGGAGGGCCTGCAGTTGCTTCCGGGCCTTCTTCAGCGCCTCGCCCACGTGCTCGCCAAAGGCGTGGGTGGACGAGGCGTTGCCGAAATGCTCCGAGAAGAACGGCAGCATGGCCGCGACGACGGCGGGGTCGGTGCGCGTCGTCGCGTTGTTGTCGAGATAGACCGGGCGCACGGCGCTCACCCCTCGGATCTGCTGCGGCGTCTTGCTGTGCGGGCGGCCGTCAGCGGATGGGCGACGGCGTGGCCGGTGCAGGAACCGCCGGAGCCGCTGCGGCGGGCTTCGGTGCACCGGGCTTTGGCGCGGCGGACAGCGCGGGGCCGGGGCCCTTCAGGCTCACCAGCGGCTTGTTCTGCGCGCCAGCGACCGGGATCAGACGGATCAGCTCGCCCAGCCGCTCGACGATCTTGGACTGGATGCCCTCGATGGTCTCGCTGGCCAGCTTGCAGAAGACGCAGGCGCCGGTCATCTTCACCATCACCTTGGTGCCGTCGATCTCCACCAGCTCGCAGTCGCCGCCGTCGCGGATCAGGTTGGGGCGAATTTCCTCGATCACCTCGCGGATGATCGCTTCGCGGCGGGCTTCACGGCTCAGCGTGGGCGCTTCGGTCTCGGCCAACATCGCAATATCCTCTCTGTGGTCTCTGTTCTGCCGCCCATCGGAGGACGGCGCGCGGATGGCGGTCAGCCGAAGGATTTGCCGCAGGAGCAGCTGGAGGTGGCGTTCGGGTTTTCGAAGGTGAAGCCGGAGCCTTCGAGCGCCACGACGAAGTCGATGGTGGTGCCGGCGAGCAGTTCGTGGCTCTTGTTGTCGACGAAGACGCGCACGCCCTCGCGCTCCACGACGGTGTCGTCGGGTTCGGCGTCGCTCACGAGCCCCATCTTGTACTGGTAGCCGGCGCAGCCGCCCGTCTCGACCATGATGCGCAGGCCGCTGACGGGCTGGTCGGCATCATGGATCGCGTCGCGGACCGCATGAAGTGCGCTGTCGGTCAAATTGATCATGGCTCGACCTTCGCTTGAAAGACTGGTCAGGCAGGACAGCAGCAATCCTCGTGCCAGACGGCAACGGTCTGATTTTTCTCGATATTCCGGATCGAAGCTGTTGCCTTTGCGACGCGTGTCCGGTTTCGGACACGCCAAGGAGCGCCCTCGCCCGCCAGAGGCGCCGGCGGATGATGCGGTGACGGGACGCCGTGCCCGATGCGCTGACATCCGGTCGCGATCCCCGCCTGTCCGCGCGTTTGCAGCCTCCGCGCCCGGTCGAGGAGCCCTTCAACATGACCCCGCGCGGGGCCGATTGTCGCTCTCGGCGTCGGTCGCGGGCGAAGCGGCAAAGGGCTTGCATGAAGCGCAGCGCCTGCCCCTGCGCGGGTGGCACGCCGAACACTTTCGGCGAAGGGCGGCACGCCGGCCCCGGATCTCCTGTCCGGAACCCGCATGCCGGTCGCGCCCGTGTTGAACCCGAGACCCGTCTGAACAGTCGTGTGCTGAACCGGAGACCTTTTTGATGACCGCGATCGAGAACACCCCCCTGGGCCGGCTGGATAAAGAGGGGCGACTCCTGAATGCCGTGCTCAAGCAGCAGACCAAGCCCGGACGCTTCGACTTCCGTGGCGACATTGCGCTGAAGTTCCAGCAGCAGGTCGCCGACGAGAAGCGCCCGCCGGAATACACCATGGAGCAGGTGCTGACCTTCGCCGAGGAGGGCAAGCCCACCATCCCGGTGCTCGCCGGCTACCTGCAGAACTTCGCCTTCCTGTCCGACGTGGTCGACGTGCTCGGCGACGCGCTCGCCCCCGACGGAAAGTATTTCCTGTTCTGCAACAACATCGACCTGTTGGCGAAGTACCGCGTCACCCACAACGGCAAGACGTTCTACGTGCTGCCCTGCGACGAGAGCACCGTGTGGAAGGAGATGACCGACCTCCTATCCATCGACAAGAACGACATCAAGAAGATGGACACCGGCGGCAAGACCGACGTGGTGCTGGACGCCGCCGCGGCGTGGCATGAGGACTACGAGATCATCTCCTATGAAAAGGGCGTGTCGCTCATGGAGCCGGTGAAGAACCGCAACGAGAACCGGCCGGTCTGAGCGGGGCTGCCTCCGCGCGCTGCCTGTCGGAACCGGCAGGGCGCGCGGCACGGTTCCGGGAGCGGATCGCGACGACTGAGGACGAAAGAAAATGGCCGGGCAGAACCCGGCCATTTTTATTGCGATCCGAGGCGCAGCTCAGACGCCGCCGCCCTCGTCAGAACAGGAGGTGATTTCGTCCTCATCGTCGTCATCGACCTCCTCGGCCAGCGTCACGCCGGTCACGCAGATGTCGTTGTCGAGCACGGTGAGGGCGACCGGGATGAGGCTCTTGCCCTTGCACGGCCCTTCGAGGCACACCCCCGTGCCAAGCTCGAACAGGGCGCCGTGCTTGCCGCACATCAGGCGAATGCCGTTGGGGTCCAGGAACTGGTTGCGCTCCCAGTCCAGCTGCACCTGGTCGTGGGGGCACCGGTTGATATAGCCGAACACCTGTCGGCCCCAGCGCACCACCACAATCCTGAACGGCTGCTCGGTGCCATCCTCCGCCACCTGCATCAGCTCGAACCCCCGCGCCCGCTGGCTGGGGATGTCGCTCATGGAGCAGATGACGTAGGCGACGGTGGCCGCCTCGTCAGGAATGGCGTCCCGAAGGGCATCCTGGGGGGCCTCGTTGTCGATGACGGTCGGTTCCATCTGATCCTCGTTCACGATGCACGCGTCAGGACCGGGCCGCTGGCGGCACCGGGGGGAAGGGGGGTGCCGGCTTCGGCCTTGGCGAGCAGGCGACGGTTGGCGGCGAGGCAGAAGTCGCGCCAGGCGGCTGCGACGTCGCGCAGGATGGTCTGCACATAGTCGCGCGAGAGGTGATGCTCGCCGGGAAAGTTGGAAAGCGCACAGGATGTGCGGTTGAACGCGACAACATCGTCCAGCAGCGTCTGGATGAAGTCGCGGAACGGCAGCTGCACGTCGCTCATCAACGCGGACCGGCCCTTCTCCACCGGCACGTCGGTCATGTCGAAGGGCAGGGTCTCGATGAGATCGGCCGCGCGCTCATAGATGTCCTCGATGGCGCCCAGCATCGCCCGCTGCGTGAGCTGCTCGCGGTCCTGGCTGGCCAGCGCTCGGTTGAGGCGGATGCGATAGGCCTCGAAAGCCGCATCGTTCTGCCCCGCCACCCAGTGGGCGAAACGGGCAAGGCTGGCGGCATTCAGCGGCAGCCCGTCCGGAATGACGGCGCCGGCCTCCTCCACCCGCGCGCGGGACAGGGCACGGTCGATGCGGCGGGCAGCCTCAAGCGCACCCTCGAGATAGCCGGCGCCCTGCGTCGCCGTCTCGGAACCGCCGAGATGCAGACGCCCGTCCCACAGCGGCCGCCGCAGCAGGGGATTGGAGAACGCGACATGCTCGCCGCGCGGCTCCGCCTTGTCGCGAGCCGAACAGGTGAAGGCTTCCGACGCCCAGTCCTGATAGAGCTGCTCGCCGCCGTCGGCGGCCGAGCCGAACACCTGGACCATCTGGCTGTCCATCAGCATGGGCAGGCCATCGGCGAAGGCGTCGCGCAGGTCGGGGGGGAAACTCAGGAAGCCGCCCAACGCCGCCTTCCCGCCGGTGACGTCGCAGGCGTCGAAGATCTCGCCCACCACCGCCTGCTCATGGGTGACGAAGGCGTTGCCCGACTGGCCCGCGAGCCGCCAGAAAGCGGAGGGATAGGCCATCAGCACCTTCGCCTGCTGCGCCATCCAGGTGGGCGCGGCGCCCATGGCCTCGAAGGTGGCGTGATCAAGCTCCGGAATGAAGCGCACCGTCTCGGCGACGAGGCGGGGCGGCAGGGCCAGCACCGCATGGCGGGCCTCGACGATGATGAAGGCGTCGTCCACGCGGAAGGTGAGGACCACGTGGTCGCCCTTGTCCTCCACGCTGTGGAGCACGTGGTTGAGGCGCATGCGCTCCTCGCCGATTCCTTCGGCCAGAACCGACACCAGGCGGGCCGTGCCGCCAGCCACGCGCTGCGCGCCGCCGTGCACTTCCTGCGTGAAGGCCTGCGGTTGCTTGTCGGCCTCGGTCAGGTGCAGCACCGTGCCTTCGTCATGCTGGGGAAAGGCCGCGAGGCCGAGTTCCGCGACAAAGGCCGCGATCAGCGGCTGGGTGTCCGGCCAGAACCAGGTGGGACCAAGATCGAACGCCGCGCCGTTGCTGGCGGCCACGGCCGAAAGGATTCGTCCGCCGAGCCTCGGGCGCGCTTCGAATACAGTGAAGCTGCGACCCTGCAACTTGAACTGCCGCGCCAGCACGAGGCCGCACAGCCCTCCGCCGATGATCGCCGTATCCAGCATGGAACAGACCTCGCAAATCGAGCTGGCAAATCCTGCTGATTGGAGCCCTTGCAAGATTCGCGCACAGTTCTGGGAAAATATGGCGTTGAGGGCATTTCCCACTTCTTGCGACGGCGGGCACGGACGGATTTGGCCCTCGTCCTGTGGGATCGCCCACCTCGACAACGTCGCATTTCCCGCGTGGTGCGACGGATTTCCGACATGGCGCCCACTTCCATCTTCCGCCGATCGGTCGCCTTCAGGTCGGTCCAGGGCCGCGAACCCGCATCGGCGCAAGACTTCCGACGCTTTCGCAAGATGAGCCGAAGTCACGGCGCCGGCCCGCCCGGCGGCTGGCACGAAACTTGATGCTGCCGCAGCACAGTTCGTTTGACCGATAGTGCCCCGGAGATTGGAAATGCTGGTCGCGTCCGAATTCGCCTCGTCCACCCTCGACGAGATCAAGGCAGCCCTCGCGGGCGGCACCCTCACCTTCTATTCCGTCGCCCGGCCGGTGAGCGCCGATCATGCGGTTGACCGCAGTGGCAAGCTGGCGGCGTTCACCTTCGCCACCCCGGCTTTCGGCACCGCTTCCGAGGACGGCTCCGAAGTGCCGAACTTCGTCGATGCCGCGGTGAAGGCCGGTGAAGTCGGCACCCCCGGCTTCGCCCGCGCCCTGACCGCCGACGGCAAGACCGTCGCCGACTTCTCGGTCGGCCCCGGCGCGCGCGAGATCAAGCTCGCGGAAGTGTCCTGCTCGCCCGGCGCGCCGGTGAAGGTGGTGAAGTTCACCGTCAACCCCGAAGGCGGCTGGCCGGAGCGGCCCGACTATTACGACGCCCATCCGCGTCCCGGCTACAGCCTGCCCAAGGTGCGCTGAAACGCCATCGCAAACCGCCTCGGGGCGCGCCGCCCCGGGGCGTGAACCGACCGAAAGTGAACACCGCCCGCCCACCGTCCCTCAGCCACAGGAGAGCCTTGCGTCATGTCCACTGTTCTTCCCGGACCGCTGGTGAGCACCCAATGGCTGGCGGACCATCTGTCGGCGCCGGACGTGAAGATCCTGGACTGCACCTGGCTGCATGAAAGCTCCAACATGGACGGGCGCACGCAATATCGCGGCCGCCATCTGCCCGGCTCGGTGCATTTCGACATCGACGCGGTGGCCGACAAGTCCAGCCCGCTCCCCCATATGCTGCCGCCGGCGGCGGAATTCGCCAAGAAGGTGGGCCTGCTCGGCATCGGCGACGGCGACAAGGTGATCGTCTACGACCGCATGTGCGGCGGCGCCGCGGCCGCACGCGTGTGGTGGATGTTCCGCACCTTCGGCTATTCCGACGTGGCCATGCTCGACGGTGGCTATGGCAAGTGGGTGAAGGAAAAGCTCCCGTCCGACATGTCGCCCGTGCGGCCTGAGCCCAGGACCTTTACCGCAAATCTCGATCCTGCCCTCGTGCGCTCGCTGGACCAGATGCTGGCCAATGTCGGCTCCGGCACGGAGCAGGTGATCGACGCGCGCGGGCCGGCCAAGTTCGCCGGCAGCCAGGACGATGTCTTTCCCGTGAAGAAGAAGGGCCACATCCCCGGCGCCATCAACCTGCCGTGGGGCGACCTCATCGTCGAGGCCAGCGGCGAGCTGGTTCAGCCCGACGTCATCCGAGCGCGCCTCGCTGCCGCCGGCGTCGATCTGGCAAATCCCATCGTCGTCACCTGCGCCTCCGGCACCATCGCCTGCGTGGTCATGCTCGCCCTGTACCTCATCGGCAAGACGGACGTCGCGCTCTACGACGGCTCCTGGGCTGAATGGGGCCTGAAGGACGAGACGCCCATCGCGGCGGCGGCCTGAAAGGGAGCGCGTCATGTCCACGGACGACCTCGCGCTCCTCGGCGACGGCGACGAATTCACGCTGCTCGGTGCCGGCGACCAGACCCATTTCGTCCTGCGATTCAAGCCGGACGCCCTGGTTGCGGACATTTCCGGAGAGGACGCGGAACGGTTCCGCGGCGACTATGAAACGGTCCGGGCCCAGTATCCGGACTGGAGTTCGGATCAGGTCCTGGCCCAGCTCTGGGATCAGGGCGGCTACAGCTGGCTCGCATCGCCGGAAGGCTGAGGCGCACGCCGCGCGCGGATGACAGACCGGCGAAAGCCGACGGGAGACCAACATGGCGACCACGCTCATCAAGACCACTTCCGACGGCCGCAAGCTCGAAGTGTCCGGCCTCGCGATCCTGTTCGATGGCCGGCTCGAAGCCTTCGACCTCACTGAGGTGAAGATGCACCCCAACCGCCGCAAGATCTGGGAGATCCACCCGGAGGCCACCCACATCGCTGGCCGGGTAACGCTCACCAAGGAAGAGGCGGAAGCGGTCGAAGCCGCCTTCAAGAAGGCCGAGGCCGAAATCCTCGCCAGCCCCGCCGCGATCAACGAGCGCTTCCGCATCGCCATGATGTGGCGCGCCCGCAGCGAAGGCATCGAGTAAAGCCCCCGCCCACCCGGGTCCGCAAAGACGAAAGAGCCCCGGCCTGCCGGGGCTCTTTCGTTTCCATGGATTGACGAACGGCCTATTCCGCGGCCTCCGCCGGGACGATCAGCTCATTTGCATTGGCCGCCGCGCGGGCGTTGCGCGCGAGGCGGGATTCGCCATCCTCCGCGCCGAAGCAGACGTGAAATTCATCACAGTCCGAGCACACCGGCGCCGCGCATAAGGTGAAGCCCTCCGACCCGCAGACCATGCGGTAGAGGAACTTCTTCCACTTCATGTCCTGGCTGTTCTTGCGGGCGAGCGGCGCAAAGCGGCGCGTCATCAGTTCGCGCAGCTCGGCGCGGTTCCTCAGCCCCAGATCCTGCCACAGATGGTGGGGGGACTGGCAGCGCCGGGCGATCATGGCGATGAAATGGGTCTGAAGCCGGCCGGCATCCGACGAATAGATGCCGAGGATGTCACGCACCGACTGCTCTTCGGGCGTCACCTCGATCGCGCGCAGATCGACCTGGGCCGCCAAGACCGGGGCAGAGGCGGGAAACAGGATGGCGGCGAGGTCGAGAAAGGCCGCGCGGTCGAGGCCGACCGCGTCGAGCCGGTCGCGGCCCTCCTCCTCCGCCTCTGCGAAAGCGAGGCCGATGATCGAAGCTGCCACATGGATATCGAACGCATCCGCGGCCGAAGAGGACGACGAGGCAATCAACCAGTCATAGACCTCTTCGGCACGCATGGCGGCACTCCTCGAAGGACACGCGCGGGCCGAAAGGGTCCGCGCCTTTGCGCCTCAGGCGGCGGCCTTCTCCAGGCCGTGGATCTGGCAATTGGCCGGGCAGACACGGGCGCACGCACCGCAACCGATGCACGCGCCGATATCGTTCATGACCATCACCTTCTTCTCGACCTCGTCGTCCTCGTCGTCATCGAGAGAAACGACGTCGCCGTCCTCGTTGATGCCCTTGAGAGTCATCACGTCGCGGCCGCACACCTTGTAGCAGCGGCCGCAGCCGATGCATTTGTCCTTGTCGATGTCGAGCAGGTAGTCTGGCTGCCAGGCTCGACCATCCCTGGTTTCGTTAGACATCTGAAAATCGCCTTCTGAAATATTAGGCGGCCTCGAGTCCCTTCAAGTCCGCGCGCTTCTTCTCAAGCTCGGCAAAGGCGTCGTGCGCCTTCTTGGCCACAACCATGATCTGCTCCCAGTTGATCGGGAGTTCTTCGGACAGATCGTGCAGGTCCATCTTGGACTGCGTCGCCTTGGCGGACAGCTTCTTGATCTCGGCCTTGAGTTCGTCCACGTCGCTCATGGGTGCACCTTGGATCTCAGTATTTCGCCACTTCGGGGAATTTGTTGATCATGTCCACGCCCTGCTGGACGAACTTCGTGCCCTCCTCGGCGAGCTTGCCGAGGTTGTCGAAGCCGAAGCGGTGGACGTCGCGCAGCTGCTTGTTGACGACGATCAGCCGCCCGCCGATGAGCACCATGCGGCCGAAGCCTTCGTGGCTCATCTTGAGCATGGGCGAGATCATCACCCGCGTCTCCTTCTCGATCATCAGGCAGATCGCGTTGAAGAACAGCTCCAGCCGCCAGATGGTCTCGGGATCGGGATCGCCGATGAGCGGGAGCGCGCGGCGCGCCTCCTTGTCGACGATATAGGGCTCGATCAGGTCGAGATCGGCCTTTCCTTCCCACGCGCCGTGGGTGTCCTGGGCGCGCCAGACCTTGATGAGTTCCTTGATGAACGGGGAGTCAGCGGCCGCTGTCGGCTCGATGACTTGCGCTGCTTCGGCCATGACAATCCCTCACTCGTCGAAATCGAACGTGCGCTCTTGACCCTTCGACATGACCTTGCGCAGCCACGGGGGTGGGTTGCCCTGAAGGACGACCTCCAGCTTGCCGATGAGATCGGAGATCTCTTCGGGCTGGCTGACCTTCATGGGGTGAATGTTGTTCGCCACCACGCGGGCGGCGCCGGAACCGCCGATGGCGGCCACATAGAGGATGGTGCAATCCTTGATCGCATCGATCTTCGGCGCGAGCTTGTCCTCGTTGCCGTCTTCCTTCAGGTCACCGTCAAACTCGATGGCCTCGACGAAGTGGTGGCCCTCCGGACCCACCTCGTAGATGGCGATGTTCTTCGCCCAACCGAAGTGGGCATCGACCCTTTTGAGATCCTGGGTTGCGAATGCGACTTTCATGGAAGGCTCGCCTCTCTCGCGGTCTCGGTCGTTGGGAATGTCAGTGGTGGGCGGTGCTCGGGGCGGGTCCGAGATCGGGCGCGCCGGCCGGGGTAGCAACATGGGCGGCGCCATGGCCGTGGCCATCGCCGTCCCACGGGTTCTTCCAGGTGTCGGGCGTCGCGTCGTGGTTCTGCTCGTGGTCGGCGATGCACATGTTGGCCAGCGTGAACATGAGGTCGCGCGTGCCGCGATAGCCCACCGTCATCTTGTGGCCGGAACCGATGCGATCGAACATGGGAATGCCGATGCGATAGAAGGGGATGTTGAGGCGGTCCGCCGCCTGGCGACCGTGGGAATGGGTCAGCAGCAGGTCGCAGCCACGCTCCTTTGCCAGCGTCTCCAGATCCTCGAGATCGCCCAGCAGCACCTCGTCGCACGGCAGCTTCTCGAACACCGGCGACTGGGTGGTGGTGACGGCGGCGGTGATGTGCGCGCCCATCTCGTGAAGGGCGGAGGCGACATCGAACAGGAGATCCGGCTCCGCACCAATGGCGAGCTTCCGGCCGCCGAGATGGAAGTGGGCGTCCAGCATGGCGTCCACCAGCTGCCCCCTCTGCCGCCGATAGCGGCGCGGCACTTCGTGGCCGGATATTTCGCTCAGGAACATGAAGAATTCATCGTTCGGCCCGAGCCCGCACAGGCGCTCGAACAACCGGTAGGGCGTGCCCGTCTTCTTCTGCATCGCCTCGGCCGCCGCCTTCATCTGCGTGCCGATGGCGATGGTCCAGGCCGCCTCGCCCATGGTGGCGATCTCATCGACGCCAATGCCACCGATGGTCGTGGGCGTGAAATCGTCCGGGATATGGCCGTCGAGGGAGCCGGCGAGGTCGGGGAGGAAGGAAGGCTCAAGGCCGAAATCCTCAAGGACGCAGCGCAGCTCGTCCAGATCACCGGGCTGCAGGTGGCAACCGGGCAGCACGTTGACCCGCTTGGGATTTTTCGGCGCATCCGGCTCGGGCTTCTTCACCAGCACCTCGACGATCTTGGCGACCGTCTTTTCCCAGCCGTCCTGGAAAGCGTCCTTGAAATCCGGGGTGGACACATAGACCATCGGGAAGTCGGCGAGCTGCGGATACTTGTCCCGCACCATCTTGATGTAGCCGTCCACGTCGTCACCCTTGGTCTCGGTGACGCCGGTGGAGCACATGCCGATGATCTCGGGCTTAGTGCGGTTGTAGATGTTGAGAATCGCCTGCTCGACATTGTCGTAGCCGCCGAGCACCGTGGCGACCTCGCTCATGGCCGTCGTCTGGAGCGGGATCGCCTCCTTGAAGTGGCGCACGAACAGCACGAGGCCGAACGAGGTGCAGCCCTGCGAGCCGTGCAGCAGCGGCATGGCGCCCCGAAGGCCCATGAAGGCGAGCGCGCCGCCGATGGGCTGGCTCATCTTCAGCGGATTGACCGCGCAGCTCTTCTTGCCCTGGACGAACTTGGCCATCGCGCCCTCCTATTCGGCGGCCACGAGAGCGGCCGGCGTCCCGAGCGGGGCGACGAGTTCGTCCAGCATGTCCTCGATGCGCTCGCCGCACTTGCCGCAGCCGGAGCCGGCCTCGGTGCGGGCGGTCACCTGGGCGAGGTTCGCGGCGCCGGCGGCGACCGCATCCTCGATGGCGCCGACGGTGACGCTCTTGCAGTTGCAGACCTTCTTGGCGCGGCGGGCGGCCTCGGCGAGCACCGGATCAGCCGGCACCGGCTCCGCGACGCCGAGGGCCTCGAAAATGTCCTCGATGCGGCCCGAGCACGCACCGCAGCCGCCGGACGCATTGGTGTGTGTCTTCACGCCCTCGACCGTCGTGAGGGCGTGCGCCTTGATGGCGTCCTCGATGGTGCCGAGATCCACACTCTTGCAATTGCAGATCTTCTTGGCGCGTCGGGCCTTCTCGGCGGCGACCGGATCTGCGGCGAGGGCGGCGGCCTCGGCCTCCATCTGTGCGATGGCGCGGTTCTGCCAGTTGTTGGCGGGATTGTCCCACGGCGCCGGCTTGCGCACCTGCTCCCAGATGGGATTGTAGAGCGCCTTGTCGATCTCCTCCACGAGCTTCACCATGCCGATGTAGCCCATATAGGCGTGGTGGCGCTCCTGGTTGATGTCGAGCCACGGCATGGCTGCCTTCAACGCGATGAACTGCGAGCGGCCGCCCGAAAGCATGATGTCGGCCTTCGCGTCCTTCAGCATCTTGTACATTTCGCGGGGCGTCATGTCGTCGATCATGTGGGCATCCTGCCCCATGAGCTCCTTGATGCGCTCCTTGTCCTCCTTGGTGGACTTCTTGACCGAGGTGCCAACCAGCTCGAGGCCCGCCTCCTGCAGCGCCGCGACCACTGACCAGGACTTCACGCCGCCGGTGATGAGCAGAACCTTCTTGCCCTTGAAGCGGTCCTTGAACTTCGCGATCGCCGCCCAGGCCTTCGCTTCCTCGCGTTCGATGAGCGCCTCGGTGCGGTCCATCAGCTCGGGATCAGCGCCGCGCTCGATGAGCATGCGGGCGATCTCGCGGAGCGAATCCGAGGAATCCTGGATGCCGTAGAAGGAGCCCTCGAAGAAGGGAATGTCGTAGCGCTCCTCCATCTTGCGGGCCACGTTGATCATGGCCTTGGAGCAGACCATCATCGCCGCCTTGGCGCGGTGGGAGGAGGCCACATCCTTGTAGCGGCCGTCGCCAGAAATGCAGGCAAGGATGCGGATGCCCAGCTCATCGAGCAGCGGCTTCACCTGCCACAGCTCGCCGGAAAGATTGTATTCGCCGATGATGTTGATGTCGTACGGCGTCGTGTATTCCGGTTCTTCGGTGCCGATGACATGTTCGAGGATGGCTTCGCCGGCGAGCTTGTTGCCGAGGTTCTTCGGACCCACGAAGCCGGGCGAATTGATCGGGATCACCGGCTTGCCGAACTTCTCCTTGGCCGCCTTGCAGACCGCGTCGATGTCGTCGCCGATCATGGCGGGCACGCAGGTCTGGTAGACGAAGACGGCCGGCGGGTCGTACTTCTCGATGATTTCCTTGATGGACTTGAACAGGCGCTTCTCGCCACCGAACACCACGTCGGTCTCGTTGATGTCGGTGGTGAAACCGGTGCGCCAGATCTGCGAGCCGGAGGAGCGCGCGCCGCGGTTGTCCCAGCTGTTGCCTTCGCAGGCAATGGGGCCATGCACCAGGTGCGCGACATCGGTCAGCGGCTGAAGGGCGATCTTGGCGCCGTCGAAAGCGCAGCCGCCGGCGGCGCCGCCGGGCTGGAGCTGCTTGGTGCACCCCTTCTTCTTTTCCGCCTCCGACTTGTTCTGGTTCTTCGCGCAGCCGGGCTCGTTGAACACTTGCTGGATCGTGGCGGAAACCGAGCTCATGGATCTCTCCTTCGGCGGACGGGCTGTGCAAAGATCGCGGGCGCGAACATCACATGGGAGCGGGCATCAACTGGGGGCGGACTTCACTCTCCCTGTCGGGCCGGCCCGGACGGGGCCCCGGGCCGGATCGAACATTTCACCTATGCGATCAACGGATGATGTCGAACGAATAGTCGGTCTTCGCCGGCACGATCGTGTTCTGATCGATGGTGTCGAAGATCTTGTCGAGGATGGTGATCAGGACGTTCATGCCGCCCTGATAGCCCCACACCGGACGGCGGTGGTGGTGGTGACGGTCGAACACCGGGAAGCCGATGCGGATCAGCGGCGTGCCCGTGTCGCGCTCGAGATACTTGCCGTAGGTGTTGCCGATCAGGAAGTCCACCGGCTCCGTGAAGAGCAGGGAGCGCATGTGCCAGAGGTCGCGGCCGGGATAGACATTGCAGTTCTGGCCGAACGGCGAGCTATCGAACAGCTTCTGGACCTTGTCCGCCCACTTCTGGTTGCCGTTGGTAGCAAGGACGTGGGTGGGCTCGGCGCCGAGTTCGAGCAGGAAGCCGGCGAGGCCCAGGCACAGGTCGGGGTCGCCGTAGATGGCGAACTTCTTGCCGTGGATATGGGCGTTCGAGTCGGCGATGGCGTCGACCAGGCGGCCGCGCTCCTTGGCGAGCTCCTCGGGGATTTCCTTGCCGGAGATGCGCGAGATCGCCATCAGGAATTCGTCGGTGCCCTTCACGCCCACGGGGTGGTTGAAGGCGACGACTTCCTGGCCGTGGTTGGCGATGAACGGCAGGGTCTTCTCGGTGCAGTACTCCTGCATGGAGATGGTGGCCTTGGCGTGAACGGCGTTGGCCGCCTCTTCCAGGGTGGTGCCGCCGTCATACATGCGGAACTCGCCGTCCGTCGGCGTGTCGAAGACCTCGGAGTTGTCGCCGAGGATGGTGTAGTCCACGCCCATCAGGCCGAAGATGCGCTTGACTTCACGCAGGTTGCCGACGGTGTAGCCGTCGAAACCGCCGATGAAGTTGATCTTCTCGTTCGGCGCGCGCTCCAGCTTGGGGGCGGTGCCGGCCTTGCCGTCCCAGAAGTGCTCCAGCACGCCCTTGATGGCATTGTCGTAGCCGGTGACGTGGCTGCCGACGAAGGCCGGGGTGTGGGCGAAGGGAACGTCGTACTCCTGCGGGACCGAGCCCTTCTCCTTCGCCGTCTTGATGAAGGCGTTGAGGTCGTCGCCGATCACTTCCGCCATGCAGGTGGTGGAGACGGCGATCATCTTGGGCTTGTACATGCTGTAGGTGTTGGCGAGGCCGTCGATCATGTTGTTGAGGCCGCCGAACACCGCCGCGTCTTCCGTCATGGACGAGGACACGCAGGAGCTGGGCTCCTTGAAGTGACGGGACAGGTGCGAGCGGTAATAGGCGACGCAGCCCTGCGAGCCGTGCACGAACGGGATCGTGTGCTCGAAGCCGACCGCCACGAACACCGCGCCGAGCGGCTGGCAGGCCTTGGCCGGGTTCACCGTCAGGGCCTCGCGGGCGAAGTTCTTTTCCTTGTACTCGGGAGTCTTGGCCCACTCGCGAATGCGCTCGACTTCGGCGGGATCGCGGGGGTTCTCGAACATCTTCTTCTTGTTGGCCAGCATCTGCTGGTACTCGGGACCGCGGAACAGCTCGAAGTGATCGAGCACGTTATCTGCATTCTGTGGCATCTCGAACCCCTAATATATGGGTCAAATATGGGAGCCCGTCCCGGGTGCCCCTCCCCGCGAAGGGAGGGGCGTCTGGTTCAGGCGCTCGAAAACCCGCCTCACTCGGCGGCGAGCAGCCCAGCCTGGCCGGGAGCCTGCTTCCAGGGGGCCTTGGTCATCTTCCAGACGGGGGAATTGATGGCCATGTCCATGTCGCGGGCGAAGATGGCGAAGCCATCGTAGCCGTGGTACGGGCCGGAGTAGTCCCAGGAGTGCATCTGGCGGAACGGCACGCCCATCTTCTGGAAGACGTACTTTTCCTTGATGCCCGAGCCGACCAGGTCCGGCTGAACCTTCTCGACAAACTTCTCGAACTCGTAGCCGGTCACGTCGTCATAGATGAGCGTGCCATCCTTGACGTAGTGCTGGGCGGTGCGCTGATAGTCGTCGTTGTGGGCGAATTCGTAACCCGTGCCCACCACTTCCATGCCGAGATCTTCGTAGGCGCCGATCACGTGACGGGGACGCAGGCCGCCCACGTACAGCATGACGGTCTTGCCTTCGAGGCGCGGACGATACTTGGCGATCACCGCGTCCATGAGGGGCGCGTACTTGGCGATGACGCGCTCGGCGCCTTCCTTGATCTTGTCGTCGAAGTAAGCGGCGATCTTGCGCAGCGACTCCGCGATCTTGGAGGGACCGAAGAAGTTGTACTCGCACCACGGAATCCCGAACTTCTCTTCCATGTGGCGGGAGATGTAGTTCATGGAGCGGTAGCAGTGCAGCACGTTCAGCTTCGCCCGGGGGGTGTTCTCGAGCTCGGCGAGCGAACCGTCACCCGACCACTGGGCGATTACGCGCAGGCCCATCTCCTCGAGGAGGATACGGGACGACCAGGCGTCGCCACCGATGTTGTAGTCGCCGATGATGGCAACGTCATACGGCGACGGCTCGAACGGGGGGGCCTTGTTCGGGTCCAGCTTGTCGAACACCCAGTCACGAACGGCGTCGTTGGCGATGTGGTGGCCGAGGGACTGCGACACGCCGCGGAAGCCTTCGCAGCGGACCGGAACGATGGTCTTGCCGTCGTATTCCTTGGACTTGGACTTGGACACGGCCTCGATGTCGTCGCCGATGAGGCCGATGGGGCACTCGGACTGGACGGTGATGCCGTTGTTGAGCGGGAACAGTTCCTGGATTTCGTCCATGATCTTCGCGAGCTTCTTGTCGCCGCCGAAGACGATGTCCTTTTCCTGGAAGTCCGAGGTGAACTGCATCGTCACGAAGGTGTCGATGCCGGTCGTGCCGATGTAATAGTTGCGGCGGGCGGCCCAGCTGTACTGGCCGCAGCCCACCGGGCCGTGGGAGATGTGGATCATGTCCTTGATGGGACCCCACACCACGCCCTTGGAGCCAGCGTACGCGCAGCCGCGGATCGTCATCACGCCCGGAATGGACTTGATGTTCGACTTCACGCCGCAGTCGGACTTGCCGGATTCGTGGACGTTCAGATGCTTCGCGCGGCGCTTCGCGGTCTTCTCGGGATAAACCTTGAGGACTTCCGCGACGAGTTCCTTATTGCGCGCCTTGATTTCAGCAACGCTTTGCGGTTGGGCCAAGCTCATTTCGCAATCTCGCTCTCTTTGGGTTGCCGTTTGGCAGGCCGGCCCCGCAATTGAGGCCGGCCCCGGGTCATGCGACGCGGAGCGTCAGCCGGCGGCGAGTTCGGCGGCGGTCTTGCCGACGATGCTCTCGTCCACGGCCTTCATGATGCCGTGCTCCATGAGCAGGTCTTCGAGCTCGTCCATGGTGATCGGGGTCGGGATGATGCCGTTG
>JAEZMT010000098.1 GCA_023442085.1 Pseudomonadota bacterium | reverse complement strand
AGCCACAGGCCGAAGCGGTCGGAGAGGGAGACCTTCTCCTCCACGGCCTCGCCGGGATTGATGGCGGTGGACCGCTCATTGTCCATCATGTCGCGCGGCAGCAGATGGCGGCGGTTGGACGTGGCGTAGAAGATCACATTGTCCGGCCGCCCCTCGATACCGCCTTCCAGCACCGCCTTCAGCGACTTGTAGGACGTGTCGTCGGAATCGAAGGAGAGGTCGTCGCAGAAGACGATGAAGCGGTGACGGGAGCCGCGCACCAGACCCATGAGCGCGGGCAGCGTCTCGATGTCCTCGCGGTGGATCTCCACCAGCTTCAGGCGCGGGCCGTCAGTGGAAAGCGAATGGTTGATGGCGGCGTGTGCGGCCTTCACCAGCGAACTCTTGCCCATGCCGCGCGCGCCCCAGAGCAGCGCATTGTTGGCGGGCAGGCCGCGGGCGAAGCGCTGGGTGTTCTCCACCAATTGGCCGCGCACCCGGTCGATGCCCTGCAAAAGGTCCATCTCCACCCGGTTCACCCGCGCCACCGGCTCGAAGCGGATGGGATCGGTGTGCCAGACAAAGGCGTCGGCCGCCTCGAAATCGGGGGTGGGCACCGCAGGCGGCGCCAGGCGCTCCAGCGCCCCGGCGATGCGGGTGAGCAGATCAAGGGTCGCGCTCGAAAGGTCCGGCTGTGTCATTCTCATCCTCCCGCGGGGGGATTAGGACGCGCCCGGCTCGGCGGCAAGGCGGCATGGCGCGGCTGTGGCGCAAAAGCCATGCGGAGCGCGCATGCTGAGGACGACGCTGCAGCGCAACAATTCCGCCTTAACTTCTCCCCATCCATCCTCGACCAAGCACCCGAGAGGAACGGTAGCCGCGTGCGCGGTGCCGTTCCGCCGTCCACCCTCTGCCCCGGGAGGTCGAGATCCATGGCGATCCGCCCCTTCACCTGCGCCGCGCTTCTGGCGACGCCGCTGTTCGCCGCTCCGGCCCTCGCCGACGGCACCGAGGCCAAGACCGCTCTGAAGGCGGACGGCTCGACGTCGCTCACCTATTCGACGCCCGTGGAAGACTATGGCGCGGTCGTGGGCCTCGACCTGTCGGCCGCAGGCTCCAGCGTCGCGCCCACGGTCGGCCAGAGCGCGGACGGTCTCGGTGGCACCGCCTATGCGAAGGTCACGGTCGATCGGCTGCCGGACTGGATGGTGTGGGAGAAGGGCACGGTGAATGTTTCCGTCGACCCCAATGATGCCGCGAGCAAGCTCGCCACCACCTTCGAGCGCAGCATTTCCCTCACCAGCGGGCTGGCGGCCACGCTGGCGGACACCTATCAGGTCAAGGCTGGCCCGCAGGCTTGGGAAACCGACAAGTCGCTGAGCCTGAAGCTGACGGAAACCGGCACCACCTTCGCCTTCGCGGCCAAGACCACCAGCACCTCGCCGCAGCTTCTGCCCACGGTGAGCGCCCAGCAGCAGTTGGCGCCCGACCTCACCGTCACCACCTCGGTGGCCGATACCGGTTCGACGCTGAACAAGAGCATCACCGCCGGCTTCACCCACCGCTGGTGATGCGGCGAGCGCCGTCACCCGTGGATGATGGCGACGAGAAAGCGCACGCCGATGACCATCAGGAACAGGCCGAAGCCGATCTCCAGATGGCGCCGGCTCATGCGGTGCGCGAGGCGCGCGCCATAGGGCGCCACCAGCGTCGCCACCGGGGCGATGCACAGGAAGCCGATCACCGACACATAGCCGATGGACAGCGGCGGCAGCTCGGAGAGGTGCGGCCAGCCGGCGATGGCATAGCCGATGACTCCCGGAATCGGAATGATGACGCCGATGCCCGCCGAGGTGGCGACGGCGGCGTGGATCGGCACGCCGTAGAGCAGCAGGATGTTGGTGGAGATGCCGCCGCCCGAGATTCCCACCAGCGATGACGCAAGCCCGATGAAGAAGCCGCAGAACCGCATCATCGCGGAGGATGGCAGGTGGTCGGCAATGCGGATGTCGTTGCGGCCGATGAGGCTCTTCAGCCCCAGCAGCGCAACCACCGCCACGAACACCGCCTGCAGCACCCAGCCCGCCGCCACCGCCGCGATGGCGCTGCCGACGATGATGCCGATGATGGCCGGGACGCGCCATTTCGCGAGCACGCCCGGCATCGCCGCCCCCTGGGCGACGTGGGTGCGGTAGGAGGCCATGGCGGTGGGGATGATGATGGCGAGCGAGGTGCCGACGCACAATTGCATGCGCACGCTGTCATCCACCCCGAGGAACCCGAACACCTCGTACAGCACGGGAACGATGACGCCGCCGCCGCCGATGCCGAAAAGGCCGGCGAGCAGGCCGGTCAGCACGCCGCCGGCCAGCATGGCGCCGACGAGCAGGACGAGTTCCTGCACCGGAACATTGGAAAACATGAGCGGGACCGGAAACTTGCGGCGGGGAGGCCACGAGGAGTGGCCCGGAATCCGCGCCCTGTCCACTGCGATAGCCGCATGGCGGCCGCAGCAGGCCCGCTATTCACGCAAATCTGGTGGCAATGCGCCCAATCAGGCCGCCAGGCGGTCCCTGCTGCGCACCTCGTCGACGGCACCGCGCAGCACCTCGAGCCCGGCGCCGGGAATGATGGCTTCCGTCGAGAGGCGGCGGCGGAAGATGCGCGCGCCCTTCTTGCCGCCGAACAGGCCGAGCATGTGGCGGGTGATGTCGGAGAGCCGGCCGCCAGCCTCCAGATGCCGGGCGATATAGGGCTCGAACGCCTCCAGCGCGGCGAAGGTGTCCGCGTGCGGCGCCGGGACGCCGTGAAGGAGGGGGTCCACCTCCAACAACAGTTCGGGCGAATGGTAGGCCGCGCGGCCGAGCATGATACCGTCAAGGCCCTCCGCCTCGCTCAGCCCCTGCGCGAGGCTTTCCAGGCCGCCGTTCAGCGCCACCGGCACGTGCGGCAAACGGGCCTTGAGTCGGCGCACGCGATCATAGTCGAGGGGCGGGATGTCCCGGTTCTCGCGCGGCGAAAGGCCGTTGAGCCAAGCCTTGCGGGCATGGACGATGAGCCCGTCGCAGCCCGCCGCGAGCACGGCGTCGGCGAGGGTATCGAGGGCTTCCTCGGGATCCTGATCGTCCACGCCGATGCGGCATTTCACCGTGACGGGCAGCGCGACCCCGCCCTTCATGGCAGCCACGCAATCGGCCACAAGCTGCGGCTCCCGCATGAGGCAGGCGCCGAAGTTGCCGCCCTGTACCCGGTCGGAGGGGCATCCGACGTTGAGGTTGATCTCGTCATAGCCGAAATCCGCGCAGATGCGCGCCGCCTGCGCCAGCAGCGCAGGGTCGCTGCCGCCGAGCTGAACCGCCACCGGATGCTCCGCCTCAGAAAAGCCGAGCAGCCGCGACCGGTCCCCATGGATCACCGCCGGCGCGGTCACCATCTCGGTATACAGCAGCGCATGGCGCGAGAAGGTGCGGTGGAAGGCCCGGCAATGCCGGTCCGTCCAGTCCATCATCGGGGCGACCGAGAACGTAAATGGTTGATTTTTAAACATTAGTATTGAAGCTGCTGCCGTTGAGCGGACACGAGGTTAACCTGCCTGCACCTGTCGCTCGAAGTCGATGGGCCGAGAAGGCCGAGCCCGAGTGGCGCCGCATCTGATTGTTGATGCGCTCGATATAGTCGATCACGACGGCCTTTGCATGATGATGCAGCCAGGTCGTGGCCGTTCGCTGCGAGCAGCTTTCCGGGGAGACGCAATCGCGGTTGTTGCTCTTTTGGCCGACGGGCAGCAATGTCCTACCTCGGGCTTTGCTGGGGGCGGGAATGCCGGTTGGTGGGATTGCGCAGAACCGTGCGCCGCGCGGCACGGCATCAACCGTCTATGGCGCATCCACCGCGCGCATGCTGCTCTCCACCGCCCTCACCACATCCCTGTGCGGACTGGTCCTGGTCGCCGTCCCCGCCGCGGTCCCGCCGGCGACGGCGCAGACCGTCGTCACCATGCCCTTCAGCCAGACAATAACGGGATCGGCCGGGGCGAACGGGGCGAACTACAACTACGATTTTGAAAGCGCTACCGGCGGCAACGGCGACGGGGGAGCCGCCATCGGGGCGACATCCATCACGATCAGCGGCGGATCGACCGGCACCTACGCCATCAAGAGCACGACCCAGGGCGGCATGGGCGGATCGGGCGGCGAAGGCACGGTCGCCGACGGGACGGGCTCCGGGACGGGGGGCTCGGGTGGCGAAGGCGGCTATGGCGGCGCATTCTCGGCAATCCTGAACGGGGTCACGGCCAGCCAGGCCAGCGGGACGATCATCGCCGCCGGCTCCACGGGCGGCACAGGCGGCGCAGGCGGTTACGGCTTCAGTGATCTCGGCCAGGCATTCGGAGGTTCGGGCCTGACCGGCGGCAACGGCGGTGCCGTCAGCATCTCGGTTTCTGGTTCAAACCTGTCATCCCAGGCGGGCGGCATCATCATTTCGACCGTCGGCGGCGTCGGTGGCGTGGGCGGAGAGGGCCGCGGCTTTGCCGATTCCACAGGCGGCAACGGCGGCATTGGCGGAGACGGTGGCATCGCCACCGTCACGATCTCGTCGTCCACCATCAACAGCGGCAGCGGACCAGCCGTGAGCGTGAGCTCCACCGGCGGGGCAGGCGGCAACAGCGGCGAAGTGCACGCTGTTGCGGCGGCGACCGGCGGCGCGGCGGGCGCCGGTGGTAATGGTGGCGCGGTGAGCGTCACCCTCTCCAATGTGACCCTGACGAGCGCGGGCGGAGTCGGCCTGTATGCGGCCTCCATCGGCGGTGCAGGCGGCACGTCGGCGGAAGCCGACTCGACGACGGCCAACGCCACCGGGAAGGTCGGCGGCGGCGGCGGCAATGCCGGAAGCGTCGAGATCGTTGTTTCCGGCACGATCTCATCGCCGCAATCCGGCATCGTGGGGTTGGCGAATGGCGGATCCGGCGGGCAAGGCGGATACGGCTATGGCGGCTTTTCCGATTCCTGGGGCGGCAATGGCGGCGCTGGCGGCAATGGCGGGACCGTTTCCGTCACTGTCCAGCAGCAATCCCAGATCACGACCACCGCAGCATCGGCGTCGGCCATCATCGTCTCCGCCAACGGCGGCGCGGGCGGCTCCGGTGGAAAGGCTAGATCTGATGCCACGGCCTATGGCGGCAATGGCGGAACGGGCGGCACAGGTGGAACGGCCAACCTCAATGTCGAGGGCGGTGTCACCATCACCACCAGCGGCGACGCGGCCCATGGCATCATCGTCTCCGCCAACGGCGGGGCGGGCGGCAACGGTGCGCCCGGTGACGATTCGCTCAACGAGATCGGCGGCAATGGCGGCACGGGCGGCAGCGCCGCGAGCGGCACCGTCGTCAATGTCGGTATCGCAGCCGGCGCGACCGTCAGGACCTCGGGCTATGCCGCGAATGCCGTCGTCGCGCAGAGCCTCGGCGGTACCGGTGCCAACGGCGCGTCCGTGGGCGGGTTCATCACCAGCTCGGGCGGTGTCGCCGGGCCGGGCGGCACCGCGGGCAACGTCTATCTGAAATCCGCAGGCGCGGTCTCGACCACCGGCAACGGCTCGGTGGGCATCGTGGTGCAGTCGGTGGCAGGCGGCGGCGGCAATGGCGGGTCGGCCGATGCGGTCTTTGTCTCCATGGGCGGCAACGGTGCCATCAGCGGCGATGCGGGCACGGCCACGGGCATCAATGCCGGCACCGTGACGACGACCGGCAATTACGCCCACGGGATGCTGGTCCAGTCGGTGGGCGGCGGAGGCGGAAACCTCGTCATCGGCTCGTGCGGCAGCACGACGAGCGGCTGCGTGGCGGTGGGCGGC
This sequence comes from Pseudomonadota bacterium, assembly GCA_023442085.1. GTDB lineage: Bacteria > Pseudomonadota > Alphaproteobacteria > Rhizobiales > Xanthobacteraceae > Xanthobacter. Next base: position 18,496 of record JAEZMT010000098.1, on the reverse strand, counting down.
TCCTCGGCCGGAACCTCCGGCACGGGCACGAGCAGCGGGGCGACGGCGACGAACTCTGGCTCCATCACCACCAGCGGCGCGTTCTCCGACGGCATCCTCGCCCAGTCCATCGGCGGCGGCGGTGGCAATGGCGGCGGCGCGGGCGGTGTCGCCTCCCTTGGCGGGCAGGGCGCCGCCGGCGGCAACGGCGGCACGACGACGCTCACCAACACCGGGACAGTCGTCACCACCGGCGACAATGCGCTCGGAATCGTGGCGCAATCGGTGGGTGGCGGCGGCGGACGCGGCGGTGGCGCCATGAGCCTCGGCCTCGGCATCTCGGCGGCCATCGGCGGCAACGGAAGCGGCGGAGGCCACGGCGGCAACGTCTATGTGACGAATACCGGCGCGACCCCGAGCACCGTCACCGTCTCCACCGCCGGCGACTACGCCACGGCCATCCTCGCCCAGTCCATCGGCGGCGGCGGCGGGGCGGGGGGCAGCGCGTCGGGAACGACGGCCGAAGGCCTCTCCCTTACCATCGGGGGCAGCGCCGGCAGCGGCAATTACGGCGGGATCGTCCAGGTGACCAACGCCGCCGGCGTCGTCACAACGGGCGACCGTGCCTCCGGCATCATCGCGCAATCCGTGGGCGGCGGCGGCGGATCGGGCGGGAGCGCGCTGTCGCAGAGCGCGGGCATCTATTTCAGCGCGGCGGTCGCGCTCGGCGGCAGCGGCGGCTCCGGCGGCAACGGCGGAAATGCCACCGTCACCAATTCCGGGGTCATCGTCACGAGCGGCCTCGATTCCATGGGCATCGTGGTCCAGTCCATCGGCGGCGGCGGTGGCAACGGCGGCTCCTCCGCCGCCAAGAGCCTGACGGTCGGCGCGGATACCGCGGTCTCGGTGAATGCGAGCCTGGGCGGCAGCGGCGGCAGCGGGGGCTATGGCGAAAAAGCCTATGCCACCAACACCGGCAGCGTCAGCACCAAGGGCGCGGGGGCGACCGGCATCCTCGCGCAGTCCATCGGCGGCGGTGGCGGCACCGGGGGCGATGCCAGCGCGCTCGGCGTCTCGGTGGCGGCGGGCGTGCCGGTCACGGTGTCGGTCACGCTGGGCGGATCGGGAGGCGAGGGCGCGAACGGCGGGCTCGTCAACGTCGACAATGCCGGAACGGTCGTCACCACGGGGAATTTCGCCGACGCGATCATCGCCCAGTCCATCGGCGGCGGTGGCGGGAACGGTGGCGTGGGCACCACCTCGTCCAATGCAGCATCCCTGTCCGGCAAGACCTCCGTCAGCCTGTCCCTCGGCGGCGGCGGTTCCGGCACATCCGCCGGAAACGGCTCGAACGTCACCGTCACCCAGTCGGGTAGCATCGCGACATCCGGCACCAGCGCGCGCGGCATCCTCGCGCAATCGGTGGGCGGCGGTGGCGGCACTGCGGGCGGCGGCACCGCCGATGCCACCGGGGGAACGGTAGACGTCTCGGTGGCCCTCGGCGGCACAGGCGGCGGCGGAGGTGCGGGCGGCCAGGTTACAGTCACCAACACCGGGCAGATCGCCACGAGCGGCGCCGATGCCGACGCGATCCTCGCCCAATCCGTGGGCGGCGGCGGCGGCACGGGCGGGTCCGCCTCCGGCAAGACCGATACGAAATCAAGCGATCTTTCAGGAAGTTCCTCGTCATCTTTCACGCTCAACGCGAATCTTGGAGGCGCCGGCGGGCTCGGGGGTAACGGAGAAGCAGTCACCGTCACCTCCACCGCCAGCGGCGTGACCTCCACGGTCCAGCTTCTCACGACGGGCGATCACGCCTCGGCCATCGTGGCCCAGTCCATCGGCGGCGGTGGTGGCAAGGCCGGCGCGGCGGCGGGCTCGGCGAGCGGCGGGCAGGCGAGCCTCGATTTCACCCTCGGCGCGAAGGGCGGCAATGGCGGCACCGGCGGTGACGTGACCGTGACCACCGATGCCGTCATCGCGACCAAGGGCGACCAGTCCGCCGCGATCATCGCCCAGTCCATCGGCGGTGGCGGCGGCATCGGCGGCAACACCAACGCGGTCGCGACCTCGAAAATCTCCCTCGGCGCCGCCATCGCCGGCAGCGGCGGCTATGCCGACCGCGGGGGCAGCGTCACGGTGACGACGGCGGGCAGCATCTCCACATCCGGCAAGATGTCGGATGCGATCATCGCCCAGTCGGTGGGTGGCGGCGGTGGCATCGGCGGAAGCGCGGGGTCAGACGCCCACGCCTCCGGCAGCCAGTCGGTGTCGGCGACGCTGACGCTCGGCGGGGTCGGGGGTGCGGCCTCCTACGGTGGCGCCGTCACGGTTAACAACACGGCGGATATCTCGACCTCGGGCGCGATGTCCAACGCCATCCTCGCCCAGTCGGTGGGGGGCGGCGGCGGCAAGGGGGGCTCGTCCACTGCGAAGGGGTCCGGCGGCAGCTATTCCATCGGCGCCTCGCTCGGCGGCGATGGCGGTGCCGGTTCCCACGGTGGGGCGGTGGCGGTCACCACTTCCGGCAAGATCGTCGTGACCGGCGATGAATCGAGGGCCATCGTCGCCCAGTCCATCGGCGGCGGCGGTGGCGTGGCGGGCGCCAGCGCCGATGCGAGCGCGGCCAAGACCGCGAGCCTCAGCTTCTCCCTCGCCGGCACCGGCGGCACCGGGGGATACGGCGGGGCCGTGACGGTCACCAGCACGGGCGACATCCGAACGGAGGGCCAGAACGGCACCGGCATCCTCGCCCAGTCCATCGGCGGCGGCGGCGGCAATGCCGGCAGCGCCACCAATGCGGCCAATGGGAAATTCGCCGTGGGCGCCGCCATCGGCGGCACGGGCGGGGGCGGGGGCAACGGCGGCACCGTTAACGTCACACTCGACAATCCCAAGCTCGGCAGCCTTGTCACCACCGGCAACTCTGCCGACGGCGTGCTGGCCCAATCCATCGGCGGGGGCGGCGGCAACGGCGCCGCGGGCTCCGGCAAGGCGGACGGCGCGGGCGGCAACAGCGCTTCCCTCGATGTCGCCGTGGGCGGCGGGGGCGGCTCCGGCGGCACCGGTGGCAACGTCTTCATCAACAACGGCAGCGCCACCACCGCAGGCCTCTCGATCGCCACCTTCGGCACGGGGTCCAACGGCCTCGTGGCGCAGTCCATCGGCGGCGGCGGCGGCAAGGGCGGCGCCTCCACCTCGTCGAGCGCCACCAAGGGATCGTCCTCCACGGCGAGCCTGTCGGTCGGGCTCGGCGGCAACGGCGGCTCCGGTAATTCGGCCGGCAACGCCTATGTGAACACGGTGGGCGGCACCATCGTCACGGCGGGGGATCACGCCTCGGGCATCCTCGTACAATCCATCGGCGGCGGCGGCGGCATGGCGCTTGCCACCCACGCGGCAGCGGAATCAACCAGCGCCGAGGCAGTCGTGACCGCGACCCTCGGTGGCGCGGGTGGCTCCGGAAACATCGGCGGCATCGCCGAGGTGAACAACGGCGCCGGCATCCTCACCCAGGGGTCCTTCAGCTACGGGATCCTCGCCCAATCCATCGGCGGTGGCGGCGGACAATCGGGCACCTCGGGCGGAGCCGCAAACGGCGGAACAGCGAATGTGAGCCTCGCCCTCACCGGCTCCGGCGGAAGCGGCGGGACGGGCGGCACCGCCTCGGTCTACACCTCGGGCAGTGTCTATACGCTGGGACAGGGCTCGACCGCCATCCTGGTGCAGGCCATCGGCGGCGGTGGCGGCGCGGCCGGCAGTTCCGACAATGCTGCGACGGGCAAGATCAGCATCGGCGCGGCAGCCGGCGGAACGGGGGGCGCGGGAGGAGACGGCGGCCTCGCCACCGCCGTGCTGTCAGGCACCAGCGGTGGCAAGATCATCACCTCCGGCGATGCGGCAGACGCGGTGCTCGTCCAATCCATCGGTGGCGGCGGTGGATCGGCTGGCGCGGGCACCGGCAAGGTGGATGGCAAGGGGGGCAACGGCCTCGGCCTGTCGGTGGACATCGGCGGCGGCGGCGGCAGCGCCGGAAATGGCGTATCCGCCACCATCGTCAACGGCACCGGATCCGATCCCGGCGCCACCGCCTTCACTGTCGTGACGCTCGGCACCGGCTCCAACGGCCTCGTCGCCCAGGCCATCGGCGGGGGCGGCGGCAAGGGCGGCGCCGCATCGTCCACCGCATCGGGCAGCGATGCCGCAAACCTTTCCGCCAATCTCGGCGGAAGCGGCGCGACGGGCGGCAATGGCGGTCTCGCCGGCGTGGTCAACGCCGGCATCGTCCAGACCCAGGGTGACCACGCGAGCGCCATCGTCGCGCAATCCATCGGCGGCGGCGGCGGAAACGCGGTATCCACCGCCTCGACCGCCTCGGGCCAGAGCGCCAAGCTCAATCTCAGCGCGAGCCTCGGCGGCAGCGGCGGGGGCGGCGGCAACGGTGGCGAAGCCAGCGTCACCAATTCCGGGACGCTGGTGACGCTGGGCGATTTCGGTCACGGCATCCTCGCCCAGTCCATCGGCGGCGGTGGCGGCGCGGCCGCCGTGACGGGCGACAGCGGCACCGGCGGCTCGGCCACCGTCTCGCTATCCCTGAGCGGCAGCGGCGGAAGCGGAGGCTTCGGCTATTCGGTGGCGGTCTACAACACCGGCAACATCTCGACCTCGGGCACGGGCGCCAGCGCCATCCTCGCCCAGTCGGTGGGCGGGGGCGGAGGCTTCGCCGGCAGCGCCCAGAATGCCACCCGCGGCCAGATCGCGGTGGGTGGCATTGTCGGCGGCACGGGCGGCAGCGGCGGCAATGGCGGCGGCGTCATCGTGTCCGCCCAGGCAGATGCCACCATCTCCACCACCGGCGGGGCAGCCGACGCCATCGTCGCCCAGTCCATCGGCGGCTCCGGCGGCGCCGGCGGCGCGGGCAAGACCAAGGCGGACGGCAAGGGCGGCAACGGCTTCAGTCTATCCGCCGCGGTGGGCGGCAGCGGCGGCTCGGGCGGCAACGGCGGCACCGTCGAGGTGCTGTTCGGCAGTGGTGGAAACGCCCTCGTCGCGACCAGCGGCCACGATTCGGCGGGCATCCTCGCCCAGTCCATCGGCGGGGGCGGTGGGAAGGCCTCCGTCGCCACCTCGGCGAGCGGCTCCACCGGGGCCGCCAGCGTGGGCGCCACCCTCGGCGGAACCGGCGGCGGGGGCGGGAACGGCGGCAACGTGACCGTGACCGTGGACGGAAGGATCCAGTCGCTGGGCGCCGGCTCGGACGGCATCCTCGCCCAGTCCATCGGCGGCGGCGGCGGCAATGCGTCTGCGGCCAACAGCACCGCGAGCGGCGGCCAGAACACCGTGACCGCCACCCTGACGCTCGGCGGCGCCGGTGGCGTCGCGGGGAATGGCGAGACCGTCACGGTCAACCAGCAGGGCACGATCCTCACCCGGGGCGACCTGTCGAACGGCATCGTGCTCCAGTCCATCGGCGGCGGCGGCGGGCGGGCCTCGACGGTGGCGACGGATTCCGGGAACGGATCGTTCGCGGCCACCGTGGGCCTCGGCGCCTCGGGCGGGGCGGGCGGCGCCGGCGGGGCGGTCTATGCGAACGTCTCCGGCGTCATCCAGACCTTCGGCGATGCCTCGATCGGCGTTGTGGCGCAATCCATCGGTGGCGGCGGCGGCATCGCCGCGACCAGTTCATCGGCCACGGGCGGCAGCCATTCGGTGGCGCTGACTTTGGGCGGCGATGGCGGCGCCGGCAGCATCGGCGGCCTGGTCACCATCGATCTTTCGTCCACCTCGGTGATCCGGACCTCCGGCACCAATGCGTTCGGCGTCCTCGCCCAGTCCATCGGCGGCGGCGGCGGCATGGGTGGCACCGCCTCCTCGGACGCGACAGCTGCCGTGGCCTTCGGCGGCGGCGCTGGAAGCGGCGGCAACGGCGGCAACATCTATGCCCTCGGGGCCGGAACCATCGTGACCAGCGGGCAGGGCGCCTCCGCCATCTTCGCCCAGTCGGTGGGCGGCGGCGGCGGCATCGGCGGCTCTGCGGCGAGCGCGGTGTTCTCCCAGCAGGACGGCATCCAGGGCTCCGGCGGCGGCTCCGGCGATGGCGGGGCGGTGACGGTGACCGTCACCGGTGTCGCCAGCACCTCGGGCGCCAACGCACCGGCCATCGTCGCCCAGTCCATCGGCGGCGGCGGCGGCATGGCGGCTACGGCGGGAGGCGTCGGACTCGGCACCGCAGGCGGCTCGGGCACCGGCGGACCGGTGACGGTGCTGGTTGCCGGCAGCGTGATCGCCACCGGCGACAATTCGGCCGGCATCTTCGCGCAAAGCCTAGGCCCGAGCGGAAACGGCCAGATCCAGATTCTTGTCGCCGACGGCGGCGTGGTGCGGGGCGGGACGGGCACCTCGGCCATCGTGCTCTCGGGCGGTGAGCAGAACACGGTGACCATCGCGCAGGGCGGGACGGTCACCGGCCTCGGCGGCTCCGCCGTTCAGGCCGGCATCGGCGACGACACGGTCATCAACAAGGGCACGCTCAACGGCAGCGTCGATCTCGGCGGCGGCACCAACGGCCTCATCAACGAGACCGGCGCGACCTTCAATTCCGGCACCCTCGTCAGCGCCACATCGGACGCGGGGCCGACCCTGCGGAGCGCGGGGCTTTCAGCGCCGGGCTTCACCAACCACGGCACCGTCAACCCCGGCGGTCTGGGGGTGATCGCGACCACCAATGTCGCCGGAGGCATCGGCTCCGATGGCGTGCTTCAGGTGGACGTGGATTCGGCCTCCGCCCGCCACGACCAGATCCGCGTGGTTGGCGGCGCGACCCTCAGCGGCACCATCGACCCGCGCGCGACCAGCATCGCGCCTCAGGACAGCTACACCATTCTCGTGGCCGACCAGCTCACCGGGACCGCCGTCGCCAAGGACAGCGGGCTAGCCTACAGCTGGGCCGTCCATGCGGACGCCACCTCGCTCACCATCAGCCCCATCGCGCACTTCCTGCCGCAGGGCATCTGGCTTTCGGCGAACGAGGCGTCGGTGGGCGGAAGCCTCCAGCGGGTCTGGAACACGGGCGACACCGGCGGCATGTCCAAGGTGTTCAACGGCCTCATCGACGTGAGTTCGCCGCTCGCCTACCAGAGCGCGCTGGGCCAGCTCTCCCCGCAATTGCTGCAAGCGCCGGCCGGGCTGCGCATCGGCGAGAGCCAGGCCTTCCTCGACCGCACCATGAGCTGCCCGGTCTTCGTGGCGCAGAGCACCCAGCTGAGGGAGGACAATTGCGCCTGGGCGCGCATCATTTACGACCGCACCAGCCAATCCACCACGGCGCAGATGGCGGGCTTCGCCTCCGACAGCGTGATCTTCCAGGCCGGCGTGCAGCGCGAGCTTGCCACCGACTGGTTTCTCGCCTTGTCCGGCGCCTACCAGCAGTCCTCGGTCTCCAGCACCAGCGGCTGGTTCTCTTCGAGCGGCAATGGCGGGGATATCGGTGTCGCCCTGAAATACCAGACGGGCCCCTGGCTGTTCTCGGCCGCGCTCGATGCCGGCTGGGTGTCCTACGACAACACGCGCATCATCGGCCTCGCAGGCGGGCAGGTCACAAGCACGTCCGATGTCTACAACCTCACCGGCCGGCTGCGGGCGGCCTACGAGTTCACCTACGCCAACTTCTACATCCGCCCGCGCGTGGACCTCGATGTGGTGCATGTGGAGATGCCGGCCTTCACCGAGATGGGCCTCACGGGCGCCGAGCTGGCATTGCAGACCTCGAGCCTCACCACCTTCATCGCCACGCCGGCGGTGGAGTTCGGCGGCCGGATCGACCTGCCGGACGGCATCGTGCTGCGGCCGTACATGACCCTCGGCGCCTCCTTCGCCTCCAACGACGCGTGGCAGACCACTGCCCGCTTCCTATGGGCGCCGCTCTCGGCCGGCACCTTCTCCACCACCACGCCGATCCCCAACGTGCTCGGCAATCTGGACCTCGGCCTTCAGGCCGTGACCCGCGACAATCTGGAGATCAAGCTGGAGTACGGGCTCAACGTGGGCCAGGACTTCGTGGCGCAACGGGGCGTCGCGCGGCTCGCCATCCACTTCTAGGGCATGGCCCGAGGCCGATGGATGCGGCGTGGCCGCGGATGACTTTCCGCGCCGGGCGGTTAACATGCCGGCCCATGGTCGAGGTTCGGGAGCGACGGGTGGCGCACTGGCGGAGGGCAATGTGGATGCGCGGCGCGCTCAGCGTCGTGCTCGCCTATGCCTTCGTTTTGCAGCTGGTGGTCGCCGGTCTGGCCTTCGAGCGCTCCGGCGCCATGGACATGGCGATGGGCGCCGATGGCGGCGTCCTGTGCATGAGCGCGGCCGACGGGCAGGGTAGCGATCCGTCCATGCCGCAGGCGGACCATTCCGTCTGCTGCGCCTTGTGCGCCAGCCATTCCCCAGCCCCGTTGCTGCCCGCCGTCGCCGGGGCGGGGATGCCGCTGGCCTCGGACCATCGCCCGGGCCCCTTTCCTCTCGCCGGCATCGAGGGATCGGGTCGCGACCGGCGCGAGCCGCGTTCGTCCCAGGGGCCGCCGATGGCTGGCTGACGCTGTCTCGCGTCCTTTCCTTTAGCCGTTGCGGGTCTCCGCGCACCCCGATGCGCTGCCACCGCGCCGCGCGCGATCGCTTTCACCCAACCCTTCACTCATCCCGCCGAGCGGCAGCAGCCCCGGCGCCTTGCAGGAGCACACATGTCCATCTTTCACCTTACCCGCCGCACCATCATCGCCGCCGCCATCGCCACCGCGGCGCTGACCGGCGCCGCCGTCGCGCATGACTTCAAGGTCGGGCCCCTGCAGATCGACCATCCCTGGTCGCGGGCCACGCCCGGCGGCGCCACCGTCGCCGGCGGCTATTTCGTGGTGAAGAACACCGGCACCGCACCAGACCGGCTCGTCGCCGCCTCAGCGCCTTTCGCCGGGCGGGTGGAGATCCACGAGATGAGCATGAAGGACGGCGTGATGGTGATGCGTCCCCTGCCCGACGGCCTCGCCATTCCCGCCGGCGGCAGCGTGGAGCTGAAGCCCGGCGGCTACCACGTCATGTTCCTCGACCTGAAGAGCCCGCTGAAGGAGGGCACGTTGGTGGACGGCACGCTGACCTTCGAGAAGGCCGGCACCGTCCCCGTTCAGTTCAAGGTGGAGGGCATGGGCGCTCAGGGCGGCGGCGCCCACTCCGGCCACTGACGCGGGCTTTCCGCCCCGATCGGCAGGATGCGCGCCCGGGCGAACGCCACGGCGCGCATCCACTGGTGCGGGATTGCTTGACAGCGTGGCGGCGTTCGGTGCCTGCTGCGCGTGCGAACGGTGCTCCGGCTGCCTCGGCATCCGGAGTGAAACGGGAATGGGGTAGGGCGGGATTGGGCGGAGAATCATCCGCGAGGTCCGGCCGAAGCCTCAACCGCCCCCGCGACTGTGAGCGGCGAGCGATCTTCCAGCATGCCACTGGCCACAGCCCTTCGGGCCGGCCGGGAAGGCGGGGGTGAGCGTAGACCCGCGAGTCAGGAGACCGGCCGGTCGCATGATGACCCCCTCGGGCCGTCGGGTGAGACGGCAACGGAGACCAGCATGCATATCGAACCCGGACTCGTGGACGCGGCCAAGATCGGCCTCAGCTATGTCACGGCGGCCGCCGCCGGCGGCTACGCCCTCAAGCTCGCCTATGAGGCGGCGCGCGAGCGCGGCGTCCTCTCGCTGGCGGGCCGCACCCTCGCCACCACCGCGCTGGTGTTCAGCTTCTTCGAGGTGCTGCCGCACTATCCGGTGGGTGTCTCGGAAGTGCACCTCATCCTCGGTTCGACCCTGTTCCTGATGTTCGGCGCGGCCCCTGCCGCCCTCGGCCTCGCCTTCGGCCTTCTCATCCAGGGCCTGTTCTTCGCACCGTTCGACCTGCCCCAGTACGGCATGAATGTGACCACCCTGCTGGTGCCGCTGTTCGGCGTTGCCGCCGTCGCGCGCCGGATCGTGGCGCCGGGCACGCCCTATGTGGAGCTGAAGTACGGTCAGGCGCTCGCCCTCTCCACCACCTATCAGGCCGGCATCGTCGGCTGGGTGGCGTTCTGGGCCATCTATGGCCAGGGCTTCGCGGCGGAGAACGTCGCGTCGGTGGTGACCTTCGGTGGCGCGTACCTGCTCGTCATCATCGTCGAGCCGCTTGTGGACCTCGCTGTCCTCGCCGCCGCCAAGGCGCTGCATGGCGCCTTCAAGGGCGGCAGCCCGCTGCTGGAGCGCCGGCTCTACGACGCGGCCTGATCGCGCCAAAGCCCTCGGATAGGCGAACGCCGGCGGTGCTCCCGCCGGCGTTCTGCGTTTCAGGTGCCTCGACGGATGGGGGCAGGGCGGCCGGCGCTTCCGGATCCGGCGCCAGATGGCGGAGGGGGTCGAAGCCGCCCACATGGTTCGCCCACGCAAGACCCACGGCGAGACCCTTCGCACGCGGCAGCACATGGAAGGCGGCCGCCACGGCCACCAGTTCGCTCGCCGCCAGCTCGACCGCCAGCGGAAGATCGCTGAGCAGTTCCAGGATGCCGCCCACCACCGATCCGGCCAGTAGCGCGAGGGGGATTGCGAGGACTGGCACGGCATTGGTGACGCGGGCATGACCCAGCGGTTCATTGCAGTGGGAGCAGGTCTCCGAAACCTGCATCCAGCGCCCAAACAACGCGCCCTCGCCGCAGGCCGGGCACCGGCCCGACCAACCTCGACGGGCTGCCACTTCGATGGGGCGGGGCGGGTTGAAGCCGTTGGTGTGGTAGAGCCGCCGCGGCGAGCGTCGGGCCGCATCGAATGCGGCGCGGGTAGCGGTACCGAATTGGGCCGACATGGCGGCGCGTGCACGAGCGAGCGCCTCGGATGGCGCGTGAGACTGCGTATCTGACATAAACGAAAACCCGAAAGGCCGCGTCAGCGGCAGGGACCGGAGGCGCCGGGATGGCTCCCCGCGCCGGTTCAGCTCTGGGTCACGTCACTGGGGGGCCGCGGGCCTGCGCACCGCGGGAGTCCTCGCCCCTTCGGCGTTCGTTGCGCACGGCGATATGCGCGATGCGCCGGCCGTCACGCGCCGTCAGCGCGGGTTGCGGCTCCGCGGCAAGGCCGGGCGCCGAAGTCAGAACGCAGGCGTCGCAGGGATGGGCCTTAAGAACCGTTCCCGCGTCTCCGCCGTTGAGGCAGAGGTCCGGCAACGTCCCGTCTGGCAGCGCGTAGGCCGCAAGATCGATGGACACTTCCGAGGAGGGCAGGGCTAAAGGCTGGTGGGCAAACCCGAGCGTCAGCTGCGCCAGCACGAACAGTGCCGCAGCGGCCACCCGCAAGCCCTTGAATCCCAACCCGATACCCATGCTCCGCTTGTGTGCAACGCGGCAGAAGGGGTCAAGCACGTGAAACTACGCAGCGTCCCCCTGCCGCAGGCTGCCTCGCTCTGGACCTCGCCGAAGCAGCCGCTATGGTCACCCGCGACCCTTCAGCGGAACGCAGCCGCGCCGAACCGCTCATGACCTGGAACCGCCCATGACCAAGACCGTGACCCTCCCCAACGGCGAGACGGTGCCCGCCCTCGGCCAGGGCACGTGGTACATGGGCGAGCGCTCCACCGCCCGCGGCACGGAGGCGAACGCGCTGCGGCGCGGCATCGACCTTGGCCTGACCCTCATCGACACGGCGGAGATGTATGGCGATGGCGGTGCCGAGGAGGTGGTGGGCGAAGCCATCGCCGGGCGTCGGAATGAGGTGTTCCTCGTCAGCAAGGTCTATCCGCACAACGCCAGCCGGGCGGGCGTCGCCGCCGCATGCGAGCGCAGCCTGAAGCGGATGAAGACCGATGTGATCGACCTCTATCTGCTCCACTGGCGCGGCAACCATCCCTTATCGGAGACCATCGCGGGCTTCGAGGCGCTGCAGAAGGCTGGCAAGATCCGGCATTGGGGCGTGAGCAACCTCGACACGGACGACATGGAGGAGCTTCTCGCCGCCAGGGGCGGCACCGCCTGCGCCGCCAATCAGGTTCTGTACAATCCGGGCCGGCGCGGGCCGGAGTTCGACCTCTTTCCGGCCTTGCGCGCCGCCCGCATCCCCATCATGGCCTACAGCCCCATCGAGCAGGCTCGCCTGCCCCGGGGCGGGGCAATGGGCGCGGTGGCGAAGAAGCACGGCGTGGACCCGTTTCAGGTCGCGCTGGCGTGGGTGATGCGGAGCGGCGACGTGATTGCCATTCCCAAGGCGACCCACGTCGAGCATGTGGAGATGAACGCTGCCGCGCGCGATCTGGCGCTCGATGCGGAAGACCTCGCCGCCATCGACAAGGCCTTCCCGCCGCCCCGGCGCAAGGTCGGGCTGGAGATGCTCTAGAGCGCGATTCGATCAAGTTGAACCAACTCGATCGGTGAATCGCCCTCTACACTGCTCTAGCCGGACCGCCCGACAGGATCGTAGGGCGCGGCGATCACCACGACGTCGGCATCGGGAATGCTGGCCGCGAGCGTCTGGCGGAGGGCCTCGGTCACGGAGGTGACGTCGGCGATGGTACGGTCCGGCGCGAAGCCCACCGTGATCTCCACATAAGCGACGCTGCCGGATTTGCGGGTCCGAACGCCGATGAGCTGCTCGTAGCGGTCGAAATTGGCGGCGAGCGCGGCGTTCACTTTCATCTGGAGCGGCTCGGCCAACGCGCGGTCCAGAAGGTCCGGCAGGGCCTCCGAGATCATGCTGCCGCCGATGACCAGCATGAAGGCCGCGCCGATGAGGCCACCGATGTCGTCCGCCACCAGAGCGACGGGCGTATTCGGCAGCAGCACGTCGAGGGCGACGCACACCACAACCGTAACCGAAGCGACCGCCTTGGCGATGCGCGCGCGGAATTGGCTCAGAACAATGATGGAGGTGCCCTCGCGGGTCGCCCGCCAGAGGGGCAGCAGCGGCGCGAGGTTCGTGAATAAGTTGTAGACGACGAGCCCGATGGCGAGCGCCACCCAGAAGGGCGGCAGCGGCTCCGGCTCGGACGAGCCCATCACCTTGATCAGGATGAACACGGCGGCGAGCAAGAGCAGGACGCCGATGGCCGCGCCGAACATGCGCTCCAGCTTGCCGATGCCGAAATCGTAAAAATGCAGGCGCCCCCGGTGGGCGGCGCGCAGCGTCACCAGCGCGAGGCCCTCCACCAGCAGCAGCAGGCCGCCGCGCAGAAGCTCCGCCAGCATCGACAGCGAGCCGATGCGCCACACCGTCACGAGGTACGGCACGAAGACGCTGAAATCGAGAAGGATGGCGAACAGGATCGCCCGTTCCTTCTGGAGATCGGTCGGTGTGGGGACGCGCATCGGGTTTCGCAGATCAGGCGGGGTGGACGCCCGAAAACCTAACCGAGGCGGGCAGCGAGCGGAAACACAATCATTTGCCGCCGCGCATCACGAGCTTGTCGCCGCGGAATTCGAAGCCTTCGAGCCGCGACAGGAAGCTCATGCCGAGCAAGCTCGTGCGCAGGGCGCCGGCGGGCGAGACGAGGGCGGGCACGCGGCGCTCCACGATGCTGCCGATGGTGATGGTGTCCAGCACCACGGCGGCGGCGCGGGTGCGGCCGGCGGCGGTATCGACGGGCACGTCATATTTCAGGAAATCCACCGGCAGGCCCACCGCCTGCGCCGCCTCATGGGTCAAAACGACGGACGAGGCGCCGGTATCCACCAGCATGCTCACGCCCGAGCCATTGATTCCCGCGCGCACCGCGAAATCGCCGGCCGCCCCGCGCGTGACTTCCACCATGCTCGTGCCGGTCTGCGCGAGGTTCACCGCATAGCCGGGCGCGACTTCGGCCAGCACCTTGCGGCCGACCTGGGCGAGGGGATCGCGATAGGTGTAGCCGAGCGCCAGAAGCGCTGCGAGCACCAGCCAGAAGGCGGCGGCCATGAGCGATTCGGCGATCCGCCCGCGAAAGACCGACCACGCCGCCGCGCCGATGAAGATCGCGATCGAGAGCTGACCCACAAGCGCGCCGAACTTGTTGATGTCGATGCCCGCCACCTCGCCCTGCTCGTGGTTCACCGCGAGGATGACGCCGCCGGCGAACAGGCCGATGAGGAGGAGCCAGAGAAGACGGTCGCTGCGCATGGCGTCCTATTCCATGAACGCATCCGGCGCCGTCTCCTTGAGACGCGCCAGCCGGTCCGGCAGGACGGCCATGATCCGCTCCCGGGCATCCGGCGAGAACGAGGCCCAGCCCCCGATCTCCCGCAGCGTGCGTCCGCAGCCGATGCACAGCCCGCTCAAAGGCTCCACCACGCACACCTTGATGCAGGGCGAGCGGATGGCGCCGGTGCGGGAAACGGTCCGGGGGTCTGGCGGCTGGGTCATGGCTGCGCGGTCGGGCGCTCGGCTCCTTCCGGCTCAGGCGGGGCGGGAATCGCCGCTCGCCTACCGTCCGCCGAAGATAAGCACGCCGAGGAGGAACACAATCACCGCCACCTGCTGGGTGGCGCCCGCCACGTCGCCGGTCTGTCCGCCGATGAGACGGGCCGACAGGCGCATCATCACGAGAAGCACCAGCACGGGGCCGATCAGTCCGGCGAATGCCGCACCGATGCCGAAGGAGGCCACCATCAGCACCGCGACGATGAGCGCCGCGACCAGCGCACAGGACAGCGCCGCCGCCTCCGAGGGCCGGCCGACCGACGCGCCGGCGCCATCGGTGCGGGCCGGGGGCAGGGCGGCGATGAGCAGCACGCCGGCCGCGCGGGAGGCGGCCTCGCCGGCAATGAGGGCGAAGCCCGCGCGGAGCGGTCCCACCGACACGGCAAGCGCCTCCAGCGCGCCGATCCGCAGCAGCAGCCCGAGCAAAAGCGCGGTGGCGCCATAGGTGCCGATGCGGCTGTCGCGCATGATGGTGAGCTTGTGGATGCGGTCCCGCCCGCCGCCGAGCCCGTCGGCGGTGTCGGCCAACCCGTCCTCGTGGAAGCATCCGGTCGCGAGCGCCAAGGCCGTTACCGCAAGCGTGGCGGCAAGGAAGGCCGGCAGCTTCAGGGCCATGGCCAGGATGAGGACGAGCGCCCCGATGAGGCCGAGCACCGCGCCGGCCACCGGCACGGCATAGGCGATGCGGTCGATGTCGGGAGCAGCGAATGCGGTTTCGTCCCGGGCCGGCAAAGGCAGGCGGGAATAGAAGCGCAGCGCGGCGGCGAGGTCCTGTCCGAGTGTTCTGGCCATCGGTTCGGGCTCGTCGCTCCGGGCACGCGTTGCGAAGGAAGGGGTTGCGAAGGGCAGGGGGCTCCCGCGCCGCCGCCCCTTGGGAGCGTCACTCGCGGCTGAGGTCAAGGTCTTCTCAGGTCGCTGTCCGGCGCGCGCGTTGCGCGGCCGGACTGGGCTCGACCCCGATCAGAAGGTGATGAGGCCGATCAGCTGACGGATAAGGCTCAGCTCCTCGCCGCTGGTCGGCGTGGTCTGCGACACGAAATCGAACACCTTGCCGTCCTTGATCCCGTACTGGGCGATGCGCGTCACCCGCTTGTTCTTGTCGAAATAGACGGCCAGCACCTTCTGCTCGGTGATTTCCGGCTTGAGGAAGGCAACGCGCTGCTGGGTCTGGGAAATGTAGAAGAAGGCGTCGCCGTTCAGGGTCGCGACGGTGGACGGGGTGCCAAGCACCAGCAGCACCTGTTCCTGGCTCGATCCCACCGGGACCTGCTCCAGCGCTCCTTCCGCCAGCACGTAGCCGCGCTGATAGGTGCGAACGACACCGGTGAGTTGGCCGCCCGTGCCGTTCACGACCACCTGGTCGCAGCCCGTAAGCGCCATACCGGCGAGCAGGAGGGCGACGGTTCCCGCAAGGCCAAGCCTACGGCTCGTGGTATCCCGCCCGCTCCCTGTGTGCTCCTGCCTCTTCTCTCGTGACGCCACACGCATCCCCATCATTGTGCTGTGAACAGTGCCGAAGCGTCGCCTCGGCTACCGCCCCTTGCCATGCGGGCGATGGCGCGTTACGCCGCTTGCCCGTTCAACTCCTCGCCGGACCTTGGCCCGGGATCTTAAATGCTGAACCTGTTCCGCTCGTTAAAGCGTGCCAAGTCCCGCGAGACCATCGAGCGCCTGTATGGCGCGATCGTGGCACAGTCGCGGCGGGCGGAGTTCTACACCGACTTCGGCGTTCCCGATACGCTTGAGGGACGCTTTGAAATGGTCGTGCTGCATACCGTGCTCGTCTGCCACCGCCTGAAGGGCGGCGACGACACCGCGCGCGCCATGTCGCAGGAGATTTTCGACGCCTTCGCCGCAGACATGGACAGCACCATGCGCGAGCTGGGCGTTGGCGACCTCACCGTGCCGAAGAAGATGAAAAAGATCGGCGAAGCCTTCTACGGCCGAGTTGCGGCATATGATACCGCGCTTGCCGCCTCCGGCAACGCCCTTCTCGCCCAGGCCCTCGCCCGCAACATCCTTGGCGCGGACGAGGCGTCGCCGAACGCAGAGCGCTTGGCGGCTTATGTCCGCGCCGCCGCCGACCGGCTTGCGGCGACGCCATTTGAAACCTTCGCCCGGGGCGAACTGCTGCTGCGGCCCCCCGAACACGGGCCTGCACCGGAGGCCGGACAATGAGCGACCTTCCCTATTCCCACATGATTTCCATCGCCGACCTCCCGCCGCTCGGCCTCCACCTCAAGCTGGAGCCCGACGCCGCGACCACGGCGGCGCTGGCCCGCCATGTGGGCGTCCTTGAGGCCGAAGGCATCCTGGCGACCCTTCACATCGTCCCCGAAGGCAAGGAGGGGGTCCACGTCTCGGGCCGGCTCCGGGCCACCGTGCGCCAGACCTGCGGTGTCACGCTGGAGCCGTTCGACGCGCCCATCGACGAGGAAATCGACGTCCACTTCGCCCCCGCCGGCACCTATAAGCCGTCCGAAGAGGATGAGGAGAACGGGATCGATCCGCCTGACGAGATCGTCGACGGCCGGATCGATGTGGGCGCGCTGGTGTGCGAGTTCCTGGCGCTCGGCGTCGATCCCTATCCGCGCAAGCCGGGCGCGGTGTTCGAGCCGCCGGCGGAGGATCCCGCCGCGCTGTCGCCCTTCTCGGCGCTCTCGCGGCTGAAAGACAAGGAGTAAACAGCATCCCGGGGCAGTTGCGATGGCGCGGCGACGCGCTATTGTCCGCGCGCCGCACCGGCGACGGCTGCGACGGGACATGATTGCCGGGATTTTTCCGATCTCTCACCCTTTCCGCCAGGGCAGTGCCCGCCGCCATTCGATCGAAGCAGGGAATTACGCCTGAGATGACCGTAGCCGTCCGCATCGCCGTCGACGCCATGGGCGGCGACCATGGACCCGCGACGGTCCTTGCCGGAGCGGAAATTTCCCTGGGACGCCATCCGGACACCAGCTTCCTGCTCTACGGCGACGAAGCCCGCATCCGCGAGGTGCTCAAGGGCCATCCCAAGCTTGCCGCCGCCTCCCGCATCGTCCACACCGACGTGGTGGTGGGGATGGACGACAAGCCGAGCCAGGCGCTGCGCCGCGGCCGCTACAAATCGTCCATGTGGAAGGCCATCGACGCAGTGAAGGTCCACGAGGCGGACGTGGCCGTGTCCGCCGGCAACACCGGCGCGCTGATGGCCATGGCCAATTTCAACCTGCGCACCATGCCGGGCATCAGCCGCCCCGCCATCGCCGCCATCTGGCCAACGCTGCGGGGCGAGACGGTGGTGCTGGATGTGGGTGCCTCCATCGGCGCCACCGCCAAGAGCCTCGTCGAGATGGCGATCATGGGCTCGGCCATGGCACGGGTGCTGTTCGACATCGAGCGGCCCACCGTCGGCCTGCTGAATGTCGGGGTCGAGGAGATCAAGGGCGTCGAGGAGGTCAAGGAAGCCGCGCGCATCCTCCGGGAGGAGGAGGGGGCGGTGAACTACCATGGCTTCGTCGAGGGCAACGACATCGGCGCCGGCACGGTCGACGTGGTCGTGACCGAGGGCTTTTCCGGCAACATCGCCCTCAAGACCGCCGAGGGCACGGCCAAGCAGCTCGCCTCCTACCTGCGCTCGGCCATGAGCCGCACGCTCCGGGCCAGGATCGGTTATCTCTTCGCGCGCGATGCGTTCCGCGTGCTGAAGGAGAAGATGGACCCACGCCGGGCCAACGGCGGGGTGTTCCTGGGATTGAACGGCATCGTCATCAAGAGCCATGGCGGCACCGACGCGGAAGGCTTCGCCGCCGCTGTCGACCTCGCCTATGACATGGTGCGCCACGAGCTTCTGGCGCGCATCGAACAGAGCCTCACCAGCCGCAGGGCGCAGGAGATTTCCGAGCGCCGGCCGGAGGCCGCAGGGGCGGAAGGACAATCGTGAGCGGTATCAGGTCCGTCGCCCGGGGCACCGGGTCCTATCTTCCCGAGCGGGTTCTCAGCAACGCCGATCTTGCGGCGCGCATGGACACGTCCGACGAGTGGATCGTGCAGCGCACCGGCATCCGCCAGCGGCATATCGCTGCGGAAGGCGAGTTCACCTC
>JAEZMT010000085.1 GCA_023442085.1 Pseudomonadota bacterium | reverse complement strand
CAACCTCTACCGAGGCGCTGCCGGCCGCCATTCCGGTGCTGTAGCTGATGATGACGCCTTCCCGAACCAGTCCGTTCAACGCGACGTTCAGTTCCCCCCAGCCGGCGGGGGCTTTCGGCTTGCGACTCATTGCTGCTCTCTCTGTAAGGTCAAAGACAACTCAAGACACGAAAACGCCCGCTCGAGACTGAACTCGGCGGGCGTGTCCTCCAACTTTGCAGCGCCGGACAATCTGCCGGGACGGGCAAAGGTGGGCGGAGGGCTGCTCAAGCTTTTCGCGAGCGTCGGCCCGAACCGCAAGACCTCATATGGTCTGAAAGCGCGGATGTTCAAGACCAGACGAATCTGTCTCGGCTCACGGCTCCCGATCCGCGCCGTCTTTGGGACCTCTTTGCCCTCTTCCGCATTGTTTGATTCCGGCCACGCCGCGGTGATGCGCCCCGAGTGCCTTCGCCATGCCGACCTTCAGCAAGCACTTCGTCCAATTCTCGAACTTCGTGGCGCATGCCAGCGGCAAGCCGCTGACCTTCGCTCTCGCGGTTTTCCTCATAGCTGTCTGGGCTGTTACCGGCCCCTTGTTCCACTACTCGGATGCCTGGCAGCTGGTGATCAACACCGGCACGACGATCGTCACGTTCCTGATGGTGTTCCTCATCCAGAACACCCAGAATCGGGACGGCGCCGCCATCCAGACCAAGCTCGACGAGCTGATCCGGGCGAGCGCGGCTCAGAACGTCTACATCGGCATCGAGCATCTTACGGACGAGGAACTCGATGAGCTGCGCGCCAAGTGCGAGGCGAGGGCGCGCTCTGAGCGCTCAGGCGACGAGGCGGCGCGTAGGGCGCAGGAGAAGGCAGCGGCGGCTGCGGACCGCGCCGCAGGGATCGGCTGACCGGCCCCGCCGGGCCGAGTTTCGAAACAAGCCGGAAACACGCTTGTGCGTCGCAGCGACGGCTTGTCACTTTAGAACCGCTGCGATAATCGAGCCGCACGCTTTGCGGACGGTCCGGCTCGCGGCCATATCTGCCTCAAAGACAAGCAACCCAACGCGTTCCGGCCCCTGACCTGTCCGCGTTCGCAGGTGGCGAATGAACGCAGTCGTATCTGACTACCTACCTCTCATCATCTTCATCGGCGTCTCGGTGGTGATCGCGGCAGCGCTTCTCGTTGCCCCGTTCCTGCTGGCCTACAAGAGTCCCGATCCGGAGAAGCTCTCGGCCTACGAGTGCGGCTTCAATGCGTTTGACGACGCCCGGATGAAGTTCGACATCCGGTTCTATCTCGTCGCCATCCTGTTCATCATTTTCGACCTCGAAGTGGCGTTCCTCTTCCCCTGGGCCATCACCTTCGGCGACCTCGGCTGGTACGGCTTCTGGTCGATGATGATTTTCCTGGCCATCCTCACGATCGGCTTCATCTACGAGTGGAAGAAGGGAGCGCTGGAATGGGACTGACCGCCTCCCAGACCGCGATTGCACCGGCACCGCGTGGCATCATCGATCCTTCGACGGGGCAGCCGGTTGGGGCGCGCGATCCGTTCTTCCGCGAGGTCAACGCCGAGCTCGCCGACAAGGGCTTCGTGGTCACGACCGCCGAGGATCTGATCACCTGGGCGCGAACCGGGTCCCTCATGTGGATGACCTTCGGGCTCGCGTGCTGCGCGGTCGAGATGATGCAGATGTCGATGCCGCGCTACGACGCCGAGCGCTTCGGCTTCGCCCCGCGTGCCACGCCGCGCCAATCCGACGTGATCATCGTGGCAGGCACCCTGACGAACAAGATGGCCCCGGCCTTCCGCAAGGTCTATGACCAGATGCCGGAGCCGCGCTACGTCATCTCCATGGGCTCGTGCGCCAACGGCGGCGGCTACTACCACTTCTCCTATTCGGTGGTGCGCGGCTGTGACCGCATCGTGCCGGTGGACATCTACGTGCCGGGCTGCCCGCCCACGGCGGAGGCGCTGCTCTACGGCGTGCTGCTGCTGCAGAAGAAGATCCGCCGCATCGGCACCATCGAGCGCTGATCGGGAGCCGGTGTGATGGACGAGACCCTCAACGACCTCGCCGCCCACGTCTCCGGCGCCCTGCCGGGCGTGGTGACCGGCACCGAGATCGCCTATGGCGAGCTGGCGCTCTTCATCGAGCCGTCGCAGATCGTCAAGGCCGTGACCTTCCTGCGGGACGACCCCGCCTGCCTGTTCACCTGCATCGTGGACGTGTGCGGCGTGGACTATCCGGCCCGCGAGAAGCGGTTCGACGTGGTGTACCACCTGCTCTCCGTGAAGCAGAACGCCCGCGTCCGCCTCAAGGTCGCCACCGACGAGGACACCCCGGTGCCCTCCATCACCGGCGTCTTCCCCGGTGCCAACTGGTTCGAGCGGGAGGCCTACGACATGTACGGCATCCTGTTCACCGGCCACCCGGAGCTGCGCCGCCTTTTGACGGACTACGGCTTCGACGGGCATCCCCTGCGCAAGGACTTCCCGACCACGGGCTTCGTGGAGGTGCGCTACGACGACGCCCAGAAGCGCGTGGTCTACGAGCCGGTCCGCCTGCCGCAGGAGTTCCGGAACTTCGACTTCCTCTCGCCGTGGGAGGGCGTGGAATACGTCCTGCCCGGTGACGAGAAGGCCTCGGGCCAGCCGCCCGCGCCGCCCAAGGCCGGGTGAGGGAGCGTCTCATGGTTGATGTCGCCGACGAGATGAAGCCAGCGGACAAGGTCCGCAACTTCCAGATCAATTTCGGCCCGCAGCATCCTGCGGCGCACGGCGTGCTGCGCCTCGTGCTGGAGCTGGATGGCGAGGTGGTGGAGCGGGTGGACCCGCACATCGGCCTCCTCCATCGCGGCACCGAGAAGCTGATCGAGGCCAAGACCTACCTTCAGGCCGTGCCCTATTTCGATCGGCTCGACTATTGCGCGCCGATGAACCAGGAGCACGCCTACTGCCTCGCGGTGGAGAAGCTGCTGGGCATCGAGGTGCCGAAGCGCGGCCAGCTCATCCGCGTGCTCTATTCCGAGATCGGGCGCCTGCTCTCCCACCTCCTCAACGTCACCACGTTCGCCATGGACGTGGGCGCGCTGACCCCGCCTTTGTGGGGCTTCGAGGAGCGCGAGAAGCTCATGATCTTCTATGAGCGCGCCTCCGGCAGCCGCATGCACGCCGCCTATTTCCGGCCCGGCGGCGTCCACCAGGACCTGCCCCGGCAGCTGGTGGAAGACATCGGCGCCTTCTGCGACCCGTTCCTGAAGCTGGTGGCGGACCTCGACGCCCTCGTCACCAACAACCGCATCTTCAAGCAGCGCACCGTGGACATCGGCGTGGTGTCGGTGGAAGAAGCGCTGTCCTGGGGCTTCTCCGGCCCGGTGCTGCGCGGCTCCGGCGCGGCGTGGGATCTCAGGCGCTCCCAGCCCTACGAGTGCTATTCGGAACTCGACTTCGACATTCCGGTGGGCAAGCACGGCGACTGCTACGACCGCTATCTCGTCCGCATGGAAGAGATGCGCCAGTCGACCTACATCATGAAGCAGTGCGTCGAGCGCCTGCTGAAGGAGTCGGGCCCGGTCCACACCCAGGACCACAAGATCGCGCCGCCGAAGCGGGCCGAGATGAAGCGCTCCATGGAAGCGCTCATCCACCACTTCAAGCTCTACACCGAAGGCTTCCACGTGCCGGAAGGCGACGTGTATGCGGCGGTGGAAGCGCCCAAGGGCGAGTTCGGCGTCTATCTCGTCTCGGACGGGACCAACAAGCCTTACCGCTGCAAGATTCGCGCTCCCGGGTTCGCGCACCTGCAGGCCATGGACTTCCTCAATCGCGGCCACATGCTGGCCGACGTCTCCGCGGTGCTCGGCTCGCTCGACATCGTGTTCGGGGAGGTGGACCGCTGATGGCCCGCCTTCCGCTCGCCCTTTGCCCGATGCTCGCGCGCGGCCCGCGCGCGGCTTGTTGCGGGATCTGAACCATGTCCGTCCGCCGCCTCGCCGCCGAGCAGCCCGAGAGCTTCAGCTTCCCGCCGGAGCTGGAGGCCATCGCGCAGAAGCTGATCGCCAAGTATCCGGAAGGCCGGCAGGCCAGCGCCGTGGTGCCTCTTCTGTGGGAAACCCAGAAGGCCGCGGGCGGCTGGCTGCCCGAGCCCGCCATCCGCGCGGTCGCCGAGCGCCTTGGCATGGCGAACATCCGCGTGCTGGAGATCGCTACCTTCTACACCATGTTCAACCTTGAGCCGGTGGGGAAGTATTTCGTGCAGCTGTGCGGCACCACGCCCTGCATGCTGCGCGGCGCGGAAGCCATCAAGCACGTCTGCGAGAAGAAGATCGGCCATGAGCGGCATGTGTCCGCCGACGGCACCTTCTCCTGGCTTGAGGTGGAATGCCTCGGCGCCTGCACCAATGCGCCCATGGTGCAGATCAACGACGATTATTACGAAGACCTGACCCCCGAGAATTTCGAGAAGCTGCTCGATGATCTCGCCGCCGGCCGTCCGGTGAAGGTGGGGCCGCAGAATTCCCGCAAGGGCTCCGAGCCCGAGGGCGGCCCGCGCGTGCTGCTTGATCCCGCGCTCTATGCCTTCGCCACCACTGTGCCGGGCACCGAGCCCTCCGCGCCCGAAGCGCCGGCGCCGGCTGCTGCCGGGACCGAGACGCCCGATCTCCTCTCCGCCGGCCGTCACCGTGCCGCCGAGGGAAGCCCCGCCGATCCCATGGGCGCCGTCGCGGCGGCCCAGGAAAAGGCGGCCGACGGCGCCGACACCCGCGAGAAGCGCGAGGCCGTCGCCGCGGAGGCGCAGGCCTCCAGCCCGTCCGTTACAGGTTCTGACCGTGAGCCGGTGAAGACCGGCACCGGCGTGCGCGATCCGGAGGAGTGAGGCCCATGCTCGCCGACAAGGACCGCATCTTCACCAATCTCTACGGCTTCCACGACTTCGGTCTTCAGGGCGCCCTCAAGCGCGGCAACTGGGACGGCACCAAGGCCATCCTGGAGAAGGGCCGCGACTGGATCATCAACGAGATGAAGGCGTCCGGCCTGCGCGGCCGCGGCGGCGCCGGCTTCTCCACCGGCATGAAGTGGTCCTTCATGCCGAAGCAGTCCGATGGCCGCCCCCATTATCTGGTGGTGAACGCCGACGAATCCGAGCCCGGCACCTGCAAGGACCGGGAGATCATGCGCAACGATCCGCATACGCTGATCGAGGGCTGCCTGATCGCCTCCTTCGCCATGGGCGCCCACGCGGCCTACATCTACATCCGCGGCGAATACATCTTCGAGCGCGAGCGCCTGCAGGCGGCTGTGGACCAAGCTTATGAGGCGCGCCTCATCGGCAAGGACAACGTCCACGGCTACCCCTTCGACCTCTATGTCCACCACGGTGCCGGCGCCTATATCTGCGGCGAGGAAACTGCGCTGCTGGAGAGCCTCGAGGGCAAGAAGGGCATGCCGCGCCTGAAGCCCCCGTTCCCCGCGAACATGGGCCTCTACGGCTGCCCTACCACGGTGAACAACGTGGAGAGCATCGCGGTCGCGCCCACCATCCTGCGGCGCGGCGCGGCGTGGTTCTCCTCCATCGGCCGCCCGAACAATGTGGGCACCAAGCTGTTCTCCCTTGCCGGCCACGTGAACACGCCCTGTGTGGTGGAAGAGGCCATGAGCATCCCGTTCAAGGAGCTCGTGGAGAAGCACGGCGGCGGCATCCGCGGCGGCTGGGACAATCTGCTCGGCATCATCCCCGGCGGCGCGTCCTGCCCGGTGATCCCCGGCGAGCAATGCGAAGACCTCATCATGGACTTCGACGGCACCCGCGCGGTGAAGTCGTCCTTCGGCACGGCCGGCGTGCTGGTAATGGACAAGTCCACCGACATCATCAAGGCCATCGCCCGCATCTCGGCCTTCTTCAAGCACGAGAGCTGCGGCCAGTGCACGCCCTGCCGCGAGGGCACCGGCTGGATGTGGCGGGTGGTCTCCCGCATGGCCGAGGGCCGCGCCCAGAAGCGCGAGATCGACCTGCTTCTGGAAGTGACCACCCAGATCGAGGGCCACACCATCTGCGCGCTCGGCGATGCCGCTGCGTGGCCGGTACAGGGCCTCATCCGGCACTATCGTCACGTGATCGAGGCGCGCATCGATCAGTATGCGGCCAACCCGCATCCGGACCCCGTGGTCCCGGTCGCGGCGGAGTGAAGAGCACCCCGCCGGGCGCGCCGACGCGACGGGCGGGGAGGGAGTTGTCTCAGGGAGCGGGCGCCGCGCGTCCGGCTCCGGCCGCGCCCGGCGCGGTTCAAGGTGAGGTGGAAGTGATGGCGAAGATCGTCGTCGACGGAACCGAGGTCGATGTACCTGCCGAGTACACGCTGCTTCAGGCGTGCGAGGCGGCGGGCGTCGAGATTCCGCGCTTCTGCTTCCATGAACGGCTGTCGATTGCCGGCAACTGCCGCATGTGCCTGGTGGAAGTGAAGGGCGGGCCGCCCAAGCCCACCGCCTCCTGCGCCATGGCGGTGAAGGACCTGCGCCCCGGCCCCAACGGCGAGCCGCCCGTGGTGCTCACCAAGAGCCCCATGGTGAAGAAGGCCCGCGAAGGGGTGATGGAGTTCCTGCTCATCAACCACCCGCTGGATTGCCCGATCTGCGACCAGGGCGGCGAGTGCGACCTGCAGGACCAGGCCATGGCCTACGGCGCGGACACCTCGCGCTTCGCCGAGAACAAGCGGGCCGTGGAAGACAAGTACATCGGACCGCTGGTCAAGACCTCCATGAACCGGTGCATCCAGTGCACCCGCTGCGTGCGCTTCTCCACCGAAGTCGCCGGCGTGCCGGACCTCGGCGCCATCGGCCGCGGCGAGGACATGGAGATCACCACCTATCTCGAGCACGCCATGCGCTCGGAGATGCAGGGCAATGTGGCGGACCTCTGCCCGGTGGGCGCGCTGACTCACAAGCCTTACCAGTTCCACGCCCGGCCGTGGGAGCTCATCAAGACCGAATCCATCGATGTCATGGATGCGGTGGGCTCCAACATCCGCATCGACACCCGCGGCCGCGAGGTCATGCGCATCCTGCCGCGCAACAATGACCTCGTGAACGAGGAGTGGATCTCCGACAAGTCCCGCTATGTGTGGGACGGCCTCAAGGTCCAGCGGCTCGACCGGCCTTATGTGCGCAAGGACGGCCGCCTGACCCCGGCCTCCTGGAGCGAGGCGTTCGCCGCCATCGCCGCCAAGGTGAAGGGCACCACGCCCGCCAAGGTCGGCGCGATCATCGGCGATCTCGCCAGCGTGGAAGAGGTGTTCGCCCTCAAGACGCTGATCGGCAAGCTCGGCTCCGCCAACATCGACGCGCGCCAGGATGGCGCGAAGCTCGATCCGACGCTCGGCCGCGCGACGTATGTGTTCAACCCCACCATCGCCGGCATCGAGCAGGCCGACGCCATCCTCCTCGTGGGCACCGACCCGCGGCATGAGGCGTCCGTTATCAATGCGCGCATCCGCAAGCGGTGGCGTCAGGGCGGGCTGAAGATCGGCCTCGTCGGCGCCAAGGTGGATCTCACCTACGCCTACGACTATCTCGGCGCCGGCCCCGACAGCCTCGCCGACCTCGCCGGCGCGTCCGCCTTCGGGGATATCCTGCGCAAGGCCGAGCGGCCGCTTGTCATCGTTGGCCAGGGCGCGCTGGCGCGGCCGGATGGCGCGGCGGTTCTGTCGCTCGCCGCCCGCGTGGCGGTGGCGGTGGGCGCGGTGAAGGACGGCTGGAACGGCTTCGGCGTGCTGCACACCGCGGCTTCCCGCGTCGGTGCACTCGATATGGGCGCGGTTCCCGGCCCCGGCGGGCTGGACGTTGCGGCCATGACCGCCCCCGGCGCGCTGGACGTGGCCTTCCTGATGGGTGCGGACGAGGTGGAGGTCGCCCCCGGCGCCTTCGTCGTCTATCTCGGCACCCATGGCGATCGCGGCGCCCACCGAGCGGACGTGATCCTGCCCGGCGCGGCCTATCCCGAGAAGTCGGGCATCTATGTGAACACGGAAGGCCGGGTGCAGTTCGCCAACCGCGCCGCCTTCCCGCCCGGCGAGGCGCGCGAGGACTGGGCGATCCTGCGGGCGCTGTCCGAGGTGCTGGGCCAGACCCTGCCCTTCGACAACATGCAGGCGCTGCGCGCCCAGCTCGTTTCGGCCTATCCCCACCTCGGCCATATCGACGAGGCGGCGGTGACGGACGCGGGCGCGGTGGCGACCCTTGCCGGCGCTGGCGGCAGCGTGGACAAGGCGGCGTTCGCGCCGGTGATCGAGGACTTCTTCCTCACCAACCCCATCGCGCGGGCTTCCGCCGTGATGGCCGAATGCTCCGCGCTGCGCCTTGCGGCGGCGGCGGAAGCGGCGGAGTAGGCAATGGGCACGGTGAACCGGACGGCTGCGAGCTTCACGGAAACGCGGACATGAACTGGCAGGACACCCTCATCCAGGTGCTCATCATCCTCGGGCAGAGCCTCGCGCTGCTCGTGGCGCTCCTGATCTTCATCGCCTTCATCCTGCTGGCGGACCGCAAGATCTGGGCGGCGGTGCAGCTGCGCCGCGGCCCCAACGTGGTGGGGCCGTTCGGCCTCCTGCAATCCTTCGCCGACCTTCTGAAGTTCGTGCTGAAGGAGCCGACCATCCCGTCGGGCTCCAACAAGGCGATCTTCCTGCTCGCCCCGCTCGTCACCTGCGTGCTCGCGCTTGCCGCCTGGGCAGTGGTGCCCATCGCGCCGGGCTGGGTGATCGCGGACCTCAACGTCGGCGTGCTCTACATCTTCGCCATCTCGTCGCTCGGCGTGTACGGCATCATCATGGGCGGCTGGGCTTCCAACTCGAAGTATCCATTCCTGGCCGCGCTCCGCTCTGCGGCGCAGATGGTGTCCTACGAGGTCTCCATCGGCTTCGTCATCATCACCGTGCTGATGTGTGCCGGCTCGCTGAACCTGTCGGAGATCGTCGAGGCGCAGAACAGCCGCTTAGGCTTCCTCGGCTGGTACTGGCTGCCGCTGCTGCCCATGTTCGTCATCTTCTTCGTATCGGCGCTGGCCGAGACGAACCGTCCGCCCTTCGATCTCGTGGAAGCGGAATCGGAGCTGGTGGCGGGCTTCATGACGGAATACGGCTCGACCCCCTATCTGCTGTTCATGCTGGGCGAGTACGTGGCCATCATGACCATGTGCGCCATGGGGACCATCCTGTTCCTCGGCGGCTGGCTGTCGCCCATCCCGTTCGCGCCCTTCACCTGGGTGCCGGGGCTGGTGTGGTTCGTCATCAAGCTCTGCTTCATGTTCTTCCTGTTCGCCATGGCCAAGGCCATGGTGCCCCGCTATCGCTACGACCAGCTCATGCGGCTCGGCTGGAAGGTGTTCCTGCCGATCTCCCTCGTCGCCGTCGTGGTGGTCGCGGGCGTGCTGCACTTCACCGGGACGGCGCCGCAATGACCGTTCCTTCCGCCCTTTCGCACAGCCTTCGGGGAGAGCGCCTGTGAAGCTCGATCAGGCCGCGCGCGCCATCTTTCTCACCGAGCTCGTCTCGGGCTTCTTCCTCGCCATGCGCTACTTCTTCAAGCCCAAGGCGACGCTGAACTATCCCTTCGAGAAGGGCCCGCTCTCGCCGCGCTTCCGCGGCGAGCATGCCCTGCGCCGCTATCCCAACGGGGAAGAGCGCTGCATCGCCTGCAAGCTGTGCGAGGCCATCTGCCCGGCACAGGCCATCACCATCGAGGCCGGCCCGCGCCGCAACGACGGCACCCGCCGCACCACGCGTTACGACATCGACATGGTGAAGTGCATCTATTGCGGCTTCTGCCAGGAGGCGTGCCCGGTGGATGCCATCGTCGAGGGGCCGAACTTCGAGTTCGCCACCGAGACGCGCGAGGAACTCTATTACGACAAGGAAAAGCTGCTCGCGAACGGCGACCGGTGGGAGCGCGAGATCGCGCGGTCCATCGCGCTCGACGCGCCCTATCGCTGAGCGGCGAAAGGAACACGGCCGGCATCCTGCCGGTCTTCTGGAACGGGACCGGCGACGTGCGGCAACGCGCGGCGCCCAAGATCGGACTTTCGGGATGCGTCGGGTTTTCGGGATGCGTCAGGACATCACAGGGGCCGGCCGCCTTGCGGGGCCGGACATGACCGGCGCGGGCGCGCCGCGGGCAGGGGGGCTACGCGCATGAGCGTCGCGGCAGCGTTTTTCTATCTCTTCGCCTTCGTGCTGGTGGCGTCCGCCTTCATGGTGATCTCCTCCCGCAACCCGGTGCAGTCGGTTCTGTTCCTCATCCTCGCGTTCGTGAACGCGGCGGGCCTCTTCATCCTCATCGGCGCCGAGTTCCTCGCGCTGATCCTGGTGGTGGTCTATGTGGGCGCGGTGGCGGTGCTCTTCCTCTTTGTCGTGATGATGCTCGACGTGGACTTCGTGGAGCTGCGCCAGGGCTTCCTGCAATATCTGCCGGTGGGCGTGGTGGTGGGCCTCATCTTCCTCGCCGAGCTGGTGCTGGTGGTGGGCGCCTGGGCGACCGGCCCCGGCGTCGCCTCCGCGGTCCAGTCCGCGCCGGGCGGCATCGCCAGCGAGAGCAACGTGCGCGCCATCGCGGCGGTGCTCTACACAGATTACATCTACTTCTTCCAGGCCGCCGGCTTCGTGCTGCTCGTCGCCATGATCGGCGCCATCGTGCTCACGCTGCGCCACAAGGTGAACGTGCGCCGGCAGAACATCACGGCTCAGGTGACGCGCTCCTCCACCATCGAGGTGGTGAAGGTGCGTCCCGGCCAGGGCCTCTGAGGGGGATGGGCATGGACATCGGTCTCTCCCACTATCTGACCGTCGCGGCGATCCTGTTCACGCTCGGGACGCTCGGCATCTTCCTCAACCGGAAGAACGTCATCGTCATCCTCATGTCGGTGGAGCTGATCCTGCTCGCCGTGAACATCAACCTCGTCTCGTTCTCCGCCTTCCTCGGGAACCTGACGGGCCAGGTGTTCGCGCTGCTCGTGCTCACCGTCGCCGCAGCCGAGGCGGCCATCGGCCTCGCCATCCTCGTGGTGTTCTACCGCAACCGCGGTTCGATCGCCGTCGAGGACATCAACGCCATGAAGGGCTGAGGCCATGTATCAGGCGATTGTCTTCCTCCCCCTTCTCGGCTTCCTCATCGCCGGCCTGTTCGGCAAGAAGATCGGCGACCGCGCCAGCGAGGTGGTGACCACCTCGTTCCTGTTCGTCGCGTGCCTGCTCGCCTGGATCGCCTTCTTCGCGGTCGGCTTCGGCGACCACGACACCCGCGTGCAGGTGATGAAGTGGATCTATGTGGGCGACCTCAAGGTCGACTGGGCGTTCCGCATCGACACCATGACGGTGATCATGCTGATCGTCGTCACTACCGTGTCGTCGCTCGTCCATCTCTACTCCATCGGCTACATGCACGAGGATCCGAGCCGGCCGCGCTTCTTCGCCTATCTCTCGCTGTTCACCTTCGCCATGCTCATGCTGGTGACGGCGGACAATTTGCTCCAGCTGTTCTTCGGCTGGGAGGGCGTGGGCCTCGCCTCCTATCTGCTCATCGGCTTCTGGTACGAGAAGCCCTCCGCGAACGCGGCGGCCATGAAGGCCTTCGTGGTGAACCGCGTGGGCGACTTCGGCTTCATGCTGGGCATCTTCGCCATCTTCGTGATGACCGGCTCCATCGCCTTCGAGGAGGTTTTCGCCGCCGCTCCGGGCCTTGCCGGCAAGACCATCTCCTTCCTCGGCCACAATTGGGATGCGCCGACCGTCATCGCGCTGCTGTTGTTCGTCGGCGCGTGCGGCAAGTCGGCCCAGTTCCTGCTGCACACCTGGCTGCCGGACGCGATGGAAGGCCCGACGCCGGTCTCCGCCCTCATCCACGCCGCCACCATGGTGACCGCTGGCGTGTTCATGGTGGCGCGCATGTCGCCCATCTTCGAATTGTCGCAGACCGCGCTCAACGTGGTGATGCTGGTGGGCGCGACAACCGCCTTCTTCGCCGCCACCGTCGGCCTGGTGCAGAACGACATCAAGAAGGTGATCGCCTATTCCACCTGCTCCCAGCTTGGCTACATGTTCGTGGCCATGGGCGCGGGGGCCTATTCCATCGGCATGTTCCACCTGCTGACGCACGCCTTCTTCAAGGCGCTGCTCTTCCTCGGTGCCGGCTCGGTCATCCACGCCATGCACCATGAGCAGGACATGCGGCACATGGGCGGCCTGCGGAAGAAGATCCCCTTCACCTACTGGACGATGGTGATCGGCACGCTGGCCATCACCGGCTTTCCGTTCCTCGCCGGCTATTACTCGAAGGACGCCATCATCGAGGCGGCCTATGCGAGCCACAACTATTTCCACGTCTACGGCTACTGGATGACCGTGATCGCCGCGGCGCTCACCGCCTTCTACTCCTGGCGCCTCATCTTCATGACCTTCTGGGGTCACCCGCACGACCATCATCATTATGAGGCCGCGCACGAAAGCCCGCTGGTAATGACCATTCCGCTCGGCGTGCTCTCGCTGGGCGCGCTGTTCGCCGGCCTCGCCTTCAAGAACATCTTCGTGGGCGAGGGCGTGGAGCACTTCTTCCGCCACTCCATCTTCATGGGCGCGGAGAACCACATCCTGCACGCCATGCACGACATCCCCGGCTGGGCGGCCTTCGCTCCCACGGTGATGATGGTGGTGGGCTCGCTGTTCGCCATCTGGTTCTACATCGTGAACCCGAAGGTGCCGGCGCAACTCGCGAAGTCGCAGGACGCGCTGTACCATTTCCTGCTGAACAAGTGGTACTTCGACGAGATCTACAACTTCCTCTTCGTGCGCCCGACGCTCTGGCTCGGCCGCACCCTGTGGAAGCGCGGTGACGGCACCATCATCGACGGGCTGGGCCCGGATGGCGTCTCCGCCCGCGTGCTCGACATCACCCGTGGGGTGGTGCGGCTGCAGACCGGCTACCTCTACCACTACGCCTTCGTGATGCTGATCGGCGTCGCGGCCCTCATCACCTGGTTCATGTTCGCCGGAGTGTGACGATGACCGACTGGCCCATCCTCTCCGTCGTCACCTTCCTGCCGCTGGTCGGGGCGCTCTTCATCTTCGTGGTGCGGGGCGACGACGAGGTGTCCGCGCGCAACGCCCGCTGGGTCGCGCTGTGGACCACGCTTGTCACCTTCCTGGTGTCGCTGCTGCTGCTGCCGGGCTTCGATGCGTCCGCCCCCGGCTTCCAGTTCGTGGAGAAGAAGGCGTGGCTCGGCGATCTCGCGTCCTACCACATGGGCGTGGACGGCATCTCGCTGCCCTTCGTTATCCTCACCACCTTCCTCATGCCCTTCTGCATCCTCGCCTCCTGGGAGAGCGTGCATAAGCGCGTGAAGGAATACATGATCGCCTTCCTGGTGCTCGAGACGATGATGCTCGGCACCTTCACGGCCCTCGATCTCGTCCTCTTCTACTTCTTCTTCGAGGGCGGCCTCATCCCGATGTTCCTCATCATCGGCGTGTGGGGCGGGCCGCGCCGCATCTACGCGGCCTTCAAGTTCTTCC
Source organism: Pseudomonadota bacterium (assembly GCA_023442085.1). Taxonomy (GTDB): domain Bacteria; phylum Pseudomonadota; class Alphaproteobacteria; order Rhizobiales; family Xanthobacteraceae; genus Xanthobacter. Next base: position 51,135 of record JAEZMT010000085.1, on the reverse strand, counting down.
TCTACACGCTGGCCGGCTCCGTGCTGATGATGCTCGCCATCATGGCCATGTACTGGAAGGCCGGGACCACGGACGTGCCCACCCTGATGCAGTTCGGCTTCCCGTCGGGCATGCAGTACTGGCTCTGGCTCGCCTTCTTCGCCTCCTTCGCGGTGAAGATGCCCATGTGGCCGGTGCACACCTGGCTGCCCGACGCCCACGTGGAGGCACCCACCGCCGGCTCGGTGATCCTGGCGGGCGTGCTGCTGAAGATGGGCGGCTACGGCTTCCTGCGCTTCTCGCTGCCCATGTTCCCGGAGGCGAGCCACTATTTCGCGCCTATGGTGTTCACCCTGTCGGTGGTGGCCATCATCTACACCTCGCTCGTCGCGCTGGTGCAGGAGGACATCAAGAAGCTGATCGCCTATTCGTCCATCGCCCACATGGGCTTCGTGACGATGGGCATCTTCGCCATGAATGAGCAGGGCCTCCAGGGCGCCATGTTCCTCATGATCTCCCATGGATTCGTCTCGGGCGCGCTGTTCCTGTGCGTGGGCGTCATCTACGACCGGCTGCACACTCGCGAGATCGCCGCCTATGGCGGCCTCGTGAAGCGCATGCCGCTCTACGCGACTGTGCTGATGGTATTCACCATGGCGAACGTGGGCCTGCCGGGCACCTCGGGCTTCGTCGGCGAATTCCTTACCATGCTCGCCGCCTTCGAGCGCAACACCTGGGTCGCCTTCTTCGCGGCCACCGGCGTCATCTTCTCGGCGGCCTACGCGCTCTGGCTCTACTGGCGCGTGGTGTTTGGCCCGCTGGAGAAGGAGAAGCTGAAGTCCATGGCCGACCTCTCGCCCCGCGAGATCGTCATCATGGTGCCGCTGGTGATCCTCACCATCCTGTTTGGCGTGTGGCCCGCGCCCATCCTCAACATGACATCCCATGCGGTGAACGCGGTCGTCGCGCGCACCGATTCCGTGGCGGGCGCGGTGAAGACCGCCCTGCTGCTGAGCTTCTGATTTTCGAGGACGCCTCATGTCGCAGCTCCTGCCTCCCCTCGGCGCGGTCCTGCCGGAACTGGTGCTCGCCGTCTCGGCGATCGTGCTGATCCTCATCGGCGCGTTCCGCGGGGAGGGCTCGGCCAATCTGGTCACCGGGCTTGCCATCGCGGTGCTCGCCGCGGCGGGCGTGCTGGTGCTGCTGCAGCCTGCCACCGAAATCACGGCCTTCAACGGTTCGCTGGAGATCGACGCCTTCGGCCGCTTCATGAAGGTGCTGGCGTCCATCGGCGCGCTGGTGTCCCTCATCATGTCGGTGGACTGGCAGGCGCGGGAGAAGCAGGCGAAGTTCGAATATGCGGTGCTGGTGGTGATCGCCACGCTCGGCATGTTCATGCTGGTCTCGGCCGGCGACCTCATCGCCCTCTATCTCGGCCTCGAGTTGATGAGCCTCTCGCTCTATGTGGTGGCCGCCATCAACCGCGACTCGGTGCGCTCCACCGAGGCGGGCCTGAAGTATTTCGTCCTCGGCGCGCTCTCCTCGGGCATGCTGCTCTACGGCGCCTCGCTGATCTATGGCTTCACCGGCTCGGTTAACTTCCTGCAGATCGCCGCCGTGGCCAAGGAGCCGAGCATCGGCCTCATCTTCGGCCTAGTGTTTCTGGTGGCGGGCCTGTGCTTCAAGGTGTCGGCCGTGCCGTTCCACATGTGGACGCCGGATGTCTATGAAGGCGCGCCCACCCCGGTGACCGCTTTCTTCGCCTCGGCGCCGAAGGTCGCCGGCATGGCCATCTTCGTGCGCGTGCTGATCGAGGCCTTCCCGCACGTCTCCCACCAGTGGCAGCAGATCGTCGCCTTCGTCTCGCTCGCCTCCATGGTGCTCGGCGCCTTCGCCGCCATCGGGCAGCGCAACATCAAGCGACTGCTCGCCTATTCCTCCATCGGCCACATGGGCTTCGCCCTCGTCGGCCTCGCCGCAGGCACCACCGAGGGTGTCCGCGGCGTGCTGGTCTACATGGCCATCTATCTGGTGATGACGCTCGGCACCTTCGCCTGCGTGCTCACCATGCGCCGCAAGGGCCAGGCCGTGGAGACGGTGGAAGACCTCGCCGGTCTTGCGCGCCGCAATCCGCTGATGGCGCTGATGCTGGGCGCGCTCATGTTCTCGCTCGCCGGCATTCCGCCGCTCGCGGGCTTCCTCGCCAAATATTACGTGTTCGTCGCCGCCATTCAGGCCGGCCTCTACGGCCTCGCCGTGGTGGGCGTGCTCGCCTCGGTGGTGGGTGCCTTCTATTACCTGCGGGTCGTCAAGATTATGTATTTCGACGAGCCGGTGGATGCCTTCGACCCTATGCCGACCGAGCTGAAGGCGGTTCTGGCGGTAAGCGGCCTTTTCACGATCTTCTATTTCGTCTATCCCGCTCCTCTTATTGAGGCTGCGAGTGCCGCTGCCCGTTCGCTCTTCTGAGACGATGGCTCATTACGAATTTCAGGGTTCCACGGTTCCCATCGTCCGCTTCACCCAGATCGGCTCCACCAACGCCGAGGGGATGGCGCGCCTGCAGCGCGGCGAGACCTTCCCGGTCTGGCTGGTGTCTGACATCCAGACGGCCGGGCGGGGACGCCGCGGCCGGCCGTGGACGTCCGAGCTGGGCAACCTCTTCGCCACTTTGGTGCTGCCCAATCCCGCGCCGGTGGCGAACCTCGCCCAGCTCTGCTTCGTCGCCGGCCTCGCGCTGCGGGATGCGGTGGTCTCCGCCGCGCCGCAGATCGCTGCCGAGCAGATGAAGCTCAAATGGCCGAACGACCTTCTGATCGACGGCGGCAAGGTCGCGGGTATCCTGGTGGAAGGCGGCACCGACCCGAACGGCCGCCCGGCGGCGGTGATCGGCTTCGGCGTCAACTGCCTGCACCATCCCGAGGACCTGCCCTACAAGGCGACCAGCCTCGAAGCCCTCGGCGCGCCCACCGCGCCCGACCGGATGCTGGAGGCCCTCGACCTCGCCATGGCGGTCCGCCTCAACCAGTGGAACGCTGGCGCCGGCTTCCCCGCCATCCGCTCGGACTGGATGCGTCATGCGCTTGGCATGGGTGACCAGGTCAGCGTGAAGATCGGCGAGCGTGAGGTGGTCGGGCGCTTCGAGAATATCGACACCCGCGGCGCCATGATGCTGCGGCGTCGGGACGGCGTGGCCGAGATCATCACCGCGGGCGATGTCTCCCTCGGCAAGCCCGACTGATCGTCGCGGAGGGGCGCGGAAGGCTTGCATTGCGGGGGCGGCACCCCATCATACGGCCGCCCGCCTTTTCCTGAGCCTCGCGTCGCGGGGCTGTTTCTGTTTGGCGCGTCACGCGCTCGCCGGCACCCGCTTGCGCCGGCGCGCCGGGCGCCGCGTTTGGAAGTGACCCCCTGATGGCACCCACGGATGAACTGGTCTTCGCGCCCCTCGGCGGCGTGGGCGAGATCGGAATGAACCTCGGCCTCTACGGCTTCGGCCCGAAGAAGGCGCGGGAATGGCTCGTGGTCGATCTCGGCATGAGCTTCGCGGGGGAGGAGGCGCCGGGCGTCGACCTGGTGTTGCCGGACATCCGTTTCCTCGAAGGGGAGCGCAAGAAGATCGCCGGCCTCGTACTGACCCATGGTCATGAGGACCATATCGGCGCGGTGCTGGACCTGTGGCCGCGCCTGAAGTGCCCCATCTACACCACCCGCTTCACCGCCGGCCTTCTGGAAGCGAAGCGCGCCGGGGAGCCGGGCGCCCCCTCCGAGCTGCCCATCGAGGTGGTGCGCGCGCGCCAGCCGGTTCAGATCGGGCCGTTCAGCGTCGAATTCGTGCCGGTGTCGCACTCCATTCCGGACAGCCACGCCCTCGCCATCCGCACCAAGGCGGGCCTGGTGGTGCATACGGGCGATTGGAAGCTGGACCCGACGCCTCTCGTCGGCGAGCCCACCGACATCGCCCGCCTGAAGGCGCTGGGCGACGAGGGTGTGCGCGCCATCATTTGCGATTCCACCAACGCCATCCGCGATGGCATCTCGCCGTCAGAGTCGGATGTGGCGGCCTCGCTGAAGGGCATCGTCGCCAAGGCGAAGCACCGCATCGCCTTCACGACCTTCTCCTCCAACGTCGCGCGCATCCGCGCCATCGCCGAGGCGGCCCACGCGAACGGGCGCGAGGTGGTGCTGGTGGGCCGGGCGCTGGAACGCGTCATCGGCGTCGCCCGCGAGCAGGGGCTGCTGGACGGCATTCCCGCCTTCCGCGGCGCGGATGCCTATGGATACCTGCCGCGCGAGCGCGTGGTGGCCATCCTCACCGGCAGCCAGGGCGAGCCGCGCGCCGCGCTGCGCCGCATCGCCGACGATGACCATCCGGAAATCGCCCTGTCGCCCGGTGACCAGGTGGTGTTTTCCTCGCGCACCATTCCCGGCAACGAGAAGGTGGTGAACCATATCGTCAACGCGCTCATCAAGCGCGGCGTGGAGGTCATCACCGATCGCACCGCTCTCGTCCACGTCTCCGGCCATCCTCGGCGGGGCGAACTGGAGGAGATGTACCGCATGATCCGTCCCGAGGTGGCGATCCCGGTGCATGGCGAGGCGCTTCATCTGCATGAGCACGCGCTGCTCGCCCGCCGCATGGGCGTGCCGGAGGTGGTGAATTGCTATGACGGCAACGTCATCCGCCTCGCCCCCGGCCCGGCCGAGCGGGTGGATGATGTGCCCTTCGGCCGCCTCTACAAGGACGGCCGCCTGCTGCTCGCAGAGGGCGCGCGCGCCATCCCCGAGCGGCGCAAGCTGGGCTATGTGGGTGCCATCTCCATCGCCGTGGCGGTGAACAAGCAGGGCGGCCTCGCGGGCGATCCCTCCGTGGAGATCACCGGCGTGCCGGAGCGGGGGGAGGGTGGCATCGACATGCTGGACCATGTGCTCGACACCGTGGTCGCCACCCTCGACAATTTGCCCAAGGCCCGCCGCCGGGATCCCGAGGCGCTGGCCGAGAGCCTGGAGCGGGCGGTGCGGTCGGCCGTGAACGCAGCCTGGGGCAAGAAGCCCGTCTGCCACGTCCACGTGCTGGAGGTGTGAGCCTGTCCGGAGGCGCAGGAGCCGGACCAAGCCCGCGCGGCGCCTGAGCGGAGCAACGCCCAACAGCCCGCGCGGCGCCTGAGCGGAGCAGCGCCCAAACAGCCCGCGCGGCGCCTGAGCGAGGCAGCAGCAACCCCTGCGCGGCGAACGGCGCGCCGGGTGCTGAGCCGAGGGCGCCCAATGGCCGTATTTCTCCCTGCTGCGCCTTGCGCTATGGATCGGTGACGAACCGGAGGGGAAACATGATCGGACGGCTCAATCACGTGGCCATCGCGGTGCGCGACATCGCGGCCGCCTCGGTGCTCTATCGCGACACCCTCGGCGCGGAAGTCTCCGCCGCCGTGCCGCAGGTGGAGCACGGGGTGACCACGGTGTTCGTGACCCTGCCCAACACCAAGATCGAGTTCCTGGAGCCCCTCGGCGCGGATTCGCCCATCGCCAAGTTCCTGGAGCGCAATCCGGACGGCGGCATCCACCACCTGTGCTACGAGGTCGACGACATCATCGTCGCCCGCGACCAGCTCAAGGCCAGCGGTGCGCGCGTGCTCGGCTCGGGTGAGCCGAAGATCGGTGCCCACGGCAAGCCGGTGCTGTTCCTTCATCCCAAGGACTTCAACGGAACGCTGGTGGAGCTGGAGCAGGCCTGAGGAGCGGCCCGCGCGGCGCCGGTCGCAGACCGGGGCCGATGGCATGAAATTCCCTTCGCGGCGCCGACATGATCGGCGCCGCCAATCAAGGAAGACGCCGTGTCGGTCGGTGCCGTCGTCGCCATCTATTTCATCGTGTGGTGGGTGAGCCTGTTCGCCGTGCTGCCGTGGGGCGTGCGCTCCCAGGCGGAGAACGCTGACGTCATCCCCGGCACCGATCCGGGCGCGCCGGTGCGCCCGCTGATGCTTTACAAGGTGATCGCCACCAGCCTCATCGCGCTCGTGGTCACGGCCGGCATCATCTACCTCATGACCAGCGGCATCATTTCGCTCGAAGACATCCCGATGCCCTTCAAGGTCGAGGAATAGCCGCGGCTCCTCAGTGCAGGGAGGTGCTGCCCGGCGTATTGGTCCGGGTCGCCGGGCCACGGGGCGCGCCGGGTGTCGGCACTGGCGCCAGAGGGCCGCTCAGTGCGAGCCGCAGCAGGCGCTCCCCGGATACCGCGCGGCTGAACAGGTGACCCTGGCCGAAGTCGCAGCCCCGCGCCTTCAGGAAGTCGTGCTGGCGCGGATCCTCGATGCCTTCCGCCACCACCGAGAAGCCGAGCGCCCGGGCGATGGAGATGATCGCGGTGGCGATCTCCGCGTCGGCTGTGCGCGGCAGGTCGCGCACGAAGCTGCGGTCGATCTTCAGCTTGGAGATGGGGAAGCGCTTGAGATAGGCGAGCGAGGAATAGCCCGTGCCGAAATCGTCGAGCGCGATGCGCACGCCGGTCTCCTTCAGCTGGCGCAGCTTGCGCTCCGCCGCGGCGCGGGCATCGAACAGCAGGTTTTCGGTGATCTCCACCTCCAGCTTGTGCGGCGGCAGCCCGGTGCGACGCAGAACGTCGTCCACGAACTCGCACAGGGCGCCGCGCTGGAACTGGCGCGGTGACAGGTTCACCGCGATGAAGTCGAGATCGGCGCCCTTGTCGAGCCATTCGGCCATCTGCCGGCAGGCGGCCTCCATCACCCAATTGCCCAGCGGCTCGATCAGGCCGGTCTCCTCGGCGAGGGGAATGAATCGGTTGGGGGTGACGAGGCCATGGGTGGGGCTCTGCCAGCGCACCAGCGCCTCGGTGCCGGCGATGCGGCCGGTGGCGAGGTTCACCACCGGCTGGAAGTTCAGCACGAATTCCTCGCGGGCGAGGGCGCGGCGCAGGTCCGCCTCCATCTCCATACGCACGCGGGCGCCGCGGGTGAGCGCCTGGGTGTAGAAGGCATAGCCGCCGCGGCCGTGGGACTTGGCTTCCGCGAGCGCCGAATCCGCGTGCTGGAGCAGGGTCGCCGGGGCGTCCGCATCCTCGGGGAACAGGCTGATGCCGACGCTGGCGCCGAGATAGATTTCCCCGCCGCCAGGCATGGCGAAGGGCCGGCCCATCTCCTGGATGATCCGGTTGGCGACGGTGGCGGCGTCCTCCGGCCCGGCGATGCCTTCGAGGATGATGACGAATTCGTCGCCGCCGTGCCGGCCGAGGGTGGCCCCGCTCTCCAGCCCGTCCTGGATGCGCCGGGCGGCCATCTGCAGCACGGCGTCTCCGGCCATGTGGCCGAGGCTGTCGTTGACGGTCTTGAAGCGGTCGAGGTCCACGAACAGCACGGCGCAGCGCGATCCCGGCCGGGTCAGGGCGAGGTCGAGCAGCGAGGCGATCAGCGTGCGGTTGGGCAGGTCGGTCAGCGGATCGTAATGGGCAAGCCTGTCCAGCTCGAATTCGGAATGCTTGCTCTGGGTGATGTCCTGGAAGGCGCCCACAAAGTTCTGCGCCGCGCCGCTCTCGTCATACACCGTGGTGATGTTGAGCTGCTGGAGGAAGATTTCCCCGTTCTTGCGGCGGTTCCAGATCTCGCCCCGCCAGACGCCGGCGGTAGTCAGCTCGCTCCACAGGGCACGGTAGAAGTCGCGGTCGTGCCGGCCGGAATGGAGGAGGCGCATGTTCTGGCCGAGGATCTCCTCCTCGGCGTAGCCAGTGATGCGCGAGAAGGCGGGATTGACGGCGGATACCTCGGACCTGAGGTTCGTCACCACCAGTCCGTCGTGGGAATTGGCGAACACCGCGGCCGCGAGCCGAAGGTGGCGCTCGGTCTGCTTGGAGCCGGTGATGTCGGCGAGAAGACCCACCGTCCGGCTGACGGCGCCGGCGGCGTCGCGGGCGGCGAGACCGTGCCAGCGGAAATCGTGATAGGCGCCATCCGGCCGGCGCAGGCGGATGTCGAGTTCCAGGGTCGGCGACCCGCCCCTGAGGAAGGCCTTCCACGCGGCCGCCACCTTGCGCCGGTCGTCGGCGTGCAGCATCTCGTGCCACGGACGCCGCACGTCGACCGCCTCGTCGGGACCGACGCCAAGCATCTCCCGCGCCCGCTGCGACAGGTAGAGCCTGCCGGTGCGGACGTCGAGATCCCACACGCCCTGGTCCGAGCCCTTCACCGCGAGGCCGAAGCGCTCCTCGCTCTCGCGCAGGGCCGCCTCGGCGGCGCGCCGGGCGGAGATGTCCTGCGCGACCAGTAGCAGGTGGTCCGCCGCGCCATCCGCATTGCGCACCAGCGAGAAGGTGAAGCCGAGCCAGACCGCCGAGCCGTCCGGGCGCACCACGCTTTCCTCGGTCTCGATCTCGGCCGCCCGTCCGTCGAGGAGGGGGCGGATCACGTCGGCACCCTTGGCCGCGTGGGCCGCCTCCCGCAGCTTCCACAGGGTCAAGCCCGAAAGCGCGTCCGCCGGCCGGCCCAGCATGCGGCAGGCCTTGTCGTTGGCGCGCAGGATGGTGCCGTCGAGGTCGAGGTGGAGGATGCCGGTGGCGGCCTGGTCGAAGGCGGCGCGGAAGCGCGCTTCCGCCTCGCCCACCGCGCGGGCGGCGGTGAGCTCGCGCGCCGCATCGCGCATCCGGGTCTTCTGCAGGAGCCCACGCCCCACCGCCACCGCAAGCAGAAGCAGCGCGCAGGCGAGCGCCGCCGAAAAGAAGGCCGAGGTGCGCGCACCGCCGAGGATCTCGTCGCGATCCACCTTGAGGACGAGGGCGGACTGCTCGCCCGGAATCGGCACGCGGACCGCCAGAACGGCACGGCCTGACGGATCGGTGCCCGTTCCGGCACCGACCGCGTTGCCGGTGCCGCTTGCGAAGGCGAAGGGGTCGGCGGCGAATGTGCGGGGCATCGGCGCCGCCTGATCGCGCGAGACGGCGGTGGTGACACGCACGCCGCCGCGCGGATCCGGCCCCACCAGCAGCGCTTCCGCCGTCCGCGCCGTGCGGAACACCGCCGAGAGCATGGGATGGGCATCGGGCCGCGCCCCCGATTGCAGGAGAAGCACGCAGCAAGGTTCGTTCGCGGCGTTGCGCACCGGCACGTTCACCAGGAAGGCGAAGCCGCCGGCGCGGGCGGAATCGCGGGGCGGGGGGGCCTCCGCCAACTGGCCTGTGGCCGCCACCTGCCGCACCATCTCCGCCATGTCTGGCCGGCCGGGCTCGGGGCCTGACGACATCACGAAGGCGCCCGTGTTGGTCCACAGCTCGGCACCGACGAAGCCGAAGGCCCGCGCGCTGTCGCCGAGCAGAAGCCGCAGGCGCTCGCGCCGCTCTGAGGAAGGCTCGGCGTGCCAGCCGGCCACATCGTCGGCGAGGAAGCGGCTCGATCCCAGCGCCAGCGCGCCCGTCTCCAGCCGCTGGCGCTCCTGGGCAAGGCTGCGCATCTGAACCTCGGCGAGGGTGGCGAGCAGGCGCCGCGTGTCGGCGATCGCCGATTGCACGCTCGCCTGGTAGACCAGCACGGTCACCACGAGAAGAATGGCGCCGAGTCCGAGCAGCAGGAGCACGGCGCGCATGGCGCCTCCGGCGGCCCTGGGCGCCTGCACCGCATGTGCCGCGCCGCTCGCCGCGTTTCGCCGGGCAGCCAGTCGCGCGGCCATGAAGGCTGCGGCGCCGATGGCGGCGGCGACCAGTAGGGCAATGAGGGTGGTCTTAAACGTCGGGGCGCTGCCGAAGCTGCCGGTGGCGATGGTGGGCTGGGCTTCGGCCGCACGGCTCCACAGCGCAGCAGCCGCAATGATCGCGGTTGCCGCGCGGAACCGCCTGCTGGCCGGCTTCGCCCTCATGCTTCGTCTGCCCCCTCGAGCCGGCGTCAGGTCGCCGTGCCGAGACCTATATCTTGACCTTTGTGGGGAAAAAGAGAAATCGCGGAAATTCCCGGTGTCATGGTTGCGATGTCATGGTTGCAAAGTATCTGTTCATCAGCCTTCCGGCCATACGGAGAGTGGCCGGCATCCCGGATGCATCCTGAGACTTGCTCCTGCCGTGATCATCCACCATTTGTAGGAGGCTGGCCCGCCGACCTTGAACCGGCAGGGTCTGGAGATCTGCCATGAGTGTCCCTGAAACGCCCCCCGTCCGCCCCGCCCGGCGCAGCCTGCCGCCGGTGATACGCATCACCGACATCGCCGCCGAGCGCCTGCGCGAGATTCTCGCCGATGCAGAGCCGGGGACTGCCGTCCGCGTGGGCATCGAGAACGGCGGGTGCGCCGGCATGTCCTACAAGCTCGACTTCACCACCGAGGTGGCGCCCCTCGATTCGGTGGTCGAGGACAAGGGCGTGAAGGTGGTGGTGGATTCCAAGGCGGTGCTCTTCCTCATAGGCACCGAGATGGATTTCAAGACGGACAAGGTGTCGTCCCAGTTCGTCTTCAACAATCCCAACCAGACGTCCTCCTGCGGCTGCGGCGAATCCGTCGCCATCACCCCGGTTGCCGCCGACGCCTCCTGAGGACGGTGCACCGGGGGGCGCACATTGGTTCAGCCGCCGTTCAGAGAGCGGGCGGCAAGAGAGGCAGGCGCGCGGGTGCCGGCTCCGGCTATCGGGCGCGCGCCGTCTCAACTGCCCACAGGTGCCATCTTGACCCCACGTCCCATCGCCGCCCTGCTGTCGAGCCCCGCATTCGGCATCTTCGCCCGTGCGCTGCTCACCTTCATCTTCTGGGGCGCCGGCCTGGACAAATTGTTCAACTTCGGCGGCGCCCTGACGCTGTTCGAATTCTTCGGCGTGAAGCCGGCCATCGTGTTCGTGCCGCTCGCCATTGTTGTGCTCCTGGCCGGCTCGGCCATGGTCATCGCCAACCAAATGGCCTGGCTCGGCTTCGGCATGCTGGCGGTGTTCACCGCGCTCACCATCCCCATCGCACATCCCTTCTGGACCATGCAGGGCGAGCAGCGCCTGTTCGAGTTCCACGTGGTGGTGGAGCACCTCAGCCTCATCGGCGGCCTGATGATCGGCGCCATCCTGTGCTGGCGTCTCGAGGCCGAACGCACCGGCCGGCGCTGAGCCGGCGTCTCGACGCGCGGCGAGGGAGGTACACTCCCGCCGCGAAACATGCTCTAAGACACGTCCGCCGGGCCCCGCGCCCGGCCCCGCGGACGTGGCGAAACCGGTAGACGCACGAGACTTAAAATCTTGCGCCGCAAGGCGTGCGGGTTCGAGTCCCGCCGTCCGCACCAGCCGCAGATTCGGCGGTGCCAGCCGCGCCATTCCCGCATGACCCGCGCCGGCGCCCTGCGGCGGGATCACTCCCCGGCTGCGGGGGGAGATGCTATTGGGAGGCATTCGCCGGCTTGCGGCGCCCCTGTCCCCTCTGCCCCTCGCCTCCGGACCCGAACTCCCGTGAACGCGCCGCCCTCCCTTCACCCCGCGCATCATGCGCCGCCGGTGTACTTCCTGAAGGGAATGCGCAAGGCCGTGTCGGTGCCCGCACTGGTGCTGTTCGCGAGCTATCTGGGGTTCGGCGCGGTGCTCAACGGAGTAGGATTTCCGCTTGGGGCCGGCGTCGCCTCTACCTTGCTCGTATGGGCGCTGCCGGCGCAGCTCATCCTCATTGGCGGGCTGGCGGCGGGCACGGCGCTGCCGGCCATCGCGCTTGCGGTCGGGCTGTCGTCCATGCGCCTCCTGCCCATGGTCGTCTCCGTGGCCCCCTACATGCGCGGGCCGCGCCGCAGCCTGTTCTGGGAGCTGGTCTGCGCGCATTTCGTGGCGATGACCGTGTGGCTCGAGGGGCTGCGCATGCTGCCGCACCTGCCGGGCGAGGGGCGCGTGCCCTTCACTTTGGGCCTCGGCCTCTCGCTGATCGGCGTGAGCTGCCTCGGCACGGTTGCGGGCTATACCGTGGCCGGCGAGGTGCCCGGCTGGGTGGCGGCCGGCCTGCTGCTGCTCACGCCTTTGTCCTTCACCGTGCTGATGGTGCGCAACGCAACGCTGCCGACGGACTGGCTGGCCCTCGCCGCCGGCTTCATCCTGATGCCGGTGACGCTGAACCTTGCGGGCGGGCTCGATCTGATGATCGCCGGCATCGGCGGCGGCACGCTCGCTTTCATCGCCGGTCGCCTGCTGGAGCGGCGCCGATGATCGCGCCGATGAGCGAAGGCGCGGCGATGCTGCTGGTGATCCTTCTCGGCTTCCTTCCGACGGAGGTTTGGCGCACCCTTGCCGTCATCGCGGGCCGCCGGGTGGAGGAGGGCAGCGCCGTCTTCCACTGGGTGCGGGCGGTGGCGACCGCGCTGCTGGCCGCCGTGGTGGCGCGGCTCCTCTTCGCGCCCACCGGGGCGCTGGCCGAGATACCGCTCATGCTGCGCCTCGGCTCGGTGGTGGCGGGCGTCGCCGGCTTCCTTCTGTTGCGTCGTTCGGTGTTCGCCGGGGTGGTGGTCGGCGAAATCGTGCTGATGGCCGGCGCTTACTGCCTCCACGGCTGAAGCCGAACGTTTCCATACAACATGTTGCCTGGAAAGGCTTTGCGGGCAATTGCTGCGGGGGCTTAAACCTGCGTCGTCCACAGGGCAGGGGTGCCCAGCCACAAATAATGCTCCGTGCCCTTTCCATCGGGAGCGGGGATTGCTACATACGCCTCGCCGACAGCCGGTTCGCCGGCAAACTCTCGGTTCTGACGCGGGGTGGAGCAGCCCGGTAGCTCGTCAGGCTCATAACCTGAAGGTCGCAGGTTCAAATCCTGCCCCCGCAACCAAAAATCCTTGATTTATCAAGGCTTTCGCAAGGGTCGCCGCAAGGCGGCCCTTTTGCGTTTCGGGATTGGTCCGCACCTAGACCGATTTCGGTCCGCACATGCACGGGCGGCGGCGCGTCGAAAGTTGGCGCTGGACTCGATAGGGCGCTTACCCTCTCAATCACCGCGTCCCAACCCAACGCAGCATTCCAGAATGCGGCGGCTTGATTGCGAGCGATCTCCTCATATTCGAGGAGCCGCCACCCCGCTGTGAGCGGCCCCGGCGCGCCTCGAACTGATCGCGCCGGATGTTCCTGCAATTCTCGCAAGTGCCCTTATTCCGGGCTGTCGAGCAGCCAACCAGGTCAGCCGAGATCATCGAATAACCACCGCCACAGCAGGCGCACTTGGTCAGGCCCGAGAAAAGGTATCTGGGGCGCCGACGTTCCCGGAAGTGGTTCTCGGTCTCGCCGTCGTCGCTACGGTTCAGCTTGATAGCTTTCTGGCGATCCTTGACCGCCTGCCACAACTCGTCGTCAAGGATGCGCAACTCGGGCACATTGAACCGCCCCGTGCGTGAGCACGAAGGGGGCTCGCCTGCCGGATGTCAGGCTGACAGGATCGGCCAGACATTCTGGGATGGCAGGAGCCACTGGGGACACCTCATCAGCATGATTGCCGGGCCCCGTTACGCCTGCGGCTGGAGCACCCGCGACAACGCCTCAGCCGCCTGCCTACCGGCGGTGCGCCCGCCGATGACGCATTCGGCGAGGTTGCCGCCGCTCATATAGATGTGGCCGAACAGGCTGCCGAGCTCGCCTGCCGCATAGAGGCCGGGGATCGGCGCGCCGAAGGGGTCCAGCACGCGCTGGCGCACATCGTGGCGCGGACCACCCTGGGTGTTGATGACGACGGGGCGAACCCGCCCGAAATAGAAGGGGGGCTCGCTGATCGGCGCCATGGTCTCCGGCAGCCGGCCGAAGGCCGCGTCGCGACCCGCCGCAACGGCGGCGTTCCAGGCCTCGACTGTGGCACGCAGCTCTGGCCCGGGCACGTCCATCAGCGCCGCAAGCTCTTCAAGGGTATCGGCGCGGTGGAAAATGCCAGCCTCGATCTCGCGCGCATTGTCGACGCTCCAACCGAGGTGCGGCTGCGGATCGTTGTGAACCGAGCGGCCCAGCGGGTACATGCGCCGGCCAGCGTCGTCGAACACGAGGAATGCTGGATCGCGCGGGAACCCCTGGCGCTTCGGGTCGAAGGCATCGAACGGGCGCACGCCGGTATCGCCTGGATAGGGTGGATACTCGTCCATGAATCGCCGGCCTGCCTGGTCGATGAGGATCCAGGCGAGGCGCGGCAGAGCTTTCTCGTAGGCCTTGCCCGGATCCGTGCCGAGGGTGCCTGCTCCGAGCGCGCCCCTCCCGCTGGGGGCCGGCGTCCACATGGGCACCGCCTTGAGATAGAGGCCGAACGGGTAGTCCGGGTCGGGATGCACGAGGCCGTAGGGACCGTGATAGTGCCACATGTGCCAGAGGTCGGCGCCCACAGCCTGGGCCATGCGGATACCGTCACCGGTGTTGCCGCGGAACGATCCGGTGAGCACGGCGCCCTTCTGGAAATACTGTCGCTGCATCTCCGCGTCGGCCTCGAACCCGCCGCAGGCGAGGATCACGCCGCCGTGCACCCGGATCGCCAGTGGGCGGCCGTCGTGGTCGGCCAGAAGGCCAATCACGGCACCGTCGGCGTCCGTCAGGAGCCGACGCGCGGGGGTCGACATAAGGATCTGGATCGGGCGCGCAGCCACATTATCGGCGAGCACCTTGAAGAGGCGCGTGCCGTTCTTCACTGGGCCCGCCTGGGGAAAGCATGTGCCGTCCTCCAGCGCCGGCACCGATGCGACTTCGCAATAGCCGAGCGCCTCGTATCCCGGCAGGGGATAGTTGCCGCGCGCCGGAGTAACGCGGACCTCAGCGTCGCTGAGGCGGGCGAGGCCGCGCATATAGCCTTCCACTTCCACCATGCCGTCGGCCAGCGCCTCCAGCAGGACCTGCGGCGTCCGCCCTCCGCAGGTGGCTTCGAGATAGGAGAGCGCCGCTGCGCGGTCATCGCTCACGCGGATGCCGCCCGCCGAGACGACGGACAACCCGCCGGGAAACGCCATCTTCTCAATCAGTACCGTGCGGGCGCCGCGATCGGCAGCCTCGATGGCAGCGACCGCGCCCGCGGCGCCAAACCCCACGACCAGCACGTCGGTTTCGATATCCCAGAACTCAGGCAGCTGCTGCCTAAGGGTTTGCAGCCTCATGGTGTGTGCCCTTATGGATCGATGCGATGCTTGAAGGAGGGCACGCGCCCCGGGCGCGTTCGGGCGAGCACGTCGAGGATCACGGCGCGGGTCTCGGCTGGCGCGATGACGTCGTCGATCAGGGCCATCTCGGCGGCGAGATAGGCGGATGCCTGCGCCTCTGCGCTCGCCAGCAGCTCGCGGCGCCGAGCGGCCGGGTCTGCTGCCTTGGCGATCTCCCTGCCGTAGGTGAGTTCGACCCCGGCTGCGGGGCCCATCACGTCGAACTGCGCCGTCGGCCAGGCGACGATGGCGTCCGGCGCCATCACGCGACCACCCATGGCGAGATAGGCGAGGCCCACCGCCTTGCGCAGGACGATGGTCGCCTTCGGCACGCTCGCGCCGATAACACTGTTCAGGAAGCGCGAGGCGAGCGAGACCATCCGCTGGTTCTCGATCTCCGGACCCACCATGAAACCGGGACAATCCACGAGAAACACCAGGGGGATATGAAAGGCGTTGCAGGTGTCGACGAACTTTCGCGCCTTCTGGATGCCCTTCTCGTCGATCGCCCCGGCCATCTTCATGGGGTTGTTCGCCAGGATGCCCACCGACTGGCCGTCCATGCGGGCAAAGGCGGTGATGAGGCTCGGCCCGTAGGTCTGTCGGTAATGGAACATCTCGCCGCCATCGACGATCAGCCGGATCAGCTCTTCCATGTCGTACGCGCGGCGATGGTTATCGGAGACGATCTGCGTGAGCCGCATCGCGCCCTCCGGGGTGTCGCAGGCGGCCGGACGCGGCGCCACGGTCGGCGGCAGTTCATCGCAGTTTGAGGGCAGGAAGGAGAGAAACGCGCGGATCGCCGCAAGCGCCTCCGCGTCACTCTGAGTCAGCAAATCCGCCTGGCCGGTGATTGCGGTGCTCTTCTCGGCTCCGCCGATGTCCTCAGCGGAGACCACCTTGCCGATCCCCACCTTTACTACGGGCGGCCCAGACATGCCCATGTATCCGGAGCCGGCGACGATGGTGACAAAGTCCGATTGAAGTGCGGTGAAGGAGGGGCCGCCGAAGCATGCGCCCATGACCGCCGCCACCTGCGGTACCCGGCCGGAGAGCATGAAGTGCTCCTTGAAGCGGGCCCCGAGGCCGGCCGCGATGGCGCCGTTATTCTCCTGAAATCGGCCGGCGCCCGCCTCCATCAGCGCAATGAAGGGGCGGCGGTGGCGCAAGGCAAGATCGCGCACGCGCTGGCTCTTTGCTTCTGCCACGCGGCCGCGCGTTCCAGCGATCACCGAGGCATCCTCGGACGCCACATAGACCTCCCGCCCGACAATGGTGCCCCATCCTGCGACGAGGCCGTCGGCCGGCGTGCGTGCCCTGAGCGCGCCGTGCTGGCTGCGGGCGAGAAGCCCGATCTCCCGGAATGAGCCGGGATCGAGCAGTCGCTCGATCCGCTCCCGTGCGTTGAGCTTGCCCGCCGCCTTGAGCTTTGCGAGCGCGGCCGCGCCCCCCATGGCGCGGGCGGCGATGCGACGCGATTCGAGTTCCTTCAGCGTGTCCTCGTCCATAGGGCCCGGCTTCGCTCCCGTATCGCTCGGCGGTCCATTGCGGCCGCATCGTCCTTTGTGCGGACGCTGTTGATTGTTTCTTTCAATGTAAATGCATTTGCAGCATATTGTCACCATTGCACATCGATATTCATCGGGCAGGGGCAATCCACACAAGCGGGGGAGAATGTTCATGGCGCAGCATGACGTGGTGTCGAGTGTCACCGGCGTGGTGTTCGAGGTTGCGGTGGCGGAAGGCGGTCTGGTGGCCGCCGGCGACACCCTTTTGGTTGTCGAATCGATGAAGATGGAGATCCCGGTCGCCGCCCCGAGCGCCGGCCGGATCGCGCGCCTTCTGGTCGCCTCGGGCGACGGTGTGGACGAAGGTCAGCCGGTGGCAATCATTGAGGTATGACTGTGCTCAGGCCGTCTCGCCATGGGCGATGTGCCTGTAGTCTCCCTCGAAATAGAGCAGGGGATTGGTGCTCTCGCGCTGCCGCATCGCCACTACGTGACCCACCAGGATGTCATGGGTTCCCGAGCTGAACTGGGACGACACCTCGCAGTCGAAATTGGTCATCGCCTCGTCGAGCGCGGGTGAGCCTGTGGCCAGGGTAGACCAGTGACAGTGAGAGAACCGTTCGGTCGGGTCGCGCGACAGGAACTGGCGGGCGAAAGGCATCTGGTCCGCTGCGAGCACATTCACGCAGAACACGCCCGCCTCGATGATGTGGCCGTGGGTACGCGTACCTCGGTTGACACATACCAGAATGCTGGGCGGTCCGGCGCTGACCGAACACACCGCAGTGGCGATGAGTCCGGCCGGGCGCCCTTGCTCAAGGGTCGAAACCACGTTCACGGCGGCCGCCAGGCGGCGCATGCCCCGCTTGAAGTCATCCTCCGACACAGCTTCAAATCGCGGCATGGGGCATTTCCTCTCTTTGTCGACGGGATGCGTGGGTACAATCCCGCAATCCGGACAAAATTGCCTTGATGTAAGATAACGTTCAAGGCACAATGTAGCTATAAAAATAGATACATTCTGGTGCATCTGCCAAGGCTGCACCGCAGGGCAGGAAGACATCCGGATGGATTTTCAACTGACCGATCGTCAGCAGGAGCTTGTGGAGGCGGCCAAGGGGGCTTACGAGCGCAAGCTCGCTCCGCTGGTGGCGGATTCAAGTGTTGCTGGCGTGCGCCGCTTGCGCCGCGCCATGGCGGAGCAGGGGCTTCTTGGGCTCAATCTGCCCCCTGAGCATGGTGGCCTCGGTCTTCCGCTCCTTGATACGCTCCTGGTGATCCAGACTCTGCAGGCCTGCGCGCCCATCGTCGGTGGCTTGAGCCACCGCACCTCCACCGGCGCCGTGGGCGCCGTTGCGGAATACGGCACGCCCGAGCAGCGTGCGCGCTTCGTCGAGCCCCTGTGCCGCGGCGAGATCGGCATCTCCATCGGCATTACCGAGCCCGACGCCGGCTCGGCCGCCACCGCATTGAAGACGCGCGCCCGGATCGACGGCGACCAGGTGGTGCTCAACGGTTCCAAGCAGTTCGTCAGCTTCGTGAACGTCAACGAGTTCACGTTGGTCTATTGCCGGTTTGGCACCTCGGGGAAAGCGTCCGACATTGGTGCCGTCATCGTCCCGCATGATGCACCGGGCTTCCGCCATTCGCATGGCACGCTCAATATGGCCGACGAGCTTCTGTTCGAGCTCTACTTTGATGATTGCCGGGTGCCGAAGCAGAATATTCTTCTCGATGGCGGTGCATTCGGCAAGCTCATCAGCGTCTACAATGCGGAGCGTCTCGGAAGCATGGCTCGAATGCTGGGTTCCGCGCGTGCCGCCTATGAGTTCGCGCTCGCCTATTCCAAGGAGAGGCGGCAGTTCGGTCGCGAGATCTGTGATTTTCAAGGCATCCAGTGGATGCTGGCCGACATGCGCGTGAAGCTCGACGCGGCCCACCTGCTCGTCATGCGCGCCGCATCGACGGCCCAGGTCACGGGCCTGCCCGCACCGCTCGAGACCTCGATCGCCAAGGTGTTCACCGCCAAGGCGGCGAAGGAGATCTGTGACGACGCCATCCAGATGCTCGGCGCCAACGGCTACACAAAGGAATATCCCCTCGTTCACCGCTATGCGGAGGTCCGTGGCGGCTCGATCTATGGCGGCACCATGCAGATCCACAAGAATATGATCGCGGCAGCCATCCTTGAGCGTGAGAACAGCCAGTGGAAGAAGGCCTGAGGGAGCTCGCCGTGACCGTCGAGATCGACCGCTCGCTGATCGGCCTACGCAGCGCCCCCTACATCGTCGAGGTGGAGAAGGGGGCTGTGCGGCGCTTCGCCGACGCCATCGGCGACCCCAATCCGGTGTACCGCGATATCGAGGCGGCGCGGGCGCAAGGCTATGCCGGCATCATTGCGCCGCCCACCTTTCCGGTCTCCTTCCACTGCCCCGAAGAGCCCAAGTGGACCCGCAATCTCGACCGGCGGCGCGTACTCGCCGGCGAGCAGGGCTTCCACTATGCGAGGCCGATCGTGGTGGGAGACATCCTCACCTGCTGCATCACTTTTGTCGGGGTGGAGGAGAAGCAGGCGCGCTCCGGCGCCATGGAACTACTGATTCAGGAGATCGAAGGCCGCGATGCGGCGGGCGCGCCGGTCTATCGCCACCGGCGGGTCATGGTTTATCGCGCCACCCCGGCGATCTGAGCGATGTATGCCATTGCCGCCACCCCCCTGATGATGGCGGACGCCTTTGCGGCGGCGCTTGCCGACCCACGGCACGCCTGGCCGAGCCGTGAATGGGCGTTGCTCGATGTCCGCGAGCACGGCGCCTACGAGCGAGGCCATATCCCCGGTGCCACATCGCTACCGCGTCGCCGGCTCGAGTATCGCATGGAGGAACTGGTGCCCGCTCGCACCACTCCGGTGGTGCTGTACGACGACGGCGGGGACGATCGTCGCGCCGTGCTCGCGGCCGACGATCTTCGCGGATACGGCTATAGCCGTGTGAGCGTGCTCGCCCATGGTCTCGCCGGCTGGCGCGCTTGTGGTGGCCGGCCGGCGATGGGCGTGAACGTGCCGTGCAAGACCTTTGGCGAGCGGGTTCTCACTGAGGACCGGGTGAGCCATCTCGATGCGGCGGGTCTCGACGCCCTCCGCGCCGCCGGCCGGCGCATCGCGATCTGGGACGTCCGCACTGAGGAGGAGTTCGCTGCCGCGCACATTCCGACGGCCGGATCTGCGCCCGGTTTCGAGCTGGCGCTTCGTGTCATGGATCTGGAGGCGGAGTGCGACACGGTGGTGGTGAATTGCGCTGGCCGCACGCGCTCCATCATCGGTACGGCCACTCTCGCGCTGCTCGGCGTGCGATCGGTCTTTGCGCTTGAGAACGGCACCATGGGCTGGCGGCTGGACGGCCGCGCGCTGGAGTGCGGGGAGGCGAGTTCGCCGCCCCCTTCGTCCGGCAGCCGGGCGCACGCCGTTGCCCGCGCCGAAGGCTTGGCGCGAACCCACGGTGTCGATTTCCTTTCTCCCCGAGACCTCTCAGCGCTCCTTGTCCGCCCGTCCGCCGATGTCCGCCTCCTCGACGTTCGGACGAGAGATGCCTTCGACGCCGGGCACATCTCTGGCGCCGTGTTCGCTCCGGGTGGACAGGCGGTGCAACGGGCCGACGACTTCATCGCCGTACCCGGGGCTGACGTGGTGTTTGTGGACGACGGCGACGCACGTGCCTTGCTTGCCGCCTATTGGTATCGGCGCATGGGTTTCCCGCGTGCCCATGTGCTCGCAGGGGGCATGCCGGCCTGGTGTGACTCGGGCCGCAGAATCGCACGGGGTAAAGCCCGCGCCACGCCGCTGGGCCTTGCCGCCGCGACCTCCGTTTGCGCCTTCCTGGACGCGGCGAACCTTTTCCGCCGCCTGGACGCGCCGCCTGAGACGCGGCCCCTGGTGGTCGACGTGGGTTCGAGCCGCGATCTTGCGTCGGGCCACATACCGGGCGCGCTCTGGCTGCCGCGTGGCTCGCTGGAGCTTTTGGCGGCGGAGCTCCCGCCGGGCCGGGCGGTGGTGCTTGCATCCGCGGAGGAGGCTCAATCCATTCTCGCCGCGCGCGCGCTGGCGCGCCTCGGCCGCGAGGAGATCTATGTCCTTGAAGGCGGCATCGCGGCCTGGCGCGCCGCGGGATTTTCGCTCGCTGTAGGCTTGCCTGATGGAGCGGTCGCCGACGACATCGTGGAGCCGCCCTATCGGCGTGGGCTGACCGGAATGCGCTCTTATCTCGAGTGGGAGATCGCACTGCACGGTCAGTCGCCGACGCCAGAGCGCCGCGCATGAACAGCCCGCGCCGAGCGCCAGCGTCCAGGCGTGCGGCTCGCGCCCTACACCACGGCCATGCGCGGCTGCGGGCGCTCGCGGGCAAGCCGGCTGAGCACGTCGATGCCCTTGGCGAGAACACTCGCCTTCTGCGCAGGATTTACCGAGATGCGGAACGCGCGGGGCGGCGTCGATCCGCCGATTGTGAAATTGTCCGACGGCACAACCGAGACACCCTCCCGATAGGCTGCCTCGCAGAATTCCGCCGCGCTCCAGTGAGCGGGGAGATGCAGCCACTGGAAGAATGCTGCTGGGTGACTGGAGACCTTCCAGCCCCCCAGCAGCTTCAGCGCCGCTTCATGGCGGGCACGCAGCTCGGCCAGATTGTGCCGGGCGATGGCGTCGGCGGAACCGTCGGCGATCATTGTCCCGGCGATCTCCAGCAGCAGAGGCGCGTTGGCAAGCATCAGCGAATGGAGCGTGTGGACGAGGCGTTCGCAGAGCGTTGGCGGGCTCGCCATGTAGGCGACGCGCAGAGCCGGGGTAACGCTCTTGCCAAACGAGCTGAGATAGATCGTCCGCTCCGGCGCGAAGTGCGCGATAGGCATGGGACGCTCCGTCATTCCGCTAATGGCCGCGTCGTCCTCGATGAGGATCAGGTCATGGCGGCGCGCAAGGTCGGCGATGCGCTGGCGACGCTTCTCGGACATCATCGCCGCGGTGGGATTGTGAACCGTGGGCTGAAGATAGAGGCAGCGCCCGCCGGTGGCGGCGACAGCCTCCTCCAGGGCCTCGGGAATGATGCCTTCGCCATCGATTGCGACGGGCGCCAGGCGGCGCCCGAGCAGCGCGCCGAGAGAATTGACACCGGAATAGGTGAGCGCTTCGGACAAGAGAATTTCGCCGGGGCCGACGGTGGCGCTGATGGCCACCAGCAGCGCCTGTTGGCCGCCTCCGCAGGCGATCACGCGGTCGGGTGTCACCTGAAGGCCGGAGCGGCGAATCCACTGGGCACCGGCGGTGCGGTGGCTCAGCAGGCCTTCGGCGGGCGGATATTTGTGCATCGGCATGAGGGCTGCGCGTGCGGCGGCGAGCGTCATGGCCTTCGCGAGTTCCTCGGAAAGGCCGGCCACGGGCGAACGGTAGCAGGCGAAATCGATGGTGCCAGGCATGCGCTCGGGCAGGTAGTTCGGGATGGTCGCCTCGATTCCACGGCAAACGAAGGTGCCACGCCCAACCTCGCCGGAGACCAGCTGGCGCTTCTTCATGATGTTGTACGCGCGTCCGACCGTCCCGACGGTGACGCCGAGTTGTTCGGCCAGATCGCGCTGGGGTGGCAATTGCGCGCCGAGCGGCAGCTCGCCGCTGTCGATGGCCTCTGCGATGGCGCCTGCGAGCGCGAGATAGCGCGGGCCTTCAAACTTCGAAATGTCGGGTGTCCATACCCCCGCGCCGGCGGCGTCAGTCATGGCGTTCGGGTTCTCCGGCCCAAGATCAATGTCGGGCATAATGTAACTTATATGACGGCTACATTGATACAGGGATGTTACGGAGGCGACCGGCTTCACCGAGGCGGCCGGACATCTGCTCCCGCACCCCGCCGGACGGCGCAGTCGCATGTCGGATCTCCGCGGCGCCGGCCCCACGCTGCGGCGCATTCTCCGGAAACGATCAACTGGCGCGCCTTCACTTAGGGCGGGTCGAATCCCGGGAGGGAAGGGAAACAACAATGAGCAATCCGTTCCACAATGCGACCTACGCGCAGGCTTTGGCGATGCTTTCCGCGCGCCATGGGGAGCGAGACGCCCTGGTGTTCCGCGATCAGCGCTTCTCCTTCGCCGATCTCCGCCGCGAGGCCGACGCTGCGTCCCGGCGGTTCGCGGCGCTGGGGCTGAAGCCCGGCGACAAAGTCGGAATTCTGATGCCGAACCGGCCGGAGTTCATTTGGTCGTGGCTCGGCGCGGCGCAGATGGGACTGGTCTGCGTGATGCTGAACACCCGACTTCGGCGCGACGAAATTGCCTACCAGCTGGGACAATCCGACTGCCGGGCGGTGGTTGTGACCGAGGCTGGTGACGGACCCGATTTCCTCATTGCTCTCGCAGATCTGTGCCCCGGCCTCCGCGACGGCTCGCCGGGCGCAATAGCAGGCGAAGCCCTGCCGTTGCTCGATTTTGTAATTGTCTGTGAGGACACGAACCGCGGCTATTCCGGCGCTCTCACCTGGGCCGGGCTCGACAGTTCCTCGGTTGCGATGCCGGACATGGCGTATGATCCTGTGTCCCCGGCCATTATCTCATACAGCTCCGGCACCACGGCACTGCCGAAGGGGGCGATGATTTCCCATTGCCTGTGGCGCAAGGCCTGGGACATCGGCATCCGCGTGGATCTGACCGCGGACGACTGCCTCTATCTCGCAATTCCCATGTTCGGTTCCATGGCCACGATGAACGGCATCGCACCCTACTGGGTGCGTGGAGCCAAGGTCGTGCTGGGCGAGCAGTTCGATGCCGGTGCCTGCCTTGCCGCGATCGCGCGCGAGAAAGTCACTGGCATGCACGTGCTGCCACCGATCCTGCGCCAGCTCCTCGCCCATGAGGATTTTCGCAGGACCGACACCTCGTCGCTGCGCCTCGCCTACACGTTGAGCATTGACCCCGAAATCCTCGCCCAGGTGGAGGATGAACTGGGCGTGCCCGGCACCATCACCGGCTATGGCATGACCGAGACCACCACCGTGGTGACCCGCAACCGCTGGGACGACCCGCGCAAGGTGCGACACGCCACTCAGGGTTGGCCGCTGCCCGACCTCGAAGTGGCCATCATCGACCCCGCGACGCTCGCGCCCATGCCCGCCGGCGAGCCGGGCGAGATCTGGGTGCGCGGCTATTCCATCATGCTTGGCTACTACAAGAAGCCAGAGGAGACGGGCCGCGCCATCAACCCTGAAGGCTGGCTGCGCACCGGCGACTGGGGGCGGCAGGACGAGACCGGCCGCGTTACCCTGCTCGGCCGCCTTGGCGACACCTATAAGTCGCGCGGCTTCAACGTCTCTCCGGCGGAGGTGGAAGCCGTGCTGGAGCGCCACCCGTGCGTCGAGGCGTGTGCCGTCGTCGGTGTGCCCGACGATCGACATGGCGAGGTGGGCATCGCCTTCGTGGTTGCCGCCACCGGGGAGGGGGTGCAAGAGTCGGAATTGCTCGGCTACCTGAAGCCGAAGATCGCCGCCTACAAGATGCCGGCCCGCGTATTTTTCATCGAAGCGCTGCCGCTGACCTCCGGCACTGGCAAGGTCCAGAAATTCAAGCTTCGCGGCGAGGCGTTGGAACGCCTCGGTCTCGTGCCGCCGGAGACGAGGCGCCCGACTTCTCCGTGATCAAAGAGGAACCCGCAGCTATTGAAGTTGCAGATTGTCATCATTGCTCTCCGCAAATAACACAGATTATTACCATATTAATGATGACAATCTGATTTGAACGTGCTCAGAATGAGCCAACAATAAGAGCCCCCCGGCATTGGCAGATGCGGCGAGGAGTTCGATGGGAGAGATACGCGATGAGGGAGAAGCGCTTTTCCGGCCGGCGGGTGGTCGTCACTGGCTCTGCCCGAGGTATCGGCCGGGCAACGGCGGAGAGGTTCGCGGAGGACGGTGCCGCCGTGGCGGTGGTCGATCTCGACGCAGCCACCGCCGCGGCTACGGCTGCGGAAATCGCTGCGACCTACGAAACCCAAGCGGTGGGCATTGCCTGCGACGTCTCCGTTCGTGAGAGCGTGGAGACGATGGCAGAAGAGGTGGCGCAGCGGCTCGGCGGGATCGACGTGCTCGTCAACAATGCCGGCGTCACCAGAGATAACCTCATTCACAAGATGGAAGATGAGGATTGGGATCTCGTGATGGGGGTCCATCTGCGTGGCGCATTTCTGTGTACGCGCGCCGCACAACGGTACATGGTGCGCCAGAATTACGGCAAAATCTGCAACATTTCTTCCACCTCTGCGCTCGGAAATCGCGGGCAGGTCAACTATTCGACCGCCAAGGCCGGGCTGCAAGGTTTCACCCGCAGCCTCGCGCTCGAGC
The DNA here is from genome assembly GCA_023442085.1 of Pseudomonadota bacterium. GTDB lineage: Bacteria > Pseudomonadota > Alphaproteobacteria > Rhizobiales > Xanthobacteraceae > Xanthobacter. The sequence continues at coordinate 26,188 of JAEZMT010000085.1, read as the reverse complement.
TGGGGCGCTTCAACATCAATGTGAACGCAGTGGCGCCCGGCTTCATCGATACCGAAATGACGCAGTTCACGGCCCGCCGGCTTGGCCACGAGCCTGAGGCCTACCGTCAGATGCGTGCGAAGACCATCGCCATTGGCCGGGTTGGCGTGCCGCGCGACGTGGCGAACCTCGTCTGCTTCCTGTGTTCCGACGAGGCAGGCTTCGTGAATGGGCAAGTCGTCTATGCGAGCGGCGGCCCGGAGACACGGCGCGGCTGATCGCAGCGCGGTGCGACCCTCTCAAGAATAATCGGAATTGGAGGAAACGATGATCGATCCGGTCGAGGCGCTGGAGCGCGGCGACATCAAGGAGCTGGAAGCCCTTGCAATCGGAGAGTTTCGCCCGCGCGGCGCGAGCTATGACGCCAATTGCGACATGCCCCGCGAAAATATCGAGGCGCTTTTCTCCCGCGGCTGGCTGACCACGACGCTGCCCAAGGAGATGGGCGGTAAGGGCTCGAATCTCACCACGGACGATCCCGCCACCTATCTGCAGGCGCTGCGCGTGATCGCGCGGGGGTGCAGTTCCACCGCCCATTGCTACCAGGTGCAGAACCACACCGCCTGGGCGGTGAACGATCTAGGCACGCCGGAGCAGCGCGAACGCTTCATCAAGCCCATGTTCGAGCGCCCGTCTCTGTCCGGCTTCGTGGGCTCCGAGGCCAAACGCAAGCACATGTACATGATGAACACGTCCGCCAAGCGGGTGGACGGAGGGTTCATCCTGAATGGCGAGAAAAATTACGCCACGAACGGCCCGATGATGAGCTTTGCCATCATTTTCGCCGCCATCGATGGCGTGAACAACTATCTCGACAACCATCAGATGCTCATCGTCGAGCCCGGAATGAAGGGTGTGACGATCGACAATGACTGGTATCGGCCCAACGGCATGCGGGCCGCGGCAAGCCCGATCATCACCCTCGACAATGTGTTCATTCCGGACAGCCATGTCCTCGGTGAACCCGGCGCCTATCCCCGTGGGCGCTGGCAGGGCCGGTTTCATCTCGGTTTCACCGCCAACTATCTCGGCACCACGGAGGGCATGTATGAGTGGTGCCGCCAATACCTGATCGAGCGCGGGCGCGGCAGGGCGGAACTGATCCAGATGCGTATGGGTGAGATGCGCATCGCCCTCGATGCCGCCGGATCTCTCTTCCACGACGCCATCCGCGCGTTCAAGACACGATCGGTGGTCGAGGCGGAGTTGCTCTCCATGAGCGCCAAGTCCACGGCAGCGCACGTCGCCTTCGAGCTGTCCCACAAGCTGATCCATGCGGTTGGCTCGACTGCGCTGTTCGACGAGTATCCGCTCAGTCGCTATCTCCGCGATCTGGAGACGCACGTGCTGCATGCGGGGCATGACCGCACCGCGCAGATCGTTGGCCAAGCAGTGCTGAACGAGACTTTCGATTCGACCCTCCAGCGTTGAGGCGCAGCGCGATGCAGAGGCGCTTCGACGAACTGGCCGTGGGGGACCGGGAGACGCTTTCGAGCGATGCCGTTACCACCCGACAACTGGTGATGTATGCGGGCGCCTCGGGCGACTTCAACCGTATCCACTACGATGACGTCTATGCCCAGGAGGCCGGGCTGGGCGGCGTGATTGCCCACGGCATGCTGACCATGGGTATCGCCGGGCGCAGCGCCTCTGCGTTCGGCGGTCCGGGCGCGTTCGTGCGCGACATCGAAGGGCGCTTCCTCAACCCGGTGCGACCGGGTGACGTGGTGGTGATGACCGTCGAAGTGGTGGCGAAGGAGATGCGGCAGGGGGTCCCCTGCTGCGATCTCGCGGTGAGAGGCGAGGTCGAGCGGCGGCTCGTCTTCCAGGGCAACGCTACCCTCGCGTTTCAGCAATAAGCACGCATCCCAGCCGGGCCCAGGCCGCTGGCTCCACGCTCCGAACCGGGAAGGGGTCGATGAAGAGTGTCCTCATCGCCAATCGCGGCGAGATCGCCTGCCGCATCGTGCGTGCCTGCCGCGACCTCGGGCTTAGAAGCGTCGCAGTCTACTCTGACGCCGACCGCAACGCGCTTCACGTGGAACTGGCGGACGAGGCGGTGCGCGTCGGTCCCCCTCCGGCGCGGCAGAGCTATCTCGATGCCCAGGCCATTCTGGAAGCCGCGCGCGCCACAGGCGCCACGGCCATCCATCCCGGCTACGGCTTCCTCTCGGAGAGCCCCTCTTTTGCACGACAAGTCGTGGAAGCCGGGCTCCTTTTCGTGGGCCCGACTGACGCCATCATCGCCGAGATGGGTGACAAGGGGCGCGCCCGCGCGCGGGCCGAGGATGCGGGTGTCCCGGTTCTGCCAGGATCTGGACGGTTGCACCGGGACATGGGTGAGGACCTGCCCGGCCTCGGTGCATCTGTGGGGTTCCCGCTGCTGGTGAAGGCGACCGGCGGGGGCGGGGGCATCGGCATGCGTCGCGTCGACGCCGAAGCCGACCTTCCGGCCGCCGTTGAACGTGCGCGCGAGCAAGCGGCCCGCAGCTTTGGCGATGACGGCGTGTATCTCGAACATTTCGTCGCCGCCGCGCGCCATGTCGAAGTCCAGGTGTTTGGCGTTGCTCCTGGCCAGGTCATCGCCTTTCCCGAGCGAGACTGTTCCGTGCAGCGCCGCTTCCAGAAAGTGGTCGAAGAGAGCCCCGCTGCAAACCTGCCCGACGGCGTTTCCCATGGGCTGAGGAATGCGGCCGCTCGCATTGCGGCGCGTGTCGGGTACCTCGGCGCCGGGACCGTTGAATTCATCGTCGACGCCGCTACCGGGCGCTTCTATTTCCTGGAGATGAACACGCGCATCCAGGTGGAGCACCCCGTCACGGAAATGGTGACGGGCCTCGATCTGGTGGCATTGCAACTGCGTCAGGCGGCCGGCGAAGACCTCTCGGCGGCGATCTCCGATCCGCCGATGGCGGTCGGCCATGCCATCGAAGCCCGCATTTATGCGGAGGCTCCGGACCGCGGGTTCCTGCCAACGCCGGGACGACTTGCGCGACTGGATCTTCCTGCATTGGAGGACGGCCTGCGCATCGATACGGGGGTTCGGGCGGGCGACGAGATCACCCCATTCTACGATCCCATGATTGCCAAGGTGATCGCGTGGGGTCCGGGCAGGGAAGCCGCTCGGCGACGCCTTGATGATGCTTTGGCGGCAACGTGTATCGCTGGCGTGGGGAGCAATCTCGCCTTCCTGCGTTCCGTGCTTGCGCATGAGGAATTTTGCGCCGGTCTGGCCACGACCGACTTCGTGGCCCGGCATGGCTGCGCTTTGCTTGCTCCGCCGCCAGAAAAACCCCGGGAATGACGGGGGGCTACTAAGCGTGTGGTGACTACGGCGAAACGCATGGGCCAATTAATGCCGAAATTCAGAGTATCAATCTGGACGAATTGTGTTGATCTGTATCAAGGCTTTGTTATGGTTCGAGTTAACGAGGATGCGTCCGGCATGACCGGCGCACACGGGAGGGACCCATGGGATTGGCGCGCAGGATCCTCGATCCGGTAGCGAATGTGCTGCTGCTTGCCGCGGGCGTGAGCATTGTGCTGATGATGGTGATCGTCGTCGCCGATGCGGTTGCGCGCAGCCTGTTCAACGGCACCGTGCCCGGCAGTCAGGAACTGACCGCCAACTACTTCATGGTTGCCGTGACGTTCCTGCCGCTGGCCTGCGTGCAGCGGGATAAGGCGCACGTTATCATCGAGCTGTTCACCGGCTGGATGCCGCCACGCGCTGTGGCCGCGCTCGATGCGGTCGTCTGCCTCGCCTGCGCCGCCGGAACGCTCGTGTTCTGCTATGCGACCTACTTCAAGGCCCTCGCCATGACACGGGCCGGCGAATACGCCGTCGGCACGGTAATCGTCACGATCTGGCCAACCCGCTGGCTGGTAGTGGCCGGCGCACTGGTGCTTGCGCTCTATCTCCTGCTTAACGCAGCGGAGGAAGCGCGCGCCGCCCTACTTGGAAGGCCGGCACCGGGCGGCGCCCGTCATGGCCACGCGCTCGACGTCGACTGACGCCACGCACCCTCCGCCTTTCCCCGAACCGACGTCTTCAAGGGCACACCATGTCATCGATCACCGTCGGCATTCTTGCGATCGCCATTCTGTTGCTGATGCTGGCCGTGCGGGTGCCCATCGCCTTCGCGCTCGCCTCGGTTTCCGTGGTCGGGATGCTAATTATACGCGGGCCGGCGGCGGCGATGAGCGTGCTTGCCGAGCAGCCCTACAACTTCATCGCCCATTGGTCGATGTCGGCGGTGCCGATGTTTATCCTCATGGGAACCCTGGCCTATCACGGCGGACTGACCCAAAGCCTCTACAGGGCCGCGCGGTTGTGGCTGAGCGCGCTGCCGGGCGGGCTCGCGGTGGCCAGCACCGCCGCCTGCGCGATGTTTGCTGCCGCCTCTGGCTCCAGCGTCGCTACCGCGTCGGCCATGGGGCGCATCGCGATCCCGGAAATGCTGCGCTACCGCTATGATCCGGGCCTTGCCACCGGTGCGGTGGCTGCCGCCGGCACGCTTGGCTCGCTGATTCCGCCCAGCATTCTGATGGTGCTCTACGCCATCTTCGCCGAGGTCTCGGTGAGTCAGGCTCTTGTCGCGGGCGTCATCCCAGGAATTCTGTCGGCGGTCATGTTCGCGACCATGATCGCAATCCGCTGCAAGCTGAATCCCGCCTTGGCCCCGCCGGTGGAAGAGGCGGTGAGCTGGGCGGACCGCTGGACGGTGCTGGGGGCGGTGTGGCCGTTGCCGGTTCTGGTGCTGGCGGTGATCGGCAGCATGTATGTGGGCATCTTCACCGCCACCGAAGCCGCCGCGGGCGGTGCATTGATGACGTTCGTCATCGTCGCGCTGCGGGGTGGCCTGAACTGGCGCGTGGTCAAGGAATCGGTGGTGGAATCGGTGAATTCAACCGCCACCATTCTTTTTATCGCGCTCGGCGGCTTCCTGCTGTCGCGTTTCATGGCTGTATCCGGCTTGCCGGCTTATGTGGCCCACGTCGTCGACGGGATGGAGCTGCACTGGCTCTACATCATCATCGGTGCGTCGGTTATCTATATCATCCTCGGAATGTTCCTCGATTCTATTGGTATTATGCTTTTGACGTTGCCGATCATGCTGCCAGTCCTGGAGGCGGCCCATCTGAACTTGATCTGGTTTGACGTCCTCGTCATCAAGTACCTTGAGATCGGGCTCGTGACGCCGCCGGTCGGCCTCAATGTCTTCGTTATCAAGAGCGTGGTCGGGAAGTCGGTGCCGCTGGAGACGATCTTCAAGGGCGTGATGTGGTTCATCGTCACCGACATCGTTACGCTGATTATTCTCATTTCCTTCCCTGAAATCTCTCTTTTCTTGCCAAATATAATGAAGTGAAAAAGAAAAATCGGGAGGAGACAAAATGAAACGCGTCCTTTTCGCCGCCGGTCTGGCGGCTATCTGCGGGGGCATGGCGCTTATGCCGGCCTCCGCCCAGGCGGCCGACACCATCAAGATCGTCTACGCGAACTATCTCAACCCAAAACACATCACCAATCCTGTGCTCCTGCGCTACTTTCAGGACGTGGAGCGGGATTCAAAGGGTACGCTGAAGTTCGAGTATCACTTCGGATCGTCTCTCCTGTCGGGCAAGGACATTCCGGGCGGCGTGCGGGACGGTATCGCCGATGCCGGGTATTTCGTCGGCGCCTACATTCCCACCGAAATGCCGGTGGACAACTTCCTCGCCGAGTTCAGTCTGCTCAACGATGAGCCGCTCGTGATGACGGCCGTTCTGAACGAACTGGAGCTGTTCAACTGCCCGCAATGCACCGATGAATTCAAAAAGTTCAACACGCGCTTTCTCGCCACCTATGCGCTGACGCCCTATGTCTACCACTGCCGTACCGAGATGAAGAAGCTCTCGGACTTCAAAGGCAAGCGCGTACGCGGCATTTCCGCATATGCCGATCTGGCGCGCGCCCTCGGTGCGGTGCCAGTCAACGTTAGCCCCGACGAAGGCTACGAGGCACTGGATCGCGGCATCATCGATTGCGCGCTTCATTCCATCGCCGCCCAGAAGGCGCGCTCTTACGGCGAGGCGGCGAAGTTCGTGCTGCTCGACCCGCTCGGCGGCTTTCTTGGAGCGGCCCTGTTCGACCTTCGGATCGACAAGTGGAATGCTTTGACCGTCGACCAGCGCAAGGCGATCGTCACCAACTTGCCTCAACTGGTCACGGATTCGATCTTCAACTACATCCATGAGGATGAAGAAGTTGTGGCCGAGTACACAAAGAAGGGCACCAAATTTTACAAGGGGGATGCTGAATTTGGTGCCTTCATCAAGGATTTTGCAAAAAAGTACACCGCAACAGCGGTGGAGAAGGGCGCCAAGGTCGGCGTGAAGGATCCGGAGAAGATCGCTGCCGAACTGTCCCGCCTAGCCGACAAGTGGCGAGGGCTGCTGGAGAAGAACGGCCGCGACCCAGCGACGTTCAAACGCCTTCTGTGGGAAGAGATCTACGCCAAGGTCGACGTGCAAAACCCCATCAAGTGAGGGATGAAGCGGTGCCGCGGGGCTGCATTCGGTCCCGCGGCGGCCGCATCACGGCTCTTATCCGGGTGCCTGGCTGGAGGAAATGATGTCCTGTGACGACAGGCTGCGCGTCGAGGACGCGGACGGCGTAAGACGGCTCGTTCTCGACCGACCGGAGGCGCGCAACGCGCTCGACGGCGCCCTCGTCGGGGCGCTCACCCAGGCGATCGCGGCAGCTGGCGTCGATCCCGCGGTTCGCGTGGTGGTGCTTGCCGGCACTGGCGGGGGATTCTCCGCCGGCGCCGACCTCAAGGAGACGGCGCGGATCACCGATGCAGACGAAGCCTCCGCCCATGCACACCGCATGCGACGTCTGCTGGAGGCGCCCGGCGAGATCGACAAGCCGGTGATCGCCGAGGTGCACGGCTTCGCCCTGGGAGCGGGCTTTGCCCTGGCGCTCGCGTGCGACGTGGCGGTGTGCGCCGCGCATACGCGGCTCGGTTTTCCCGAGATGCGCCATGCGGTCGTGCCCGCGTTGGTCGTGCCCGGCATCGTGCGGCGTGCGGGACCTCTGGTGGCGTTCGACCTGCTCGCCAACGGGCGGATTTTCACGGCTGCCGAGGCTCGGATTCCTGGGCTCGTGGTGCTGCCCTCCGGTGCCGATGCGGCTCTGGAAGTCGCGCGTCGGGCGACGGAACTCGCGGGCCATCCGACAGAGCTAGTGGCCGAGGTGAAGCGCATGATTCGCACCAGCGACCGCTGCGACCTCGCGCACGCCCTGGACGCTGCAGAACAGGTGAATGTGGAAAACCGCCTCAGGCGGGCGCGTTTGACGCGGCAGGAGGAATGACGAGATGAAGTTTCATAAGATCGGCGACCAGGAACCGGTGATCATTGATGCCGTCCGCACGCCGGTCGGGCGCCGGGATGGTGCCCTCCGGGAGTGGCATGCGGCGGCGTTGCTTGGCCACGTTTTCGCCCGTCTTCTGGAGCGCAGCCGACTCGATCCGGGACTGGTGGACGACGTGGTCGCCGGTTGCGCCACGCAGGTTGGCATGCAGGCCGGCAACGTGGCGCGCACGGCGCTCCTCATGGCGGGAATGCCGGTGACAGTTCCGGGCACTACCGTGCAGCGCGCGTGCGGTTCGTCCCAGCAAGCGGTGCATTTCGCCGATACGCTGATCCGCTCCGGCGTCTGCGATGTGGTTGTGGCAGGCGGTGTCGAGATCATGTCGGCCACCCGTGGCGGCAATGACGATACGCGATACGGCGCGCGTCATCCAAAGGATCTGGTCGAGCGCTTCTCCATGCCCAGCATGGGCGAAGCTGCCGAGCGGATCGCCGAGCGGTGGCATTTGGACCGGGTCTATCTGGATGAGCTTTCCGTGCAAAGCCATCGCCGTGCGGCCGCGGCGCAGGAGGCGGGTCGCTTCGATGCCGACATGATTCCGATTGAGGGGGCCGACGGAGTGATGCTCACGCGGGACGAGGGCGTGCGGCCTGGATCGAGCGTGGAGAAGCTTGCGACGCTGAAGCCGCCCTTTCGCCCGGATGGTCGGGTGACGGCGGGCAATGCCAGTCAGGTCTCGGACGGTGCAGCGGCTCTCCTGCTCATGAGCGCGGGCAAGGCCCGTGCCTTGGGACTTGCGCCCCGCGCCCGGCTCCATGCGCAATTGGTGGTCGGGGTCGATCCCGAGATCATGCTTACGGGTCCAATCCCGGCGACCCGGGGCATCCTCGCCCGCACCGGGCTGACGCTCAGCGACATCGACCTGTTCGAGGTCAATGAAGCATTCGCTTCGGTGCTCGGGGCGTGGATCGATGAAATCCAGCCCGACCTCTCGCGGGTCAACGTCAATGGCGGAGCCATTGCCATGGGTCATCCGCTGGGCTCGTCGGGGGCGCGTCTGATGACGTTGCTGCTGGGCGAATTGGAGCGACGCGGTGGGCGGTTCGGCCTGCAGTCCATGTGCTGCGGTGGTGGTCTTGGCACTGCGACCATCATTGAGCGGATCGAGCCCTGATCGATCCGCAGCCAAACCTTTCGCCTCCGCAGTTGATGAAGCGGATAAGGCCATCGTCTCTGCAGCGAGTCGCTTAGCCGTTCGGCGTGGGCGGTCAGCCGGGGCGCTTCGGCCCGGAAGCCATGGAGCGCGGCGTAAGCCTCCTAGGCAGGCACATGGAAGGCTGGGAGCGGGAGGGCTTGTCGCGCTTTATGAAGGGCTTTCTGAAAACGGGGGAGTTGGGCACTCGCTCCCGAGCCTCGACAGGCCATTCTACCCGGAGGCCTGAAACAACAAGTTGAGGTGATTACAGGCTCTCGCAACCAAAGGTTCTTGATTTATCAGGGCTTTCGCAAGGGTCGCCGCAAGGCGGCCCTTTTGCGTTTCAGAGGCCTTGTCCAGCCGGCATCGGCACCCTGGCCCTGACTTTCGTCCCGATCATTGCCGAAACGACGGGGAGGTGCTGCTGCGGCCGGATCGACCCCCCAATACCATTCTGAGCCCGATGGGTGGGGCGACGCCGGTCTAGCGACGTCGGATGTCCGCCAGCGTCGCCGCGAAATGCGCGGTGAGCCCGTCGGGCAGCCATTGCTTGACCACGCCGCCCTTGCCGAGCAGGCCCATCTCGATCAGGCGGGAGCCGAAATTCTGGCGGCTGGGCTCGGTCACGATCGGTCCTCCCGTTTCCCGCCAGACCATGCGCAGCTCGGGCTCTCCAGCGCTGTCATCGATCGCCCAGGAGAGGTCGACCTTCCCGTCCGGGGCCGACAATGCGCCGTACTTCGTGGCGTTCGTCGCCAGTTCATGGAGGAGGAGCGAGATGTAGACGGTGGCTCTCGGGCCGAGCTCGACGTCAGGCCCCCTCGTCTCGATCCGGCCGCCATCCCCGTGGAGGTCCAGCATCGGTCGCACGACTGCAATCAGGGAGGCGGCGGTCCAGTCCTGCTGGAGGAGCTGGTCATGCGCGCTGCCCATCGCCGCGATGCGGCGGGTGAAGGCTTCGACCGCGTTCCGCTCGGTTACGCCCTTGAGGGTCTGGATCGCGATGGCCTGCACCATCGCCAGCGTGTTCTTCATCCGGTGCGAAATCTCGGCGTTGAGCAGCGCCTGCTGCCTCTGCGCTTCGTCGCGCTCGCGAAGGGCCTTCTTCAGCTCCAGCTGCCGCATCGCCTGGCGGGCCAGAACCCGGAGCGTGTCCTGCTGAAGCTGGGTCAGCGCCCGTGGCCGGTAATCGAGCACGCAGACGGTGCCGATTGCGTGGCCGTCAGACGTCTTCAGCAGCGCGCCCGCGTAAAATCGCAGCTTCGGCTCCCCGGTGACGAGGGGATTGCAGGCGAAGCGTGGGTCGAGGGTGGCGTCGGGCACGAGAAGAAACTCGTGCTCCAGAATCGCCTTGGCGCAGAATGAGCTGTCGAGGGGCGTCTCCCGCACCCCAAGGCCGACCTCGGCCTTGAAGAACTGCCGATCTTCCGCGACCAGGTTCACGACCGCGATGGGGGTCTCGCAGATGCGGGAGGCCAGCTCGGCGATTGCGTCAAAGTCCTGCTCCCGCGGACTATCAAGCATGTCGAAGCTGGCAAGCGCCGCGACCCGATCGTTCTCTCTGGCGACGCTGTCCAAAACGAAATCCATAATCTTGACTGTGACGAGAGCGATCAGGCGTCGTCACGCCGGCTCTTAACGTACCGGGTAACGCACGGCGCGCTAATTCACCATCGCTTTTCTTCGTTCGACGTGCGTCCGCAGATAGGAAAAAGCTATAGAATACCGCCGCCCAAGCGGTTGGTTGTTTTTTATGAAACGTGCAAGTGGTTCCGTTAGATCACGTTAGGTAAAGCGGGCGCGTGCCGCAGAAGTTGTTGCGCGCCCCGGAGGCCACCCGGCACTATTCCAGAGTGACGGTACCCAATGGCGTCGCCATCTCGAAGGCGATGCCGGTCGCGCCCTGCCGCACCTCGGCGAGATGGTCGATCCTCAGCGCCTCCAGCTGCCGCGAAAGGGACGCCGGTGTCGGCGTCGTCAGGATGATCCGCTGCAGGCGAACCCCCAGATCCTGATGATTGGTGCTGGGGTGCGGGCCGGGGGACCACTGGATGAAGGCGGGGAGCAGGCCCGCCTCGGGCAGGTGCCCATCGGCCGGAATGGTGATGCGCCACGTCCGATCGCCGCGCTGGAAGAGCACGATTTCGCCGAGATCGACGGGGCTCGATGCCACGAGCGCGTCGAGGTCGTCCGTCCCGACCACCCAGCAGAGCGGGCGCGGACGTTCGGCGATCCGCGCCTGCGTCCACGGGTCATCCATCGAGAACCACCGGCGCCGGCCGGGATCGACGCCCTCGGGGTCAATGGCAAGGATCTCGAGGAAGCTCTCGTTGCCGCCCTGCATCACGCAATTATGCGTGCCCATGGTCGTGTGCTTGCTGCCGCGGGGGACGGTGACACCCAGCGCCGTGCGAAGGTGGTCCACGCCCTGCTCCAGGGATTGGGCGCCGATCACGAAATGGTCGATCCTGTTGGTCATGTCGGCCTCGGTCAGTTGTCGAGGATCGGCAGGGCAGCCGCCAGATCCGCGATGAGAGAGGAAGTGTCTTCGAAGCCGATGTTGAAGCGCACCAGCTGGCCGCTCTCCGTCCAGGGAACGGCGGTGCGCGTCGGCTTCACCGGCAGCACGAGGCTCTCGTAGCCGCCCCAGCTCACGCCGATGCCGAACATCTCCAGGGTGTCCACGAACTGCTGGATACGTTCATCACTCGTGGTCTTGAAGATGACACCGAAGAGGCCCGCCGCGCCGGTGAAATCACGCTTCCAGAAGGCGCTGCCGGGGCACTCGTCGAAGGCGGGATGGAGCACCCGCGCCACCTGCGGCTGGTTCCGCAACCAGGTGGCAACCGTGGTGCCCACCGTGTTGACCCGCTGCATCCGCATCTCGAGCGTCCGAAGGCCGCGCAGCGTAAGATGCACCTCCTGCGCGCCCGGCTTTTCGCCGAGCGCCATAGCCGCCTTGCGGATCGGCAAATGGGTCTTCTCGTTGCAGATCACCAGGCCGATCATGCTGTCGGAATGGCCGCCGATGTATTTCGAGCCCGAATGCACCACCACATCCACCCCGAGGCGCAAGGGCTGGCAGAAGACCGGCGTTGCCCAGGTTCCGTCGAGGATGGTCACCACGCCGCGCGCTGTAGCGGCTTCGGCGATGCCCCGGATGTCGGGAAACTCGAATGTTCCCGAGCCCGGCGCCTCGAACATGATGGCGCGCGTGTTCGCCCGCATCAGGGCGGCGATGCCGGCACCGAGCGCGGGATCATAATATTCGACCTCGATGCCCATGCGCGTCAGGATCTGGTCGCAGAACCCGCGGGTGTTGCCGTAGACGTGGTCGGCCACGAGCACGTGGTCGCCGGCCTTCGTCGTGCCGATCAGCGCGGCCGAGATCGCGGCCACGCCGGAGGAGACGATGGTGCATCCATGGCCGGCCTCCAGCTCCGCCATCAGCTCTTCGAGGTGGAAGCTCGCCGACGTGCCGTAGCGCCCGTAGTAGAGCGTTCCGCTCTCGTAACGCCCCTCGCGCGCCCCCTCGAAATCGGCCAGCGTATCGAACAGCAGAGTGGAGCCGATCTCGATCGGCGGATTGACGAGACGGCCGCTCCCCGCCTGCGCGCGCCCGCCATGGACGAGGGTGTTCTTCAAGTTGAAGGGGCCCGTGTTCGACATGTCTGTACCTGGGAGGCGTGAGGGGATGCGGTGCGGGGCGGCCCGCACCGCATGTCGGGCCGGTCCCGCGCGCGGGATGCCGCGATCAGCAGGTGTAGTTCATGCCCAGCCGGCCGCCGTCCACATAGATGGTCTGGCCCGTGATGTAGCTGGCCTTGGGGCTGGCGAGGAAGGCGACCACGTCGCCGATTTCCCGCGGCGTTCCCATGCGTTTCAGCGGCGTGCGGGACATGACCATGTTCATGGCGGCAGGATTGGCATTCACGCCGGCCATCATCTCGGTGTCGATGGAGCCCGGCCCGACCGCGTTGACGCGGATGTTGTGCGGGGCGAGGGCCAGCGAGGCCGCCTTCGTCAGCTGCATGATGCCGCCCTTGGAGGCGCAGTATGCCGCGATGGTCGGAATGGCGACCACGGCGTTGACCGAGGACATGTTGACGATGGAACCCTCGATGCCGCAGGCGATCATGCTTTGCGCCGCCCGCTGGGTGGCCAGGAACACGCCGACCAGATTGACATCGAGCACCTTGCGGAAATTCGCCTCGGTGGTTTCGAGAAACGGCTGGGGCACGGCGATGCCGGCATTGTTCACGAGGATGGATACGGCGCCGTGCTTCTCTTCGATCTGGTCGAACATGGCCGCGATGGCCGCCGCATCGCCCATGTCGCAGACGATGAAGTCTGTCCCCTCGCCAAGGCGCGTCGACGCCGCTTCCACGCCTTCCGCATTGATGTCGCTCAGCACCACGAAGACGCCCTGCTCCAGCAGGGCCTCGGCACAGGCGAGGCCGATCCCCTGCGAGGCGCCCGTCACCAGCGCGATTGCCTTTTCGCTCATCCGTTATCCTCCTCGATCTCCAGCCCGTAGTCCCTGCGGGCCGCATCCGCCGTCACGTAGCCGGATGCGATGTCGTTGCGAACCTCTTCGCGGGCGCGCTTGCCCGGGTCGCCATATCCGCCGCCGCCGGGCAGGCCAAGGACGAGGCGCTGGCCGGGGCCGACCTTCTGGCGCCCCTTGCCCTTCAGCGGCGTGCCATTGGCCAGCCGCACGAAGCCCGGCGCGCCCTCAAGGCCTCCCTCGCGTCCCCGCGCGGGGTGGTCGATGCGGTCGAACATCGCATTGAAGAAAAACTCGTACCCCGCGCGCGGCTCGATCTCGATGGTCTGGCCGAGCCCGCCCCGGAACTCCCCGGCGCCGCCGGACCCCTCCCGCAGATCTTTCCGCCAGACGATGATCGGCCCCACCTGCTCGGTGGCCTCGACGCTCATGGTCTTCACGCCGGAGGGAAAGGCCGTGGCGCTCAGCCCGTCGATCGCCGGGCGCGCGCCCGTGCCGCCGGAATTGAACATCAGCACCTGCGCCGTCCGGCCGGTCTCTCCTCCGGCGGGGCGGGCGGAGATCTGGATGTTCCACAGGGCGCTCGCGCCCTCCGCCGGAACGAGGCCGGGAGCCGCCTTGTGCAACGCGCCCAGCACAACATCCGGCACCAGATGGCCGATGACGTGCCGCGTGGACACGGGCGCCGGGCGCCGCGCGGCGAGGATGCAGCCTTCTGGCGCAACGACTTCGAACGGCTCGAGCGAGCCCGCGTTGTTTGGCACGTCGGGCGCGATGGCGCACTTCAGGCCGTAGCAGGCATAGGCCCGGGTGTAGACCTCCGGCACGTTGACGCCGAAGCGGCTCATCTCGCTGGTGCCCGCGAAATCCGCCTTGAGCCGCCCGCCCTCGATGGAGAGCGCGACCTGCATGTCCACCGGCACGTCGTAGCCGTCCACGCGCATGGCATTGGTGAAGGTGCCCGATGGCAGGCGCGAGATGGCGTCGTGCGTCGCCGCCCGGCTGGCGTCGATGATGTAGTCGGACAGATGATCGATGTCGGCGATCCGGAACTCGTCCATCATCGCCTGGAGGCGGCGGTCGCCGGCCTCGTTGCAGGCGGCGAGGGAATACAGGTCGCCCACCACCTGATCGGGCTCGCGGACGTTGGCGCGCACGAACTTCAGCAGCACCGGGGAGACCTCGCCCCGGGCGGCGAACTTCATGATGGGGATCTGAAGGCCCTCTTCATAGACGTCGTTGCCGTCGGGACCGAACCCACGGCCGCCGATGTCCACCACATGGGCCGTGCAGGCGAAGAAGCCGATATGCACCCCCTCGCGGAAGGAGGGCGACACCACGGTGATGTCATGCAGGTGGCCCGTGCCCATCCACGGGTCGTTGGTGAGGTAGACATCGCGCTCGCAGATGTTCGCGCTGCCGATTTCGCGCAAGAAATGCCCGACGCTCTCGGCCATGGCGTTGACGTGCCCCGGGGTGCCGGTGACGGCCTGGGCAATCATCCGCCCGCGCCGGTCGAACAGCCCGGCCGAGAGATCGCCGGCCTCGCGCACGGAGGTGGAGAAGGCGGTTCGGATGAGCGTGGTCGCCTGCTCCTCGACGACCGCGATCAGCCGGCTCCACATGATCTGGTGGTCGATCACCGACGCGCTCATGCCCGCTCTCCCGTCCGTACCAGCAGAAGGCTGCCATCCGCCTGGCCGACCGCCGAGAATGCGGATGTGACGACCGTGGACGTCTCGTTCTCGACGATCACCGCCGGCCCCTGAATGCGGGCGCCCGGCGTCATGTCGGAACGCCGGACCTCGGCGGCGTCCACCATCCTGCGCAAGGCGGCGTCGAAGAAGCGCCGTGGCGCCTGGGGTGGCGGCGTGCCCTCTGGTTCCCGGCGGGTGACGGCGGCGGGCGCTTCGCGTGTCGCAGCGACCATGAGCGACCAGTTGGTGATCTCGATGGCCAGCCCGTCGATGGTCCTGCCGAAGAGCTTGCGATAGGTGGTCTCGAAGGCACCGCGGATCATGTCGCGATCGGCCGGGGAGAACGTCCGGAACGGCAGGATGACGGGAATTTCCCAGCCCTGGCCGGCGTAGCGCATGAAGGCGGTGAGGCGGTTCTGCGTCGGCGCGTCACCGGCCCCCGCGACCACGAAGGCGCGCGCCTCCGCCTCAAGCTGGCGCAGAACGGCGTTCACTATGGTTTCGTCGAAGTCGTCGAGGCGCTGGAACAGGCCTCGGCTCGCCTCATAGCTGAACGGCGCCCGCAGGAAGCCGATGGCCGAGCCTACCCCCGCGCCCGGCGGAATGAGCAGCGTATCGATGCCGAGCTTCTCGCACTGCCGGCAGGCATGCAGCGGCGCGCCCCCGCCGAAGGCGATCATCGTGAAGGCAGCAATGTCGCGGCCGTTCTCCACCGCGTGCGCCCGCGCCGCGTTCGCCATGTTCTCGTCGACCATCTCGGTGACGCCGAACGCCGCGTCGGGGGGCGCAAGGCCGGTTGCCGCGCCGAGCCGCGCAGCCATCGCCCGTTCAGCATCGGCCACCGAAAGGGGGATGTCGCCGCCGGCGAAATTGTCGGGGTCCAGGCGGCCCAGAAGCAGGTTCGCATCCGTGACGGTCGGCTCCACGCCGCCGCGCTGGTAGCACGCGGGCCCGGGCTCCGAGGCGGCAGAGCGCGGACCCACCTGAATCCGCCCCATGGCGTCGACGGAGGCGATCGAGCCGCCGCCGGCACCGATCTCCACCATCTCCACGACGGGGGTGGAGACCGGCATGCCGGAGCCCTTCTTGAACCGGTAGGTGCGCGCCACCTCGAAACTGTTGGCGGTCTTGGGGGTGCCCTCCTCGATCAGGCAGATCTTCGCGGTGGTGCCGCCCATGTCGAAGGAGACCACCGTGTCCAGCCCGTGCGCGCGGGCGAATTCCGCCGCGAAGATCGCGCCTCCGGCAGGTCCGGACTCCAGCAGGCGCACCGGCTGCGCGGCCGCCGTCTCCACGCTGATGAGGCCGCCTCCCGAATGCATCATGAAGACGGACGCGGTGATGCCCTCCTCGCGCAGGCGGGCCACAAGCCGGTTGAGATAGGCGGCCACCTGCGGCTGCACATAGGCATTGGCGATGACCGTGTTGAACCGCTCGAACTCGCGCATCTGCGGCGAGATGACGGAGGAGAGGGAGATCGAGAGGTCCGGCTGGGCGGCGCGCAGGGCGTCGGCGAGCTGCCGTTCGTGCGCGCCGTTGGCATACGCATGGATGAAGCCGATGGCGACGGCCTCATACCCCTTGCCAACGATGGTCTCGACCATCGCCGCGACGTCGGCGGGATCGAGGGGCAGGAGGATGCTGCCGTCCGCCGCCACCCGCTCGTTGAGGGTGAACCGGTCCTGCCGCGGGACGAGGGGCGCAGGGAGCCTGAGGTTCAGGTCATACTGTTCGAAGCGGTTCTCCGAGCGCATCTCCACCACGTCGCGGAAGCCTTCGGTGGTGATGAAGGCGAGCCGGGCGCCGCGCCGCTCGATCAGCGCGTTGGTGACGAGCGTGGTGCCGTGGATCACCTGCCCGATGTCCTCAAGCGAAACACCGGCCTGATGGGCGGCCTTCACGATGCCGTCCAGGATCGCCTGTTCGGGCTGGCTGTAGTTCGTCAGCACCTTGCAGGTCGCAAGGCCACCGGCATGCTCCAGGGCGATGTCGGTGAAGGTGCCGCCGATATCGACGCCCACTCTTGTTTTCAGCGCGCTCATTCCAGCTTTTCGCCTCGGGTGCTTTTTGACGGGCCGCCTCGCGGCTTTCGTGATCGGGGGATTGCGTTAGGGGCGGCGTGGCTCGAACGGCGGCGGAACGAAGCAGGTCACGGGCGGAACATCGCCCGCGAATGCCTCCACCTCGACGAGACAGGTGTTGGGCGCAGGCCCCTGGGCCAGCCGGGAGGTGCCGTCATCCTGCGTCAGGACGTTGGGGTTGCCATGCTTGTCGAGGCTGCCGATCTCGCCCGGAACGAGGGGATCGAACCAGCTGCCCGTGGGCAGCTCGATGACGCCCGGACGGAGATCCGCGCTCAGCTCAACGCCGGCAAGGACCGCGCCGCGGTCGTTGAAGGCGCGCGCGACGTCGCCGGACTTCAACCCCCGCGCGGCCGCATCGGCCGGGTTCATCCGCATGCGCTGGCGATCCGCGACCTTGCCGCTCCGGGAAAGGGCAGCATGGTCCCACTGGCTGTGCAGCTTGTCGCTCGGCTGGTTGGACAGCATGTGCAGGGGAAAGCGCCGGCTCAGCGGCGCCCCGAGCCACTCCTGCGGCGCGATCCAACTCGGGTGGCCGGGGCAATCGTCATAGTTGAAGCCCGCCACGGTCTCAGAGAACAGCTCGATCTTGCCCGATGGCGTCCTGAGCGGATGCGCCAGCGGATCAGCGAAGAAGCGGGACATGAATTCGGGCCGGGGCGGATCGAGCGGCGCCAGTTCGGCAAATCCGTCGGACCAGAAGCGCTCGAAATCCGGCAGGGGCCGCCCGCCGGCCGCCGCGCGGGTCGCCACATCCTCGTAGAGCCAAGAGATCCAGCCTTTCGCGTCCCGGCCGTCCGTGAAGCGTTCTTCGAAGCCGAGGCGCGCGGCGAGGCCGGCGAAGATGGCGAAGTCGTCCCGGCATTCGCCCGGAGGCTCGCACACGCGCCGGGAAGCGATCAACTCGCCGGAGCGACCCGAGGCAACGATATCGTCGCGCTCCATGAAGGTCGTGACTGGCAGCACCACGTCGGCATGCCGTGCGGTGGCGTTCCACCAGGCCTCGTGGATGACGGCGAGTTCCGGCCGCCGCCAGGCCTCGATGAGCCGGTTGAGCTGCTGGTGGTGATGGAACGGGTTGCCGCCCGCCCAGTAGACCAGCCGGATGTCCGGATAGCGAAGGCGTTGGCCGTCGTAGTCGAACGGCTCTCCGGGATGGAGCAGCATGTCGGCGATACGGGCGACGGGGATGAAGTCCGTCACCGGGTTCTCGCCCTGGGGAACCGACGGCCAGGACAGGCCGATGTCGTCGTACCCGATGTTGCCCATGGACCCATGGCCGAAGGCGACGCCCCGGCCGGGGAGCCCGATGCCGCCGAGAAGAGCCGCGAGGGCCACGGCCATCCAGATCGGCTGCTCACCATGGCGGGCGCGCTGAAGCGACCAGGTCACCATGATGAAGGTCTGGTTGGCGGCCATGTCGCGGGCCAAGGCGCGGATGGCGTCGGCATCGATCTGCGTGATGGCGCTCGCCCATTCCGGTGTCTTCGGGCAACCATCGCTTTCGCCGAGGACATAGGCCCGGAGGCGGTCAAATCCCACGGTGCAGCGTGCGAGGAAGGCTTCGTCGTGAAGCCCTTCGGTGATCAGGACGTGGGCAAGCCCAAGCATCAGAGCGACGTCGGTCGCCGGGCGCAGGGCCAGCCACTCGGCCTCCATCGCCGGATCGGCATCCTGGCGGATGGGCGAGACCAGCACGAACCGCGTGCCCGAGGCCTTGCAGGCCTGGATCTCGTCGCGCAGGCGGTGCCGGACGATGCCGCCTGAATCCACCTGTCCGTTTCTGATGGGAAGGCCGCCGAATAGGACGACGAGCGAACTGCCGCCCCGGATCGACTGCCAGGTCGTATGCCTGTGCGCGAGCCCTTCCACGGACCCGATGACATGCGGCAGCATCACGGCTCCCGCCGCGAAGCTGTAGTTCTGCACCGAGCGGGTATATCCGCCCGCGCAGTTGAGAAAGCGGTGGATCTGGCTCTGTGCGTGGTGGAAACGGCCGGCGCTGGCCCAGCCGTAGGAGCCGCCGTAGATGGCCGAATTGCCGTGCTGCCCCCGCACCCGGTCGATCTCGCGGGCCACGAGATCGAGCGCGGTGTCCCAGTCCACCTCGACGAACGGCTCGGCACCTCGCAAGTCCCGGTGGTCCGCACGGCCCTCAAGGACGGAGCGACGGACGCTGGGGCGCAGGATGCGCGCGGGCGCCTGCCGCGCGGCGGGCAGGTCGAAGCCGATGGGCGAGGGATCCGGATCGAGTCCGAAGGGCCGCAACGGCAGCCCCTCGGCAACGCCACGCCCGGCCACATAGGTTCCCCAATGCGTGCCAAGAACGCGCGTGTTGTCCGTCATCCCGTCAGCGTCCATCGCCGAGTGTCTCCGTCCCGTCCCTGCGGCGCGGGCTCGGCCCGGCGGGGTTCGATAGGCGTTGATGAAGGATGGCCGCCGGAAGATGTGCTCCCGGCGGCCGCGCAATTGCGGCTCAAGGCGTCCCGGATGCAGGCGGGCGCCTGTCGCGAGCGGCTATTTCTTCCAGGCGGAGTCGAAATTGCCGTAGGTGCCGAGCGGGGTCGTCAGCACGTCCACGAACTGCTTGTTGATCGCGACCGGAAAGTTCAATTCGAGCAGGTAGGCACTCGGAACCTCTTCCGCGACGATCTTCTGCACTTCGGCATAGTATGCGCCGCGCTTCGTCTGGTCGTTCTCGGTCGCTGCCAGTCGCAGAAGCTCATCCACGCGCGGATTGCTGAACCGGGTCGCGTTCACGAACACTGTGCCCGGCTTGATGGAAGCGGAATCGATGAAGCGTTGAACACCGATCACCGGATCGGCCAGGTTGAAGGCATAGGTGGAGGAGGTGTCGAAGTCGTAGTCGGTGAAAATGCGTTTCAGCCAGCGCGGCTGGTCCTCCTGCCGCAGCACTACCTTGATGCCGACCTTGCCAAGCGCCTGGACCACATATTCGCCGAGCTGCGCCCAGGTGCTGCCATAGGGCATCACGTCGTGGGTGATGGTGAAGCGGATGCCGTCCTCCTTGCGGGGATAGCCGGCTTCGTCCAGCAGCTTGTTGGCGCGCTCGACGCCGTCGGGCTGCTGGTAGATTTCCACGGCGTCCGAATAGAGGCCCGACGGGGCGAAGTTGGAGCTGATCGGCCCGGTCGCGACCTTGCCGGCGCCGAACCAGATGGTGTCGAGGATGAACTGGCGGTCGAGCGCGTAGGCGATCGCCTTGCGGACCCGCACATCGTCGAACGGCTTGCGCTTCATGTTGAACATGATCTCAGAAACCGGCGAGATCAGCTCGTGCGAGCGGGTGGTCACCTCGAGGCTCGGGTTGGCGAGAAGGCGCTTGTAGTCGCCGAGCGGAACCGCCGCCGTGCCCGCCATCTGCACCTCACCCTTCTCGATCGCCGCGGTCCGCGTGCCGGGGTCGGAGATGGTGCGGATGACGATGCGGTCGAGATAGGGGCGGCCGGGCTTCCAGTAGTTGGGATTGCGGTCGAGGCGGACGAACTGCCCCTTCCGCCATTCCACGAACTTGAACGGGCCGGAGCCGATGGGCTCATTGGCGCGCGGATGGCTGCGCAGGTCGCCCGTACCGTAGATGTGCTTCGGGATGATGGGCGACTCGGAGCTGCTCAGCGCCATGAGGAGGGCAGGCGAGGGCGCATCGAGGCGCATCACCACGGTCTGCGCGTCCGGCGTCTCCACGGCCTTCACGGTCCGGAACGTGCTCATGCCGCGCGGATTGACCACCTTCAGCACATCCATGATCGAAAACCGCACGTCCTCGGAGGTCAGGGGCTGGCCGTCGTGGAAGGTCACGCCATCCTGAAGCTTGAAGGTGATCGTGAGGCCGTCCGGGCTCACTTCCCAGCTTTTGGCAAGGCTCGGACGGGGCTTCAGGTCCGGCCCGTATTCCAGAAGGCCGTCGAAGATCTTGCTGGTGATCTGCTGGGTCGAGGCCGACGTGCTCATGTAGGAGGCGAGGGTGGCCTGTTCGGGTTCGGTGACCATCACCAGCGTCCCGCCCCGCTGCTGCGCCTGGGCGTTCGGTGAGGCCAGCACGGCGGCGATGATGCCTGCCGCTCCCAGAATGATCTTCTTCATGGTTCCCCTCTTGTGTTGATCGGCGGAAGCGGTGGACGGACAGCCTCAGGCCATGCCGAGGACGCTGGATCGTCCGGGCACGCTGTCGAGCAGGCTGCGGGTGTAGGGGTGGGCGGGCGCGCGGAAGACCTGTTCCGTGGCGCCCCGCTCGACGACCTCGCCCCGGCACATGACGACGATGTCCTCGCAGACATCGGCCGCGACGCGAAGGTCATGGGTGATGAACAGGATCGACAGGGACAGGGACCGACGCAGCTCGGCGAGCAGGTCGAGAACCTGGCGCTGCACCGAGACATCGAGCGCTGATACCGGCTCGTCGGCAACGATGAGCTTCGGTTTCATCGCCAGAGCGCGGGCGATGCCGATGCGCTGGCGCTGGCCGCCGGAGAAGGCGTGGGGATAGCGGTCGACGGCGTCGCGCCGCAATCCCACCAGCTCCATCAGCTCCTCGGCGGTGGCCCGCGCCTCCTCCGCGGAGACGCCGGCGAGGCGCGGGCCGAGCCCCACGATGTCCACCACCTTCATCCGTGGATTGAGGGAGGCGAATGGATCCTGGAAGATCATCTGCACCTCGCGCCGGACCGGCCCCCACGCCCGCGGGCGGAGGGAGGCCAGATCGGTCTCGTCCAGCATGATGCGGCCGGCATCCGGCTGCTCCAGCCCCATGATGCAGCGGGCCACCGTGGATTTGCCGGACCCGGATTCGCCGACGAGCGCAACGGTGCCGCCGCGCGGAATGGAGAAGTCCACCGAGCGCACGGCCTGGACGCCCGGCTTGGGTTTGCCGAACAGCCCGACCCCACCGCCATAGGTCTTGATGAGCCCTTGCACGGCCAGGATCGGCTGCGCCTGAGCCTTGTCCGCCGCGTCCACGGCGCCGGCGCATTTCGGCGCAAGGCTCGGCACCGCCGCGAGCAGCTTGCGGGTGTAGTCCTCGCGCGGCGCGGTCAGCACCTGCGCTGCGGCGCCCTGCTCGACGATCCGGCCGTGGTGCATGACGACCACCCGGTCCGCAATCTCCGCCACCACGCCGAAGTCGTGGGTGATGAAGAGCACCGCCGTGCCGTGCTGGCGCTGGAGATCCCGGAGGAGCTTGAGAATTTGCGCCTGGGTGGTCACGTCGAGCGCCGTGGTCGGTTCGTCGGCGATGATGAGCGCCGGCTCCAGGGCGAGTGCCATGGCGATCATCACCCGCTGGCGCTGTCCGCCCGAAAGCTGATGAGGGTAGCGCTGCGCGATGAGGGCCGGGTTGGGCAGCCGCACATCCTCGAACAGAGCCACGGCCCGTGCCGCGCGCTCCCGCCGCGACATGTCGGTGTGAACCTCAAGAATTTCCTCCACCTGCCGGCCCACCCGGTGCAGCGGATTGAGCGCGACCATCGGCTCCTGGAAAACCATCGCGATCCGGTTGCCCCGCACGCGACGCATGGTCTCCTCGGGCGCCGCGAGCAGGTCCTGATCCTCGAACAGGATGCGGCCGCTGCTGCGCTCGGACAGCCGTTGTGACAGGAGGCGAAGGATGGATTTCGCCATCATCGACTTGCCGGACCCGGATTCGCCGACGACACAGACCACCTCGCCAGGCTGGACCTGAAGCGAGATTCCATCCACCGCGAAGGGCCTGTCGGCGCCGGGGCCAAGTCCGACCCTCAGCTCTTCGATTTGCAGCACGGGCTTCAGGGTCATGCCTCCAGCCTCGGATTCAGCGCGTCGTTCAGTCCCTCTCCGATGAGGTTGATCGACAGCACCGTGAGCAGGATGGCGATGCCGGGAATGGTCACGACCCACCAGGCATCGCGCATGAAGCTGCGGCCGGCTCCGACCATGAAGCCCCAGCTCATGACGTTGGGCGCTCCGAGGCCCAGGAAGGCCAGCGCGCTCTCGATGAGGATGGCCGTCGCGATCAGCAGAGACCCCGTGACGATCAGCGGCGACAGGATGTTGGGCAGGATCTCCTTCCAGAGGATTCCGGAATTGGAGCGGCCCAGCGTCCGCGCCGCGCTGATGTAGTCGCGGGTCTTGAGCGTCAGCACCTCGGCCCGCACGATGCGCGCGATGGGCGGCCAGCTCACCACCGCGATGGAGAAGGACAGGCTCGCGAGCGAGGGCGACAGCAGCGCCACGAGGACGATGGCGAAGACGAAGGTCGGCACCGTCTGGAACAGTTCGGTGACTCGCATCAGCACATTGCCGACCATCCCTTCGTGAAAGCCGGCCAGCGCACCCACCGTGGTGCCGATCAGGAGGGCGCAGGCGGTGGCGATGAGGGCGACGAGGAGGGTGGCGCGCGAGCCGTAGATCAGCCCGGCCAGGATGTCGCGGCCAAGGGCGTCGGTGCCGAATACGCTCCCGTGAAATGGCGGCGTGAACGGCTTGCCGGTGATGGCGAAGGGATCGAGCGGCGCCAGTACCTGGGCGAAGGCGGCGCAGAGGACGACCACCGCCAGCCACAGCAGGCTGAACTGGACACGGGGATCGCCAAGGAAACGCGCACGAAACGACTGTCTCATTTCGCCACCTCGATCCGCGGATCGAGCACCCCGTAGAGGATATCGACGATCAGATTGACCACCACCACCATGACGGCAGAGACGAACAGAATGCCGAGCAGAAGATTGTAATCACGGGACTGCAGCGCCTCGAAGGCCAGCATCCCGAGGCCGGGCCAGGCGAAGATGCTCTCCACCACGATGGAGCCGCCGAGAAGGGCGCCGGCCTGCACACCCACCATGGTGACCACAGGCAACAGGGCGTTGCGCAGGACGTGGCCGACGCCGATCCGGCGCTCTGTCAGGCCCTTCGCGCGCGCGGTCGTGACGTACTCCATGCCGTATTGCTCAAGCATGCTCGCGCGCATCAGTCGGGCGTAGAGCGCCGTGTAGAACAAGGCGAGCGTGCAGGCGGGCAAGATCAGGTGCCAGGCGATGTCCTTCACCCGATCGAAGCCCTCATAAAATGCGGCGACGTCCTCCATCCCCGACGTGGGCAGGAGATCGAGCTTGATCGAGAAGATGAGGATCAGCATCAGGCCGACCCAGAACAGCGGAATGGCGTAGACGAGCGTCGCGGCCACGGAAATCAGATGGTCCTTCCAGGTGCGGACATTGAGCGCCGCCACCACGCCGGCCAGCACGCCGAGCGCAACCGACATCACGAGGGCGGTGCCCATCAGGAGAAAGGTCGGGCCGATCCGCGACATGAGCAGATCAAGAACCGGCATGTTGTGACGGAAGGAAAAGCCGAGGTCGAACATGGCGACGTTTTTGATATAGAGCGCCAGCTGCACGAGGACGGGCTGGTCTAGTCCGTAACGGCTCCGCAATTCATCAATATAGCCGGGCGGCGCGCCTCCGGAATCGCCGGCGAGGACAGTCGCGAGGTCGCCAGGCGCAAGTTGCAGCAGCAGGAAGGCGAGGATGATGACGCCGAAGACCACCGGGATCGCATAAAGCACCCGGCGGACGATGTATTGCAGCGAGACGCCGGCGCTCATCGCGCGTCGCCCTCAAGCCGGAAAACCACCGAAAGCCCCGAAGGCTCGGCCATGCCGGAGCATGGTTCGCCTTGTGGCAACCCGTCTGCCTGCTCGCCCCGGCGGGTGATGCGCAGAATGGCCATCAACTCGTCTTCCTCTGGATTTTGTTCTATTATTTAGAACATTAATTCACATGTCAGTACGATAGGCCAGGGTGCGGCGGTGAGCAAGGGCTAAGCCTGCGCGAAAATCAGGCTCAGGAGTTTCAAGATCGACCGTCTGTGAAACGAGTGCCGTGCTGCTCGCAGGCTCGCGCTAAGCCCCTGCCTATAGGCATCGGTGCCTTCATTTTCATCATAGCGCCGCCGCGTTTTTGTGAAGGCGAGAAAAGGGATAGGTCGCCTGCCTGTCTCATGGCTCGTTAGCGCTCCTTCAGGTCTTGGGGGCTTGAGCCCTGTGCGTGCCGCTTGAGGCAGCCAGCGTGGTCGGCCGCGGGGATTCGGACCGTGGGCATGCCCAAGACTGCACCTTGTTTTATTATTTAGAACAGTATTCTATATAGTGTCTTGCGCTCGGTTGTGCGCGAGAGAGCATTCTGATTGCCGACGAAGGAAAACCATCATGGCTGACGCCACTCTGACCTGGTCTCTCGACGACGCCATCTGTCGCATCGTTCTGAGCCGGCCGGAGAAGGGCAATGCCCTCAGCGGGGCCGCGGTACGCGACCTTGATCACGCCTTCGATGCCGCCGTCGCGCAGGGCGCGCGGCTGGTCGTGTTCGAGGGTGCGGGGCGCCATTTCTGCACCGGCTTCGACTTGTCCGATCTCGACAGCGAGAGCGACGGCGACCTGCTGCTGCGTTTCGTGACCATCGAAGGCTTTCTGCGCAAGGTGTTCGATGCGCCGGTCGTGACCGTGGCGCTCGGGCGTGGCAGCGTGTTCGGGGCGGGCGCCGATCTCTTCGCGGCCTGTGATCATCGCATAGCGGTAGAGACGCCCCGTTTCGCGTTTCCCGGCTCCGGCTTCGGACTGGTGCTCGGTACCGCCCGCCTTGCCAGCCGCATCGGTCGCGACCGTGCCCGCAGCATCCTGTTGCGCGGGGATGCGGTCGACACGGCTCGCGCCCAGTCCATCGGTCTCGTGACGGAGCAGATCGCGGAGGATGGCATCGATGCCGCGCTCGCCACCCTCGCGCGAGAGGCAAAGCGCCTCGACCCGCAGACAGTGGCCGCCCTGCGCGGAGCCACCAAGGTGGGGCATGCCGATGCGGAGCTGGCGGACCTTTGCCGCTCCGCCGCCCGTGACGGCCTCAAGGCGCGCATCGTCGCCTATCGCGCTCACGTTCTGGCCTCCGCCAGACAGAAGACGGCCTGATCCGGCCGGCCGCGGTTGAGCGGGACCTGCCCAGCTTGACCTCTCGTGGGAAGGTAGTTACGCCCTTTAATACTCCGTACTGAATAGTGATACAGTGGACCGTACACTTCTCAAGGGACTGCGCGTTCTGGAGCATCTGGCCGGACGATCCGCGCCCGGAGGCGTCAGCGAGCTCGCGCGCGAGCTCGACATGACCAAGAGCAACGCGCACCGCACGCTTCAGACGCTTGTCGCCGCCGGCTTCGTGCGGGCGTTGCCGGGCGGCACCTATGACTGCACGCTGAAGGTCTTTGAACTCGCGGGGCAGGTCCTGGGGCGGCTCGATGTGCGGCAGGTCGCCGAGCCGTTCATGCGCG
>JAEZMT010000015.1 GCA_023442085.1 Pseudomonadota bacterium | reverse complement strand
GCGGCGGCGCCGCTCGTCGAGGCCGTCGCTGGACCTGATGATGCCGGACATGAGGGGACCTCCAAAGCAGGCGAACGGCCGGGCCCAAAGGCCCGTCCGCTCGGCGCATATAGGGTCATCGCCCCCGCTTTGGCCAGTGGGGGCCGGGGATGGCGGCTGGTCGCGGGCGGATTCGCCGCTGTCAGCCCGCCGCCCGCGCGATGGCGAGGAAATCCGCGGCCTTGAGACTCGCGCCGCCCACCAGCGCGCCGTCCACGTCCGTGACGGCGAGGAGGGCGGCGGCGTTGTCCGGCTTCACCGAGCCGCCGTAGAGGATGCGGATGCCGTTCGCCTCCGCGCCGAAACGCTCGCCGAGGATGTGGCGGATGGCACCGTGAACCTCGGCCACGTCGTCGGTCGTGGGGGTGCGGCCGGTGCCGATGGCCCAGATGGGTTCGTAGGCGATGACGAGGTTGGCCGCCGTCGCGCCCTCCGGCACCGACTGGCGCACTTGCCGCGTCACCACGGCGCAGGCCTCGCCGGCGTCGCGCTCCACCAGCGTCTCGCCGACGCAGACGACGGGCAGCAGGCCCGCCCGCCACGCCGCCTTCACCTTGGCCTTGATGATGGCATCGCCTTCCTGATGGTCGATGCGGCGCTCGGAATGGCCGAGAATCACCGCCACGGCCCCGGCATCGCGCAGCATCTCGGCGGAGATGTCGCCGGTATGGGCGCCGCACTCTGCCGGATGGCAGTCCTGACCGCCGATCATCAGCTGCGTGCCCGCGACATCGGAGGCGAACGCGCCGATGAGCGTGAAGGGCGGGCAGATCATGGTTTCCGCGGAAATACCGGCAAGGCCGGCCGCCACAGCCCGCAATTCGGACTTGGCTGCACGCAGGCCGTTCATCTTCCAGTTGCCTGCGATCAGCGGGCGGCGCTCGGCCGTCATGTCGGTTCCTCCGGGGTTTGAAACAGCAGCAGGGCTCACGTAGGGGCCTCACCTACCAGAGCGGCGCGCCCGCTGGAAAGGGGTGCGACCATGCGCCGTTGCGAGGCCCCCTCCCCCTCCCTATGATGCGCCGCTTCCGCGCCGGGGCCTCCGGCGCTCTTTGAACGAATGAGCGATGGTCCTTCAGACACTCCGCAAGGGCGCCTCCGGCTGGGTCGCCAAGATTTTCCTCGTCGTGCTCACCCTCAGCTTCGTGGTGTGGGGCATCGCCGACGTGTTCCGCGGCATGGGCGCGTCATCTGTCGCGAGCGTCGGCGGCACGGAGATTTCGGCCCAGGTGTTCCGCCAGGAGTATCTCGACCAGCTCCAGCGCATCAGCCGTCAGGCCGGCCGCGCGATCACGCCCGAACAGGCCCGCGCCTTCGGGCTCGACCGCCAGGTGCTGAACCAGATGATCGCCGACGCGACGCTGGACGCCGAAGCCGCCCGCCTGTCCCTCGCCGTCTCCGACGCGCAGATCGCCAAGGAAATCGCTGAGAATCCGAACTTCCGCGCGCCCGGCGCCAAGTCGTTCGATCCTGCCTATTTCCAGCAGTTGCTGCGCTCCAACGGCCTGACGGAGCAGCGCTACGTCGCCAGCGAGAAGCAGCGGCAGGTGCGGGACCAGCTGTTGCAGTCGCTCGGTGCCGGTGTTTCCGTGCCCCAGGTGCTGCTGGAGGCGGTGAACCGCTTCGAGGGCGAGACCCGCACCGCCTCCTACATCCGCGTGACGCCCGCCGCCGCCGGCACACCGCCTGCGCCGACCGAGGAGGCGCTGCGCACCTATTTCGATGCGCACAAGCTGACCTTCCGCGCGCCCGAATACCGCAAGATCAGCGTGCTCGCGCTCACCCCGGCCACCCTGTCGGCCGGAATCACCGTGACCGACGAGGAGGCCAAGGCCGAGTACGACCGCACCATCGCCCGCTTCGGCAAGCCGGAGATGCGCGAGGTGCAGCAGATTGTCTTCACCAATGCCGCCGATGCCACGGCCGCCGAGGAGAAGATCAAGGCCGGCGCGACCTTCGCCGACATCGCCGCAGCCCGCGGCCTGACGCCCAAGGACACCGACCTCGGCCTCGTCGCCAAGTCGGCCATCCTTGATCCGAAGATCGCCGATGCCGCCTTCTCCCTCGCCGACGGCGCGGTGAGCGCCCCGGTGGAGGGCCGCTTCGGCACGGCGCTGGTGCATGTCACCAAGATCGTGCCCGGCGCCTTCCAGCCGTTCGAGCTGGTGAAGCCCCAGGTCGTCGCCGAGCTGCAGCTGGACCGCGCCAAGCGGATCATCCTCGACATGCACGACAAGGTGGAGGACGAGCGCGCCTCCGGCGCCACGCTCGCGGAGACCGCGCAGAAGCTCGGCCTCAAGCTCGCGAGCTACGACGTGGACCGCTCCGGCCGCGATCCGGCCGGCGCCGCCGTGGACGTGCCCGGCGGTGCGGACGTGATCTCCGGCGCCTTCGCCGCCCAGCCGGGCGTGGAGACGGACACGGTGCAGCTGCCGCAGGGCGGCGGCTTCGTGTGGTACGAGACCGCCGCCATCACACCCGCCCGCGACCGCACGTTTGAGGAGGCCAAGGAGGCCGTGACCGCCCGCTACACTGAGGCGGAGACCGAGAAGGCGGTGGAGGCCAAGGCCAAGGAGCTGCTCGACAAGGCCAAGGCCGGCACGCCACTCGCCCAGGTCTCGGCGGAGGACGACATCCCGCTCCAGATCGCCGAAGGCCTGCACCGCGGCCGCGCCGAGGGGCCGTTCAGCGCCGAGAGCGTGGTCTCCGTGTTCGACGTGAAGGACGGCGGCTTCGGCATCGCCCTCGGGTCGCCCGAGCCGGACCGCATCGTGTTTCAGGTGACCAAGGTGGAGATTCCCCAGCAGATGCCCGACACCAGTCGCATCAGCCAGGAACTGTCGCGCCAGCTGGAGAACGACGTGCTGGTGCAGTACCTCGGGGCCATCCAGAAGGAGCTGGGCGTGAAGATCAACGAGCGCCTGTTCGCCCAGGCGGTCGGCGGCAGCCCGGCGAACTGAGGCCGGCCCGTGAACGCTCCCACCGACTTCGACCTCTTCGCCTCGCGCTATCTGCGGGGCGAGGCACAGGTGGTCTCCACCACCCTCGTCGCCGATCTTGAGACGCCGGTCTCGGCCTTCCTCAAGCTCGCCGGCGACCAGCCCAATGCTTTCCTGCTCGAATCCGTCGAAGGTGGGCAGGCGCGCGGGCGCTATTCCATGATCGGGATGAAGCCCGATCTCATATTCCGCGCCTCCGGCGATCTCGCCGAGATCAATCGCACGCCGGACGCGGACAAAACCGCCTTCGTGCGTTGCGCCGAGCCGCCGCTGAAGGCCCTGCGCACGCTGCTGGCCGAATCGGCCATCGAGCTGCCAGAAGGCGCCCCGCCCATGGCGGCCGGCGTGTTCGGCTATCTCGGATACGACATGGTGCGGCAGATGGAGAAGCTTGGCCCGGCCAAGCCCGATCCCATCGGCGTGCCCGAGGCGCTGCTCATCCGCCCCACCATCATGGTGGTGTTCGATGCGGTGAAGGACGAGCTGACCGCCGTCACCCCTGTGCGGGCGAAGGAAAGCGTCTCGCCCCGTGCCGCTTGGGAGGCGGCGCTGGAGCGGCTCGACCAGGTGGTGGCGGACCTTGACCGCGCCATCGCCCACCCCGCGCCCGAGCCCTTCCACGGCGAGGTCTCGCAGGTCTCCAACACCAGCGCGGACGACTTCTGCGCCATGGTGGAGAAGGCGAAGGATTACATCCGCGCGGGCGACATCTTCCAGGT
>JAEZMT010000451.1 GCA_023442085.1 Pseudomonadota bacterium | reverse complement strand
TGGCCGACCGCAGCCTCATCGGCCGCAGCGGCGCGACCATCATGGCGCAGATGACCGTGGCGGTGGCGCTCGGCTCCCAGACGCCGGATTCCTGGGAGCATCACCTCGCCGATACGCTCGCCGCCGGACGGGAGCTCTGCGACGTCTCCCTCGCCCAGCTGGTGTGCGAAGAGGGGCCCCGCGACATCCTACAGCTCGACGCGTGGAAGGTTGGCTGGGCACGCAACGACGACGGCTCCATCCGCCAGGCGCTGGCGCCGGGCCACGACCGGCCGCGCTGCGTCTACGTGGACTTTCTCTCCACCGGCCCGGCGGTGGCCAAGACCCTGCGCGGCCGCGTGCTGCGCCAGAAGGAAGTCACCCGCATCGGCGACCTCTACATCACCGACATCCTCGTGACCGACGGCGTCGCCACCGGCGCGACGGGCTTTTCGCTGGCCGACGGGCGGCCCGTGGCGGTGAAAGCCAAGGCCGTCGTGATCGCCACCGGCGGCCTCACGCGCCTATACCAGCGCAACAGCGCCTCCGCGAACATGAGCGGCGACGGATACGCCCTTGCGCTTCGCGCGGGCGCGGAGCTGACGGACATGGAATTCGTGCAGTTCTTCCCCATCGGCCACCTCGCACCGCGCCTTGTGGGCATGGACCCCATCATGTGGGACCCCTTCCGCTACAAGCTCGGCGGCCGCCTGCTCAACGCCGAGATGCGCGAGTTCGTCAACGACTACGGCAATGAGGAGGCCGGCACCTATAACGTGACGCGCGACCGCGCCACCTTCGCCATCCTCTCCGAGGTGAAGGCCGGCCGCGGCTCCCCGGCGGGCGGTGCCTTTCTGTCGTTCCAGCACATCCCGGAGGAGACGCTGCGGGCCTCCTTCGGACCGGTCATCGACCGGCTCGCCGCCAACGGCATCGACCTCACCCAGATGCCCATCGAGGTGGCCCCCATCGCCCATTACCACATGGGCGGAGTGAAGGTGGACGCCCAGATGCGCACCAGCGTGCCGGGCCTGTTTTCCTGCGGCGAGGCGAACGGCGGCGCCAACGGCGCGAACCGCCTCTCCGGCAATGCCATCACCGAAGCCTTCGTATTCGGCCGCACCGCTGGCCGCTCTGCGGCGCTCCATGCGAGCGCTGCGGGCAATGCCGACGCATCGTTGCCGGCCGGCGCGCTCGACCTCGTCTCCGCGGTGACGCCGGCGGGCGGCGAGATCCACGCCGGCCTCATCGCCGACCTGCAGCAGACCATGGCCGTGAACGTCGGCCCGTTCCGCACCGAGGAAGGTCTCCGCCAGGCGCTCGCCGCCATCACGGACCTCAAGACGCGCCTCGGCACGCTGCCGCCGGGCGCGCCCGGCCCTTACAACATGGCGCGCCTCGACTGGTTCGATCTGCGCACCATGCTCCTCGTCGCCGAGGCGGTGACGCGCTCCGCGCTCCTCCGCAAGGAGAGCCGCGGCGCCCACCAGCGCGACGATTACCCCGCCATGGATCCCGCCTTCGTGCTGCACTACACGGTGAAGCTGGCGGGGGATGACATCGTGCTCGGCCGCGCCCCGGTCGAGGGCCGTACCCTCTGCGAGGTCGCCTGATGCGTGAGACAGCCACTCTGATCGTCCGCCGCGGCCATGCCGGTGAGGAGCGCCGCACCTCGACCTATGAGGTGCCCTACACGCCCGGCCAGTCCGTTCTGGACGGGCTGCGATTCGTGCGCACCAACCTCGATTCCACGCTGTCCGTCCGCCATTCCTGCATCAATGCCAACACCTGCAAGGAGTGCATGATCATCGTCGACGGCAAGGTGGATTATGCCTGCACGGCCCGCCTGGAGCCGCGCGAGATGGTGCTGGAGCCGCTGGGCAACAAGGCGCACCTTCGCGACCTCGTCACCGAGATCACGCCGCCGGACGAGCGTCTTGAGCATGCGCTCAAGTCGGGCGTCGGCAAAGTCGTGATGGGCGCCTGAGCAGTCTCGGTGAGCCTACGGGATGATTAGACAGTAGGCCGCCGGCTGATGGCGAAATCCGGAGCGCTGGTCTGGCGCCCCGGATTCGCATGGTGGCAACGTGCTTCGCTATTCCGCGGCATTGAGACTCGCGGTCTGCGCGACTTCGGCCGAGATCATCTTCTGTAGGAGCTTGCGCACCTTCACCGCCGCGATGTCATTAGACATGAGAACCGGATCAAGGCTGAAGAAATCCGCAGTTCCCATCTCCTGCTGAACCGCGCGGATCACCGGCCCGTCCTCGTTCTCGAAGGCGGCATGCATGCCCTCGATCTTCAGCCGGTTATATTCGGCATCCTCCACCACGTGGTTGCGGCGGGTCGCGAAGAAGTAGTGGGTGGAGAATTCGTCCTCCGGTGTGCAGGTGTGGAGATCGTATTGGCTGACTGCCTCGTCGAAGCTGTTGCCGTCCTGTACCGCGCCGACAGAGAGCTGGATGTTCGCTGGTGCGCTCCAGGTGATGTCAAAATAGTGCCGCGCTTCGTCGGCGGGGCGGGGCAGGAAGTTGGCGAAGATCATCATCGCCGGCTGCTGCGACCATTCCCAGCGCGCCGAGATATTGGCCGGCGTCTCGCGGATCTGCGGCACGATAGGGGACAGCTTGCCGCGGGTCGTGATGATCTCGCCATGCACGTGGTCGATGTGGCTGAGGTCCATCACATTGTCGATGATGAGCTCGTAATTGGCCGGCATATGCATGTAGGTATATCCGACGGCATTGGGATGCCCGATGTCGAGCGGCGAGTAGTCCGGCAAGAGATCGAGGTCCGGCGCCTCCTCGGTCATCCAGATCCAGATGAAGCCGTAGCGTTCCACCACGGGGAAGGTGCGCACGCGCGCCGCCTTGGGGATGTGGCCGGTGCCGTGGGGATTCTTGGTGCACTGGCCCGTGCAGTCGAACTGCAGCGCGTGATAGAGGCAGGCCACGTCGTCACCGATCCGCTTGCCGAGGTGCAGCGGGGCGAACCGGTGGGGGCAGCGGTCGTGCAGCGCCACGGGCTTGCCGTCGGCGCGGCGATAGAGCACCACCGACGTGCCGAGCAGCCTGCGCGGAAACAGCGCCTCGGGGCCGACCTCGGTGGAGAGCGCCGCCACGTACCAGGTGCGCTGCAGGTAACGAGCCTGAACCGTCATGAGAACCTCCCGTCTTGTTCTGGGCGTGCCGACTGCGGTGTCGCGGCCTGCATCAGCCCGTTCTTGAAAAGGCTAGAGCCGGACCACGAGGCGCGGCGTGTGGGCGCGCGAGCAGCAGGGCGTGAAGCAGTCGTTGGCGGCGCGCTCGTCCTGCGACAGGTACATGTCCCGATGGTCGGGAATGCCGGAGAGCACTTCCATGGCGCAGGTGCCGCAAATGCCCTGCTCGCAGGAGAGCGGAATGGAGACGCCCGCCGCGGCAAGCGCCGCCGCCGCGCTCTGGTCGGCCTTGACCGCGATCACTTGACCCGTGCCGGCGATCTCGATCTCGAACGGCCGCCGGTCGCCGGCGGGGACTTCGGAGGCAAAACGTTCGAGGTGGATGCGGCTCCCCGGCCAACCGGCTGCGCAGGCGGTGGATGTGACGAAATCGATGAAGCCGCCCGGACCGCACACATAAAGGTGCGTGCCGACGGGTTGCGTCGCCAGCACCTCCGGAAGGAGCAGCATGGTCTCCGGCAGGTCATCGAAGTGCATGTTGACGGCGGGGGCGAACGGAGCCTCTTGGAGCCGCTCGCGGAAAGCGGCGCGATCCGGCGAGCGAACGCAGTAATGCAGCTCGAAGGGCGCGCCGCGCGCGTTCAAATCCTCCGCCATGGACAGGATCGGCGTGATGCCGATGCCGCCCGCGAGCAGCAGCGCGTGGGGGGCCGGCACAAGCGGAAAGAGGTTGCGCGGCGAGCTGATGCGCACCGTGTCGCCTTCGCGAATGTCTTGGTGAGCGCTCAGTGATCCGCCGCGCCCGTTCGGCTCCAGCAGGATGCCGAGCTGGTAGCGCTCCGGCTGCGCTGGCGCGTTGCACAGCGAATACTGCCGGACGAGGCCGTTCGGCAGCTGAAGGTCCACATGCGCCCCGGCGTCGAACGGCGGCAGGGTGCCTCCGTCCGCGGCCTCGAGGACGAGGGACAGGATGTCCCGCGCGGCGAGCGCGCGCGAGACGACCCGGACATCGAACCAGGCGGCTGTCATTGTGCCACTTCCCGCGCCGCTGCCGCCTCATTCTCTTCCTGCAGCAGCTTGTCCAGCACGAACAGCATGCGGCCGGGGCCAGCATCGTGCACAATGTCCACCAGCGGGGCGTTGGGGAATTCGAGCATGCGCTCGCGCTGGCCTTCCAGGATGCGCTTGTCCTCGAGGAAGGCCTCCATGTTCGCCGTGTGCATCAGATCGACGATGCCGGGAATATAGGTGGCCTTGCTGGTGCCCCAGGAGAAGTAATAGTCGATGGAATCATCATCACGCGGCGTCACGGCCTGGCTGGAGAACGTATCCAGCAGCAGGCGGCCATTGGTGGGACCGGATTTGGCGTCGCCCGCCTCGTGGACCGCGAAGGACAGGATGAAGTTGCACGGCACGCTCATGCGCACATGCACCTGGATGTCGAAGCGGGCGTCTTCGGGGAAGAGATGCTTGGCGAAGGCGGGCGCAGGCACCTGACGCACGCAATATCGGGTCTCGATGCCACGCGGCGTCACATTGTGCTTGGGCTTGATATAGCCCCAGTCCTCGGTGCCGCCAAAGGTCATCTCATGGACCCAAGAGACATGGCTGAGATCGGCGAGGTTCTGGATTTCCTGGCGGTAATTGGTCTTGATCTGGATCTTGTTGGTCTTGAGGATCCAGTCCGGATTGCTGGGGCCGATGGCCTCGCAGATGAGGTCGGCATCCGCCTTCGCAGGATCGCCCATCCACACCCACACCCAGTTGTCGCGCTCCACCACTGGCAGCGAGGGCACACGCGCATTGTCCGGCACCGTCGCCATGCCGGGAACGTGAGAACACTTGCCGTCGGGTCCGAACAGCATGCCGTGATACATGCAGCGGATGGAATCCTGCTCCTTGCGGCCGAGTGAGAGCGGGGCGGAGCGGTGGGGGCAGCGATCCTCCATGGCGACGATGCCGCCATCGAGCTTGCGATAAAGGAGAATCGGGCGCCCCGCGATCCTGCGGACAACGAGATCCTTGGCGCCGATGCCGATATCGCTGTCCCAGCCGGCGCAATACCAGGCATTCTGCAGGAATGTTTCCGTCATCGACTTCTCCCTAGATTTATGTTGGTTCAAGACTTGGGGTTCGGCCTTCGCGCCGCGCGCGGCCGAGGCGCAGCCGCCCTTTCGGCACAGACGGCAGGCATTCCTCATTGGGCAGCGCGGGCGGTGGGGGGCGTCGGCATCCACAGGGGCACGATGATGTTGGCCCAGCCGCGCGTGTCGTAGCCGCCATAATTGTCCTCGTAGACGTCGCGGCTCAACTTCAGCTGGATCTTCATCGGCCCGAAGTCGTAACCGACCAGGGCGCCGACAGCGAACTGGCTCTGCCTGGCATAGCCGGGATAAGGCGAGCTCAGGTCCGTGGAGCCGAAGGCGATGGCGCCGATCTCGAATTTGCCGAAGGTCTTGGTGGCGGTGAGATCGACGTTGAACCACGCAGGCCCGCCATCCATGCCTTCGACCCCCGTGCCGGAGATGAAGGTGGAGGAAAGGTTCCAGCCGTCCTTGAGGTAGCTGAAGGCGACCACGCCCTGGAAGGACGTGCCGTTGCGCCCCACCTCCGAACTCACCGGCAGGTAGACGCCGCCCTGGATGCCGCCGAAGAAGCCGCCGCCGAGGTCCCACTTAACCTGCATGTCTATGATGGTGTTGCCGGCGCCGGAGAAGCTCGGGCCGTTCTTGAGATTGACGTTCACATAGGGCGTCACCGTATCGAGCATGATGCGGCCGCCGAAGAAGGTGTAGGGCGTCGACCAGATCAGCCAAGCGGTGTCGAGGCCGAACACGTCCTGCTGCGGGGTGGAATCGCGCTCGCCATAGGTGGGAATGGTGATGGAGTAGATGCCTTCGGGAAGCGGCGCGCCGAGGGCAATACCGGTGCTGATGCCGGGCAGGATTTCCGATCCGGCGCAGGCCGGCGACGACAACACCGCAGCGATGCCTGCACCTGCGAGAAATCTTGCAACCTTCTTCATTTGGCGGATCCCCGATTATTTTGTCGTTATTAGGTACGGCATGCTGGAATGACTCTCCGTGCCGCTATCCTTGGAATTAGACTGGAGCCAGAGCGCGCCGCCAATTACCGAGATGGTATGACCCCATACCCTGGCTGAGATGCCCCCGGGGCGCGCACGGGCAGGCGCCGCCACGCCAAAAAGGCGTGGGCGTTTTGCTTTGCGAAAGATGTCGCGCAAACGGTAAATACTGCAGCTACCGCGGTATTCGCGTCAAGGTATAGTGCCCGACCAAGATGGTTTTGGATTTTCTCCTGAGGAACGTGGAGGGTCGGGCCCATGACGATACTCGCGCCCCTCTCCCGAAAATCTCCAGCGATCGACAAGATCGAGACCTTCCTCGTCGATCTGCCGACCATCCGGCCGCACCGCCTTTCGGTGGCGACCATGGAAGGGCAGACGCTGATGCTGGTGCGGCTGCATATGTCGGACGGAATCATCGGCACCGGTGAGGGGGCGACCATTGCGGGTCTGGCCTACGGGCCGGAAAGCCCGGAAAGCATGAAGCTCCACATCGACACCTACATGGCGCCGGTGCTGGGCATCTGCGATCCCACGCGCATCCGCGCCACCATGGAGACCCTCTCCAAGACGGTGAAGGGCAATCATTTCGCCAAGAGCGCCGTGGAGACGGCCCTTCTGGATGCGCAAGGGCAGCGCGTCGGGCTGCCGGTGTCGGAGCTTCTCGGGGGACGTGTCCGCGAGCGCCTCCCGGTGGCGTGGACACTGGCTTCGGGCGACACCGCCCGCGACATCGCCGAGGCAGAGGAGATGCTGGCGCGGCGGCGCCATAATGTCTTCAAGCTGAAGATCGGCCGTCACCCCGTGCGACAGGATGTGGCCCATGTGGCCGCCATCAAGGCGGCGCTCGGCGATCGCGCCAGCGTGCGGGTGGACGTGAACATGGCGTGGAGCGAGACCGACGCGAATTTCGGCCTCGCGGCGCTCGCCGACGCGGGCTGCGACCTCGTCGAACAGCCCGTGGCCAGTGTCGCCGCCCTCGCCCGCCTCACCGCGCGCGGCGTCGTTCCGGTGATGGCGGACGAAAGCCTGCAGGGCCCGGCCTCGGCCTTCGATCTCGCCGTCCTGCATGCCGCCGACGTGTTCGCGGTGAAGATCGAGCAGTCGGGCGGCCTCGACGCGGCGGCGCGGGTGGCGGCCATCGCCGATGCGGCTGGGATCGCGATCTACGGCGGAACCATGCTGGAGGGCGCCGTCTCCACCATCGCCTCCGCCCACCTGTTCGCCACTTTCCCGCGCCTCGCCTTCGGCACCGAGCTGTTCGGGCCGCTCCTCATCACCGAGGAAATCCTCGCTGAGCCGCTCGACTACAGCGACTTCGCGCTGACGGTGCCGAAAGGCCCGGGTCTCGGCATCGCGCTCGATGAAGACCGCATCGCGCGGTTCCGCCGCGACGGACCGCGCCGCGCCCTCAGCGTGGCCGCATCCGGCCACAGGGGCTGAAGCACCCCACCCGCTTCCAACACAAAGACCCAGGAGAGGCCCATGCCCAGCAACATCATAGATCGCAAGATCATCGACACCCTCGCCCGACGCGCCGCCGGCAGCGAGACGGAAGGCGGCAACCCGCGCCTCAAAGAGATCGTCCATCGCCTGACGCACGACCTCATGGTCGCCATCGACGATCTCGACATTTCCATGGACGAGTTCTGGACGGGCGTCGCCTACTTCGCCGCTGCCGGAAAGTCGGACGAACTCGGCCTCATTGCGCCGGGCCTCGCGGTGGAGCATTTCCTCGATCTGCGCCTTGACGAGGCGGAGCGTCTCGCCGGCATCGAGGGCGGTACCCAGCGCACCATCGAGGGGCCGCTCTATGTGGCAGGCGCGCCCCTCGAGAGGGGCGAGGCGCGGCTCGACGACGGCTCCGACGCGGGCGAAGTTCTGTTCATGGAGGGCCGCGTGACGGGCTCGGACGGAAAGCCGGTGGCAGGAGCCATCGTGGATGTCTGGCACGCCAACACCAAGGGCAACTATTCCCACTTCGATGCGAGCCAGGCGCCGTTCAACCTGCGCCGCCGGATCGAAACCGACGCGGACGGAATCTATCGCTTCCGCACCATCATGCCAGCCGGTTACGGCTGCCCGCCGGGCTCGCAGAGCCGCCTCCTGTTTGAAAGCCTCGGGCGGCACGCCGAGCGCCCGGCGCACATCCACTTCTTCGTGAGCGCGCCGGGCTATCGCAAGCTCACCACCCAGATCAACATTGATGGCGACGAATACCTGCACACCGACTTCGCCTTCGGTACCCGCGATGGCCTCATCCCGAACGTGACGCGCGTGGCGGACGCGGCCGAAGTCCA
>JAEZMT010000409.1 GCA_023442085.1 Pseudomonadota bacterium | reverse complement strand
TTGGTCACGGTGAGGGCGTCGAAGGCGCCGGCCGTGTACTGGTTGATGCTCTCCACATAATCGTTGAACTGCACCACATCGATCTTGATGCCGTACTTGTCGGCCCACTTCTTCACGATGCCGGTGTCGTTGGCATAGCCCCAGGGCATCCAGCCCACATAGATCGACCAGGCGACCTTGAATTCCTTCTTCGGCGCAGCTTCGGCCGGGTCGGCGCCGAGCGCGAGGCCCGCCACGGCAGCAAGGCCGAAGGCCCCGGCGAGGGCGGATTTCAGACGGTGAAGTTTGGACGAAACCGGAGTGCGCATTTAATTCCCCTTCGCTTCGACGAATTGGGAATTGGCGAGACCAGTGCCGCCAATTCCTTGGCCACTGAGGTCTCCCGGGCTTTTATCCCGCCGTGCACCCGCGCCGGATGTCTCCCGTCGCGGTGGCAGCTCTCGGACCAGCGCATCTGCGGGGATGCCGGAACCCTAGCCACCAACTCGACATGAATAAAAGCAACGGGCGTGCCAAGAGGCTGCTCGTTCAATTTCAATGGCTTGCAGGAATCGCGCGCCGAACGGCTGCGCCTCGGCTGGGCATTGACGGGCGAAATTTTGTGCAGATGCGTCAGTTCTGATACGCATTGCATACACGCGCAGTCTCGCCATCCGCCGCGCCTCGCGCCATTCTGCGGGGCAGGGAGAAGGCGATCATGGACCGGCGCGGATTTCTGAAAGGGGCACTGGCGGCGGGCCTGTTCGCCCGCCCGGCCTTCGCCGCCGGCTATCCGCGCTTGCCGCTCGAGGCGCTCCAGCAGATGGCGGACGCGGAGGTGGCGAACGCCCGCGCGCAGCATGGCGCGCGGCTCGCGGTGGTGCTGGGCGTGGTGAACCCGCGCGGCAACGGCCAGCTGTTCCTCGCCCAGGCGCCGGACCTCACCCATCCCGGCGGGCGGCCCCTGCGGCTCGGCGGCGGCACGCCCTTCCTCATCGGCTCCATCTCCAAGGTCTTCACCGCTTGCCTGCATTATGAGGCGCATGGCCCGTTCAAGGGCACCCTCGGCGCGTGGCTCGCGCCCCGCGCCATCTCGCGGGGCCTCGCGCGCATCCCGCTTGCGGACATGGCGCGTTATCAGTCCGGCCTCGCGCAGGACAATCAGGGCGGCGTGCATCCGCCCGGCGTGATGGCCAATTGGCGCACGCTCCTGCCCTATCTCTCCACTCTTCAGCCGGCCGGGCCGCCCGGCGCCTGCTATGCCTATTCCAACCTCAGCTGGTCGCTGCTTGCGCTCGCGGGCTCCGGCGGCGGGCAGGGCAGCATGGCGGAGGCGGCGGAGCGCTACGACCGCGCGCTGAAGTTCTACGGCGCCGGCATGGGCATGAACGCCACCGGCATCTTCCGTCCGCAGATGAAGCCGCGCCTGCCGGTTGGCTACCGCAAGGCGTGGCAGCCCCTGCCGGCCCGCGCGGATTACGCGCCCACCGGGCTCGCCGGCATCGGCTCCGGCGGCATCGTCTCCACGGGCAATGACATGCTGGCCTTCCTCAGGGCCAGCATGGGCCATGGCGTCGGTGGGGTGGAGAATCCAGCCCTCGCGTATCAGCAGGGCAACATCTTCGACGCGCCCCGCTGCGGGGGTGGCAAGGCGCCGCGCACCGCCTATGGCTGGATCATGCACGACGTGTCGGATGCCTCCGGCCCGCTCGCCCTCGTCACCAAGGATGGCGCGGTGGCGGGCTTCACGGCCTGGATGGGCTTCCTCGCGTGGCAGGGCACGGGCGCGCCCTCGCCCTACGGGGTGTTCGCGCTGGTGAACGGGCCGGGTGCCGCCGGCCTCGGGCTCCGGGCCATGCGGCGCATCTTGTCCGCGTGAGGCTCGCCAATCGGCTCCGCCTCAGGTAATCGCCACGGGGAAACCGGAGGCGGGATGATGCGGGGATTGGTGGGGCTGGCGGCGGCGGTGGTCGTGTTCGCGGCGCTCTACGTGACGGACGCGCTGCTGGCGCCGGTGGCCTTCGCGCTGTTGGTCATCGCCGTGGTCCATCCGCTGCTGATGCGGCTGGAAGCGAAGCTGCCGAAGATGCTCGCCGTACTCGGCACGCTCCTCATCACGCTGGCGGTGGTGGGGGCGGTGTCCTCGGTGGTGGTGTGGGGCTTCAGCCACGTGGCCACCTGGGTGTTCCAGAACGCCTCCCGCTTCCAGCGCCTCTATGGCGAGGCGGCGGTCTGGCTGGAGGGCCATGGCTTCGTCCTCGCCGGCCTGTGGGCCGAGCATTTCGACGTGCGCTGGCTGCTGCGCCTGTTTCAGGATCTCTCCGGCCGGCTGCAGGGCATGGCGAGCTTCCTCGTCTTCACCTTCATCTACGTGCTGCTGGGCCTGCTCGAAGTGGACGCCATGAAGAGCCAGGTACTGCGGCTCTCTCGCTCCGGCCGCGCGCCCTTCCTCGCCCCGGCGCTCGCCGACATCGCCCGCAAGATGCAGACCTACATGGCGGTTCGCACGCTCATGAGCATCGCCACCGGCGCGGTGGTGTGGGCCTTCACCCTCACCGCCGGGCTGGAGCTGGCGCTGGCCTGGGGCGCCATCGCCTTCGCGCTGAACTACATCCCCTTCATCGGCCCGTTCGTGGCGACGCTGCTGCCCACGCTCTTCGCCCTCGCCCAGTTCGAGAGCTGGGAGATGGCGGTGTTCGTGTTCGTGAGCCTCAACATCATCCAGTTCCTGTCCGGGAGCTATCTGGAGCCGCGCCTCGCCGGCAAGGCGCTGGCGGTGTCGCCGGTGCTGGTGCTGTTCGCGGTGTTCTTCTTCGCCTTCCTGTGGGGCATCGCCGGCGCCTTCATCGGCGTGCCGATCCTGATCGCGGCGCTCACTTTGTGCGGCCACCACCCCGACACGCGCTTCGTGGCGGAGCTGTTCTCCGGCCGGGTGGCGGCGGAGGAGGGAGAAAAGGCGTGAACGCGACGAACGCGTTCCCCGGACAAGCGACGGCGCAGCCGGAGCGCTGATCCGGGGTCCAGCGCAAGGAATCCCGCGCAGCGGGGCAAGCCCTGAGGGTGCCGGGTCAGGAAGCGCCTGCAGCGGTCTTTTGCGCTGGGCCCCGGCTCGCATTCCGCTTTCGCTGCATGCGTCCGGGGCGCGAGGGTGGTGCCCTCTAAGCGAGCCCCGCCACCTTGAGCCCCTCCGCCTGCCGCGCCGCGACGCCCTCTTCGGAAAAGTCGGCGATGGCATCCTCGAACAGGCGGTGGAAGTTCAATTCCGCCTTCAGGTGCAGGAAGACCCCGCCGAGGCCGATGGCGGCGCGGTCCATGAACACGAACTCGCGCGGCACGGTCACGGGGCCGAGCTGCTTCAGCGCGGTGTGGACAGTGAAGGCCTCCTTGCGGCCATAGGCGGCGGGCGAAACGCCGTCGGCAATGGTACGCACCCGGTCGTCCATGAGCGGGCCGTAGATGAAGCGGGCCCAGATGTTCAAGACATCGATCAGCTCGCGCTTCAGCCCCTTGAAGCCCCACGTCTCGTAGGCGTGGACCACGCGCGCGTCGTCTCCGGCCATCAGCCCGCGATAGAGGTCCACCACGCCGGCCACGAAGGCCGGCGGGAAGATGCGGATGCAGCCGTAGTCGAGGAGGTTGATGCCGGAAGGCCGCCCGTCCACCGAGAACACGGTGTAGTTGCCGAGGTGGGGATCGCCATGGATCACGCCGAAGCGCGAGAAGGGCTGCCACCAGGCGGCGAACATGGCCTGCGCCAACTCATTGCGTTCGGCCAGCGGATGCTCGGTGAAGCCGAGGATCTTCTCGCCGTCCAGCCAGTCCATGGTCAGGAGGCGGCCGGTGGAGAGGTCGGCATGGACGCCCGGCACGCGGACCTTGGGCTCGTCCTTCAGGATATGGGCATAGAGCGCGGCGTGCTTCGCCTCGCGGCGATAATCCAGCTCCTCGCGTACCCGCTCGCCGATCTCCCGGGCGATTTCGCGGGTGTCGATGGCGCCGTCCATGCGGCGGTGGATGGAGAAGAGCACGTCAAGCTGGGCGAGGTCCGCCTCCACGGCGGCCTGCATGTCCGGATACTGGAGCTTGCAGGCGACGCGGGTGCCGTCCAGCGTCACCGCCTTGTGCACCTGCCC
The DNA here is from genome assembly GCA_023442085.1 of Pseudomonadota bacterium. Classification (GTDB taxonomy): domain Bacteria; phylum Pseudomonadota; class Alphaproteobacteria; order Rhizobiales; family Xanthobacteraceae; genus Xanthobacter. The sequence continues at coordinate 6,112 of JAEZMT010000409.1, read as the reverse complement.
GAGGGAGGCGGCGGCCGAGGGGGCGTGCTCGAAGCTCGCGAACTTCTGCTCCCAGTCGCGGCCCAGCTCCGCCATCATGCGCCGGCGCACGAAGGCCCAGCCCATGGGCGGGGCGTCGCTCTGCAGCTTCTGCAGCTCGGCGGCAAATTCGGGCGGCAGCACATCCGGGATGGTGGCCATGAGCTGCGCCACCTTCATCAGCGGGCCCTTCAGCCCACCCAATGCAGAGGCGAGGGCGGCTGCATTGTTGCCGTCGCGATCGAGCCCCATGAGGCGGGCACCGGCGATGCGCGCGGCGACTCCGCCCACATTGGCGCCCACCCGGGCATAGCGCGCGGCGCGCGCGGAGAAGCGGTTTCTTTCCTCGTCCACCATGCCCGTCCAGGCGCTCCCGTGATGACCGTCTACGGGCGCACGGCCCGGTCGGATCGGTAGGTCAGGGCGAGGAGGATGACGAGCAAAAGCGGCGTGAGGAGGTCCGTGTAGAGAATGGGGCCGGCATTGCCTGCGGCCAAATTGCCGGTCTTTTCGATCTCGATGATGTGGTTGAGACCCGCCCCGCCGAGGAAGCCGGCCGTCATCACCGCTACGGCAGCGCGGAATCCCCAGTCGCGCCAGAAGGCGGCGATGACGCCCGCGAGGCCGATGCCGAGATTGGCGAGGCCCACCTCGGTCTGGAACGGGCTGGTCGCCCAGCCGATGGAGGCGGCGGCCTGCGCGGGGAATACGAGATGCCCCAGCGCGCCCCACAGCCCCATGAGCCCCACGGGGAAGAGGTTGATATAGCGCAGCAGCGCCCGCGCGAGATCGAGCGGGCGGCGCGGCGCCGGCTTCCGCGCAAAGGAGAGCGCGGCCAGCAGGACAGCCGCCGCATAGGCGATGAGCGGAACCCAGAAGACCATGGCGTCCTCCCCTCAGGCGCGATCACTTGCGGGCAAACGTGCCGAGCCCGTTGTCGTTGAAGATCTCCACCGTCATCCGCCCGTCGGTGAATGTCACCTGCGAGACCGTGCCCGGCGCGTAGGTCTCCTCGCCCTCGGGTGCGAAGGTGAAGGTGTCGCCGTTCCAGGGCGCGAGGCCGTAGCGGCGGGGCATGGGGCCGACGATGAGCACCAGCCGGCCGGTTTCCTCCACCACCGTCGCATCGCCGAAATAGGGATTGCCATAGGTGCCGGTATAGCTGGCGAGCGGCTGCGGCGGCGCCATCCGGTCCGGCCGCGGCTTGCCGGCCAGCGCCCCCGCCGGCTTGTACATAGGCATGATGAGGGGCTGGTAGGCGGCGTACCAGTCGCGCGTCAGCCCGCCGAACTGCACGATGTCCATGAAGCTCATGGCGAGCGCCTCGGGTGCGCCGGTGGGCTGGGCGTTGGTGAGCACCACGATGCCGAGCTTCTCGGAGGGCAGCAGCACGAAATTCGTCGCGGCCCCGAGCATGAACGCGCCGGAATGGTCGAGCGTCACCCGCCCGGCCGGCGAGACGCCGACGCCGAAGCCATAGCCATAGGTGCCGGGGCGGGCATCCACCGCATAGGCGGGGAAGGAGATGGTTTCACCCCGCATGGCGGGCAGCAGCGCGGCGGCGGGCACGATCTCGCGGCCCTCATAGGTGCCGTTGCCGAGCACGAAGGCGAGCCATTTCCCCATGTCCCGCGCGGACGACGACACCCCGCCCGCCGGGGACTGGGCGTCCGGATCGCGCTGGTATTTCGGCACGAAGGGGCCGTCCGCCTTTCCGTCCGCCCGCACATGGGGGATGGCGCGGTTGGGGCGGGCCATGAAATCGGCGAAGCGGGAGGAGGTCGCCGCCATGCCCAGGGGCTTGTACAGCACCTCCTGCGAGAGGTCCGCCCACTCCTTTCCGGCGGCCGTCGCCACGGCCTCAGCGGCGGCGGTGAGGCCGAAATTGGTGTAGGCATAGCTGGCCCGGAACGGTGCCAGCGGCAGCAGCCTGAGGCGCTCCAGCACCTGCCGGCGGTCGAAGCCCATGCTCTCCAGCTCGTCGCCCGCATGGTCCGGCAGGCCGGAGCGGTGGCTGTAGAGATCGCCGAGGGTGACATGGTCCGAGACCCATGGGTCCTTGAGGGCAAACCAGGGCAGGAAGGTGCGCACCGCCGCGTCCCACTGCACCTTGCCCTTGCCCACCTCGTGGGCGACCACCCCGGCGCCTACCGCCTTGGACAAGGAGGCGAGCTGGAACACGGTGTCCGCATCGATGGGCGCGCTCTCGCCCGCCTTGCGCACGCCATAGCCCTTGAGCGCCAGCACCTTGCCGTCCTGCACAACCACCACGGCAAGGCCGGGCACGCCGGAGCGGGCCATCATCTCCTGCGCCAGAGCGTCGATCTCCTTCACCGCCCGCCCGATCTGACCGGGCGCGATGGACACGCCCGAGGTCTGCGGCGGCGGCTTCGAGCCGTCGATGGGGTCGTGGGCGAAAGCGGGGAGGGGCGCCGTGGCAAGGAGGGCGGCGAGGGCGAGAAGCGGGCGGGTGTGGAGGGGGCGTCGCTGGGTCGTCATGGGGCGGCCTCCGGTGGCGGGCATCGTGCCGTGCACCCGCATCCGACAGGCTTAATGGCTGGGCGCCGTCGCGCGCAAGGGCAGGGTGCCATTGCGGCGGCATCGGGAGGGGCGCTAGCCACCAATCCGGGCAGCCCTCTGGCCCCAAAGTGGATCGCCCGCACAAGGCGGGCGATGACGGCGAATTGAGGAAGAAAGAGCGGGCGCTAGGCAGGTGTCTGAGGCAGGGGCCCCCCCGTCCCCTCACATCACCGCCGCGAGCCTCGGCGTCTCGTTGGAGTTCGCGGCGCGGCCGTCCAGCGGGAGGCGGACGAAGACGGTGGTGCCGGAGCCTTCGATGGAGCGGATGCGCATGGCGCCGCCGTGCAGTTCCACCAGCGACTTGGCGATGGCGAGGCCGAGGCCGGACCCCTTGTGGGTCTTGGTGAACTGGCTTTCCACCTGCTCGAATGGCCGGCCGATGCGGGCGAGCGCGCCCTTGGCGATGCCGATGCCGGTGTCCTCGATGGCGATCACCGCCGCCGCCCCGTTCACCCGCGCCTTCACCGCGATGCGGCCGCCCTCGGGGGTGAACTTCACGGCGTTGGAGAGGAGGTTCAGCAAAATCTGCTTCAGCGCGCGGCGGTCGCCCTTGATGACGAGGTTGTCGGCGGCCTCCATGGTCATGGCCACGCCCTTCTCGTCGCCATTCACCGCCGTGACGCGCATGGCGTCCGCGATGATGTCGCCGAGGGCCACGTCCTCCACCTCGAGCTGCATGCGGCCCGCCTCGATCTTCGACATGTCGAGGATGTCGTTGATGACGTCGAGGAGATAGGTGCCGGAGCCTTTGATGTCGGAGCAGTATTCCGCGTACTTCTCCGAGCCGAGCGGGCCGAACATGCCGCTCTCCATGATCTCCGAGAAGCCGATGATGGCGTTGAGCGGCGTGCGCAGCTCGTGGGACATGTTGGCGAGGAATTCGCTCTTGGCGCGGTTGGCATCCTCGGCCTTGTTGCGCTCTTCCGAATATTTCTCGGCGAGCTCGGCGAGCTGCTGGGCCTGGTGCTCCAGCGTCTGCTGGGATTTGCGCAGGTCGGCGACCAGCGCCATCAGGCGCTTCTCATTGTCCATGAGGCGCTCCTCGTGGCGCTTCATGGTGGTGATGTCGGTACCCACCGAGACGTAGCCGCCGTCCTTGGTGCGGCGCTCGGCGATCTTGAGCCAGCGGCCGTTGGAGAGCTGCGCCTCGAACGCGCGGGAGCCTTCCTCCGGCTTGTCTTCCGGCTTCAGCGGCGTGCGCGTCACCGGGTGGCGGCCGACCGAGGCGATGGTGTCGAAGGGCGTGCCGGCGACGATGGTCTCGTCCGGCAGCTCGTGCAGCGACTGGAACTTGGAATTGCACAGCACCAGGCGGTTCTGGCTGTCCCACAGCACGAAGGCCTCGGAGATGCTCTCGATGGCGTCGCGCAGGCGCATGTCAGCGGTGACGGTGCGTTCCGCCATGCGCTGCGCCTCGGTCACGTCCATGGCGATGCCGATGAGGTGGGGGCCATCCTCGCCCGCCTGCTGCACCACCTCGGCGCGCATGCGCAGCCACACGAAGTCGCCCTTGGCGGTGCGCATGCGGAACACCCGGTCCACCGGGGTGCCGGGCCGCTCGGCGAGTTCCTGCGCCAGCTCGTAGAGGTCGCCGTCGTCGGGATGGACGAGGCGGGAGATTTCGCCGAAGGAGACCAGTTCGTCCCGGTGCTCCAGCCCGAGGATCTCGAACATGGTGTCGGACCAGTACATGCGCCCGCGCGCCATGTCCCAGTCCCACATGCCGCAGCGGCCGCGGTTGAGGGCGGTGTCGATGCGCCGGCGCACCGTCTCGTAGATCACGTCCGCCTCGCGCGCCCGGCTGGCCTGCCAGTGGAAGGAGAAGCCGAGGATGAGGAGGACCGCACCGGTGGTGGTGAACAGCGTCACCGTGAGCGTGGTGGTGTCCGACCAGGAGGCGAGCGCCTTCTCGGTGGGCTGGAGATAGACGATCTGGCCCAGCGGCGCCTGCAGGTTGCGCACGGTGGCGAGGGCGGTGCCGGTGCCGTAGGGCACTTCGAGCACGCCCGCCCGTTCGGCGAAGATCACCAGCGGCTGGGAGGGATCGAGGATGTCGGAGAGGTTGGCCGGCGCCTCGCCGGGTGCGGATTGGGGCGCGGAGGCGATGACGTGGCCCTGTCCGTCGGTGACGAACACGCGCCGTCCGCCTTCGGTGGCGCGGGGCGGCAGGCTCTCCGTGAGCGCGCCGGGCACCTTGGCGAGGGCGTTGCCCGCATGCAGCGTCAGCGCATCGGCGGTGGCAAGGGCGAGGAGGGCGATGTCGTCCTTGGCGTTGTTCAGCTCGGCCACGCGGTGCGCATGCACCTGCACGACCGCGCCGACCCCGATGACGCCGAGGAAGGTGACGATGAGGGCCGGGACGATCCGGCGCAGGACCGGCTCCGCATCCAGCAGGCGCTGGTACGCTGGGCGCGCGATCGACCTTGCCAGGCCTCGCATGGCTTGGTCGCGCGCGCCTACGCTCGCAGCGTTGGCGCGTGCCATCGCCGGTCTCCTCCGGGTCTCCGGGGGCACCGGACGGCCTAAGTCCCACGCCCCCACGTCCTCGATCTGGAGGGACGTGCCGCATCTCTCCGAATCATGGCCATTGGAATCGAATCGGAGGGCTGTTGTCTAGAGTCCGCGTGAGTCAAGAGGCACAAAACTGCGGCCACGCCTTGGTTTGTGATGTGTGGAAAGCGGTGCGGCTGTAGGGCGGAGGGGCGCCTGCGGGGTTCTGGCTCAACTGGGCGCCAGCTGGCCCCCTCTCCCCTTGCGGGAGAGGGGAGGCCCGCGCCCCGCATTGCCCGCTCGCGCGGCGGATGCTAGAGCCGCAGGGCTTGGCCAGCGGCGGAACTCCCGTGGCCCGCCCATACCCAAGAGCGCTGAACGAGGACCCGCCGGTGCACACGCAGAAGTTCCCCGAGCCCCGCACCGGCGAGACCGAGACGGCGGGGCCGCTCTCCTCCGCCGAGGTGCTGAAAAGGCTCGGGCGGCGTTCCATCGTGCTGGTGGGCATGCCCGGCGCGGGCAAGTCCTCCGTGGGGCGGCGGCTGGCGAAGCGGCTGGGGCTCACCTTCGTCGATGCCGACGAGGAGATCGAGCGCGCCGCCTGCATGAGCATTCCGGAAATCTTCGCCCGCCACGGCGAGGCCGAGTTCCGCGAGGGCGAGAAGCGTGTGGTTGCCCGCCTGCTGCAATCCGGCCCCTGCGTGCTCGCCACCGGCGGCGGCGCCTTCATGAATGCGGAGACGCGGGCTGCGGTCGCGCGGCAGGGCGTCTCCGTCTGGCTGCGCGCCGATCTCAACACCCTGCTGCGGCGCGTGAAGAAGCGCACTGACCGTCCCCTCCTCGCCCAGGGCGACCCGGCGCAGAAGCTCGCCGCGCTGCACGCCCAGCGGGCCGACACCTATGCCCTCGCCGACGTGACCGTGGACAGCCGCGACGTGGTCCACGAACTGGTGGTGGAAGAGGTGATCGGCGCCGTTCACGCCCATCTCGTCGCGCATCCCGAAGGCATCGCCATGGCGCCCCT
>JAEZMT010000301.1 GCA_023442085.1 Pseudomonadota bacterium | reverse complement strand
GCGAGCTTCGGCGCCATGCGGTGCCACATCACGTGGCTCTGGGGAAAGCCGTGCAGCAGCAGCAGGGGCGCGCCCGTTCCCCCCTGCCGGAGGAAGATGCGGCCAGCCTTCGTGTCCACGTAGTGCGAGGCAAATCCGGGAAAAAGATCAGACAGTTCGGACATGAAACCTCCTCTCGCCGCCGGCTGAGCGGCGGCCGGAATTGCGGACGGCTATGGAAGGCGTGGGCGCAGCAGCGGGTTCCGCGCTAGTCGAACACTTCGTCGGCAGCAGTTATGAGGCCGAGGCTCGGAGATTTGGCGCAGAAGCCGGCGAGCCTTTCGGCATTCTTCACGAACTTGTCCGTGTCGATCACCGGTGGCGCGTCATCGTCCTTGTAGTAGGCGTCGAGCCACGTGAGGATGATGGTGATCGTATCCTTGTCCGCCTGCAGGAATTGCTGGCAGGTCATTGTGGATAGATCCCACTTCTCGGCCGCCGCGGGGCTAAGACCCGCCATGAGAATGATGGCCCCGACGCCCAGACGTTTCAGCATTGCGTCCTCCCAGGATGCGGCGGCCGTTTCGGCCTGCGGTGCCATGATGCGCCCGAGAGCTTGGCGGCACCAGACGGGGCGGGGCATGTCCTGAAAGCAAGATCGCGCGAGCACGCCACATTCACCGCGCGTCGAGCACGACAGCGCAGGCATCCGGCAGATCGGCGAGGGTAAGGGGCGGCTTGGGCTTGGAGGGTTCCTTCTCGGGCTTGGGGTGCAGCACCTCGTCCGTGAACCACCAATCCAGCTCAGATCCGCAGCCCTCGCCGGTTGGCGGGGCTTCCTGTGGCCGGCAGTCGGGGCTGGAGGCCGGGCAGGTGAGGCGGATGTGCATGTGGTAGTCGTGCCCCCAATAGGGTCGCACCTTTGCGAGGAAGGAGCGGTCGCCCGTCGCTTCCCGGCACAGGGCTTTCTTGATGGCGGCATTGACGAAAATGCGCTCCACCCGCGGTTCGACAGCAGCCGCGCGGATGACCTTCCAGGTGTCCGGCCGCCAGTTGGCGGGGTCGATGTCCTTGCGGTCGGCGCGGACCATCATGGAGGCGGAGAGCTTCTCGCGCTCCTCGCGGCTGAGTTCCCGGCCGGGGCTGGGGGTGAGCCAGATGTCGGCGTCGAGGCCGATCTGGTGGGAGGCGTGGCCGGTGAGCATGGGGCCGCCGCGCGGCTGGGCCATGTCGCCGACGAGAATCCCTTGCCAGCCAGAGACTTGCGGCACCTTCGCGGAGAAGCGTTCGAGGAAGGCCACAAGGTCCGGATGGCCCCAGTTGCGGTTGCGCGAGAGGCGCATGACCTGCCAGTTCGGACCGTTGACCGGCAAGGCTTCGCCGCCGGCAAGGCAGCCTTTGGAATAGAAGCCGATGCTCCGCGCGGCCATGGGGGCCGGCTGGGTGGCGCGGCCGAACAGTTCCTTTGCCGGCACCGGGGGCTTGCTCTGGGCATGAGCGGCGGTGCCCAAGAGGGCGAGGAGGAGGGCGGCGGCGAGCCGGCGCATCAGCTCGTAACCTTCTGCTTCATCACCACAAATCCGCCATCGCTGCGGGTGCCGGGATGGGCGGGGAGGTCGGTGAGGAAGAGCGTCGCGCCCGGCGTCACCAGCGCTGCCACCTGCTTGTTGATGGAGGGATCGACGCTGATCCGGGCCAGCGCATTCTGCGCCTGACCGGCCGCGACGCCGCTTCCCTCATAGGAAACGGCGCTCCAGCGGGGGGAGCTGCCGTCCTTGCTCATGAGCACATAGACGAGATTTCCCAAGGGGTTCTGCGGATCGCGGATGGTCACCGGACCCTGCACGGCGGTCTGCGCGCCCTTGAGGACGGTGATGGTGCTGTCGGCCCGGCTCACGACCATGGAGACTGGCTCTGGGGCGGCGGTGGCGTCCTGCGGGGCGCCCTGGCCGGTGGCGGAGGTGGCGAGCTGCTGCTCCAGACCCTCGCTCATGATAAGTCCCGGATGCAAAACATCTTCTGGCGCCGAATGGCTGTCGGCAATGATCACCGGGGTGCCCACATGGGTGATGCCGAAGACCAGTTTCGAGAATTCGAGAGGTAAATGGATGCATCCGTGGGATGAGGGGTATCCCGGCAGCCCTCCGGCATGCAGCGCGACGCCCGACCACGTCAGGCGCTCCGTGTAAGGCATTGATGCGTCGTTATAAAGCGAGGAGTGGTGGTCCACGTCCTTGCCCAGGATCGTGAAGACCCCGGTAGGGGTTTCGTGCCCGTCCTTGCCGGTGGAGACCGTGGACGCCCCTATCCGGACACCGTTGCGGTAGACGAAGCACAATTGGTCCGTCAGATTGACCACGATGGCGACGAAGCCGTCCGGCGCGCGTTCCGGATACCAGACGTAAGTACCTGGTTTCAGAGCCTTAATTTCCGCGATGTCGGGATCGTCGGCGGCGATGGCGGGCAGCAGGGCATCCGCAACGATCGCCCCGGTGAGGGTGGCGGCGAGCTTCAGGGTTCCGCGGCGGGAGAGGCTGAACGGGTCGGCCATCGGCGATTCACCCCAGGTTTCCGAATCGGGTTTCACCCCGTTTTCGCCCGGGGTTCAGTGCGTGTCCAATGCTGTCAGCTCCCGAATCGGCGTCTCACCCCAGCATGGGCACGGTGCGAACCACCCAGATACCTTCCGGCGTGATGCGGCACGAAAGCCCCACGGCCTCCACCCCGGCCGCCCGCGCCCGGTCAAAGGCGCGCCCATATCCGGGGTCGAGATCGCGGGCGAGGGCGATGGATTCGGCCGAGCCGATCTGGCTGATGTAGACCATCACCGCCCGCCGTCCGGCCGCCTCCTCGCCGGCCAGCTCCTCCAGATGCTTCGCGCCGCGGGCGGTCACGCAGTCGGGGAACTCGGCCTTGCCGGGGGCGCGCATGAGGTGGACGTTCTTCACCTCCACGAGGCAGTCGGGGCGGGCGTCGTCTTCCAGCTTGATGTCAACCCGGCTCGCCTTGCCGTACTTCACCTCGCGGCGCATGCGGGCATAGCCG
>JAEZMT010000265.1 GCA_023442085.1 Pseudomonadota bacterium | reverse complement strand
TCCGGTATTCTCGATGTAATGGCCGGCCATGTTCTGCACGAAGCCCACGTCGTTGGAGCTGAAATCCATCGTGCGGGCGGCTTCCTGGCCGGGGAAGACGGTCATGCGGCCGCGCCCCTTGATCCAGTATTGCCATTCGCTGCCGTTGGGGTGCCAGTGCAGCTCGCGGATGCAGCCCGGCTTCACCGTCACGATGGCGGAGGCGATCTTCTGCGAGGCCGGGAAGTTGCGGGAATCGATGACTTTCACGGTGCCCGATGCGCTTTCCCGCGTGGGCGTCATGGTGCTCGCCTTGAAGGTGTAGGAGATTTTTGGCGCCTCGGCGTGGCGCGCCACCTCGGCGATGTCCTGGTCCAGCGTGTTGGTCGGCTCGGCGGCCGAGAAGATGTAGAGCGGCTCGCCCTTGGGCAGGCGCGCGATGGCCTCGGCATCGAGGCCGAAGTTCTTCTCCAGTATTTCCGGCGGGGTGTGCTTGAGCCAGTCCGAGAGAAGCAGCGTGCTTTCCTCGGAGAAGTCGCCCTGGTTGAAGACGAGCAGGAACTCGCAGCCGTCCTCCCCGAGGGCCTGGATGGAGTGCGGCGCGCCGGCCGGGAACAGCCAAAGGTCGCCCTCGCCCACGTCGTCCACGAACAGGGCGCCGTCCGGCGTGAATACCGTCACCCGCGCCCGGCCGGAGAGCATGATCGCCCATTCGTCCGCGAGGTGCCAGTGCAGCTCGCGGAAGCTGCCCCGGGTGAGACGCATGTTGACGCCGGCAATGTCCTTCGAAACCGGAAGCTCGCGCGAGGTGACCTGATGTGTCCACCCTCCGTCCTGGACGCGGCGGTGCGTGAGATCGAAGGAGTACCAGAAGGGCTCGACCACGCCGTGATCAGTGGGCGGCGGCACGTCCGAGCTGGGGTTGAGCGCCATGAGGGCGCGGTTCTTCGGCCCCGGATTGGTCGCCGAGACATTGCGCTCGGCCGTGGCGGTTTCCTGGGCGAGGGCACTGTAGAAACCGGCGGGCTGTTTGGCGTCGTTGGCCATGGCTGCTCCTTTGCGGTCTTTGGGCAAGGTGATGGCGTGGGCTTTGCTTTGAGCCTCGACTTCGACATGACGTGTCGAATGCCGGTTGAGAGTGCTCTTCGCGGGCCCGTCGCGCCATACGACCTGAAGACCGGGGGACGCCGTCTTGGTATGGGGCAACCAGATGTTGGTATGCCCGGCCGCGCGTCAGGTCGCCGCAAAGGGCATGCGGATGGAGAAGGTGCTGCCGGCGCCGGCCTCGGACGTCGCCTCCAGCGCGCCGCCGTGCCGCTCGACGATGGACTTGCAGATGGCGAGCCCGACGCCCATCCCGGCCGCCTTGGTGGTGAAGAAGGGCTGGAAGATGCGGGCGAGCACCTCCGGGGCCATGCCGCAGCCGGTGTCCGTGATGGTCACCTCCAGATGGTCCCTCCGCGATGAGGTCGCGACGCGCAGGCGGCGGGCCTCGGGCGGGGTGGTTTCCATGGCGTGGATGGCGTTGGTGACGAGGTTGAAGATCACCTGCTGGATCTGGACGGCGTCCGCCATCACCGCGCGCGGCGCGGCGGCGAGGGCGAGGTCGAGCTGCACCTGGTGCGCGCGCATGTCGGGCTCCACCAGCCGCAGCACCTCTTCCACCACGCCCTCGATGAGGAGCGGGGAAAGCGCCGACGCGCCCGGCTTCACCAGCGCGCGCAGGGCCTTGATGATGTCCGCCGCGCGCCGGCCGGCGTCGCGGATGCCCTTTAGGCTGCGCGTGGCCTCGCCGAGGTCCGGCTCCGGCCGGTCGAGCCAGCGCAGCGCCGCGTCCGAATGGGCGACGATGGTGCCGAGCGGCTGGTTGACCTCGTGGGCGATGGAGGTGGCGAAGCTGCCCATGGCGGTCATCTGCGCCGCCTGCGCCAGCTCGGTGCGGGCCTCGCGCAGGTCGAACTCGGCCCGCGCGCGGCGCAGATTCTCCTCCATGAGGTCGCCATAGAGACGCGCGGCGTCGAGGGAGATGGCGGCCTGCGGCGCGAGGACTTCCAGCATCGCCATACGCCGCGGCGTGAAGACGTCGGCGGCTAGCGCGTTCTCCAGATAAAGGATGCCGATCAGCTCGCCGCGCTTGAGGAGCGGGATGCAGGCGAGCGAGCGCACCGGGCGCTCTCCCATGGAGAGGCCCCGGTCGGCCGCCTCGCGTGCGGCATCGCCGAGGATGATCGGCCTTGCGGTGCGCAGCACCGTCTTGAGCACGGAGGGCGGCACGCGGCCCTCCGGCGCGCCGGTGGGCTTGAGGACGATCTCCAGCTCCTGGCTCTGCACCTGCGCCGCGGCCTCGGCCACCAGCGTCCCCTCGCGCAGGAGCAGCAGGAGGCCGAACTGGGCGCCGGCATGGACGATCATGCTCTTCATCAGCGTGCGCACCACCTGTTCGAGGCCGATTTCCTCGGCCAGCGTCTGGGAGGTGGCGGTCATCACGGCGAGGTCCAGCGCGTCCTGAAGCTGGCCCGGCGCGGCGGTCGGGTGCGGCTCGTGCGCAGGGGGGAGCCGGGCGCCGATCTCGTCCGCCTTGCGGTGCGCGCCCCACTGGCGATAGCAGCGGGCGGCGGCCTGAAGGCAGCCCTGCGCGGGCGCGGTCAGGCCGGCATCGAGATAGCAATGGCCCGCCAGCTCGTGGGCGAGGGCCTGATCGTGGATGAAGCCCGCCGCGCCGGCGGCGTTGGCGGATTGCTCGTAGAGCAGGAGAGCGGGGCCGAGCTGGCCCGAGAGGCGCGCGGCCTCGGCTTCCAGCAGCAGGTGCTTGCAGGAAAACGTTTCGGGATTGAGCGCGGCCCAGGCGGCGAAGCGCGCGCGGGCGTCCGCCATGCCGGCAACCCGCTCTGGCAGCGGCCCCGCACCGGCCGCGCGCACGCGGGCAAGGGCGAGGAAGAAGCAGCAGCTGGCCGTGTCGATATGCGCCGGCGCGGCCCAGGCCAGCGCGTCGGCGGCTTCGAGCCGTTCCAGCGCCGTCTCTATCTCGTCTCGGAAGAAGGCTTGGAGGCCGGCGTAATGGAGAACCCAGAACTGGGTGGCGACGGAGGAGGCCGAGAGATGCGGATCGAGCGGCGCGGCCGGCGCTTCTGTCGCCATGCTGTCCACGAAGCCGAGCTGCGCGGTGAGGATGGCGAGGATGTCGGTGTAGCCGATTTCCGCCACCTTGGAGAGACTCTCCGCCAGCTCCAGCCGCAGCCGGTCCAGCCGCTCGCCGATGATGATGAGGTCCGAGCCGATGTGGTTGAGGGCGTAGCAGGTCATGCCGAGATCACCGGCCGCCTGCCCCACGCGCGCGCCTTCGCGGGCATGGTCCAGCGCGGTGCGCATGGGCTTCGTCCAGACGCTCACCTGATCGAGGGCGAGGAGGGCGGCGGTCCGCTGCGCCTCGTAGCCGTCGCGGGCGGCGAGGGCGCAGGCGGCCGTGGCATAGGCGGTGCCGGTCTCGTAGGCGCCATAATGATGGGCGCTGAGCACGCCGAACCAGGCGAGCCCATAGGCCGTCTCCGGCGCCAGCCCGTGGTCCAGCGTCAGCTCGATGATGCGGATGGCGTGGAGGAAGCGCAGCTCGCCCTTCACGAAGAAGGACGAGATGAGGGTGGAGAGCAGCGCCAGCGCGGATCGGGCGCGGCGGTCGGTCATGTCGTCGAGGGCCAGCAGCTCGTCCATGTCGAGGCCGTCGAGCTTCTCAAGGCAGCGCCGGTAGCTCTCCTCCAGCATCAGCGGCGCGGGCGCGGGATCGAGTTCGATGTCGAGCACACGCAAGCCCTGAAGCGCGGCGTCTATGGCCGGCCCGTAGGCGCCCTTCACCGTCTGGGCGATGGCCCTGAGGCGGTAGACGTCGGCCATGTCGATGGGGTCGCGGGCCTGCCGCGCCAGCCCGTCGAGGCCGGACAGCGCCTCCTCTACGCGGGCGAGGGCGAGCAGGCAGTCGCAGCGCAGCCATTCCGTCTCGAAAGCGAGGGCGGGGAGGCTGCCCGGCGCTGCGTCAGCGCCCGCGTCGGGCCGCATGCGTCCGATCAGCTCGGCGAACTGGAGGGCGCGCTCGGCATCGCCGGCGGAACGGGCGGTGCGCGCGGCCAGAAGCACGATGCCGGCGAACCGGCGGCGGTCGTCATTTCCCAGCCGCGCGAGATCACAGCGCTCCACCTGCGCGGCAATGTCGAAGGCGACGGCACGGTCCGGCACGCCGGCACCGGCGGCAAGGCAGCGGGCGTTGCCGAGGTGCATGTCGGCCCGCTGGTCGGGCGCCATGTCCGCATAGGCCGCTTCCAGCACCCGGTCGTGGACGATGGCGAACTCCGCTCCCGCGCGGCGCAAAAGGCCGCCGGCCACGAGCGCACCGGCCGCCCGCGCCGCCTCCTCCGGGCTGATGCCGCAGAGCTGGGCCGCGAGGCCCGCCGTCAGTCGCCCGCCGAGGCTCGCGCCGCGCCGTAGAACCTCCCGCTGGAGCGGTGGCAGGACGCCGATGCGCTCCTGCATCAGCTCCAGAACCTCATGCTGCCGGCCGAGGTGGGGCGGGTCGAAGTGCCACGCCTGCGCATCGGCATCGAACCGCAGCGCCCCGTCCTCGCGCATGCGCTGGAGCAACTGGCCGATGTGGAACGGGTTGCCGCCGGTTTCGCGATGGAAGAAGGCGGCCATGGCGCGCACGTCGTCGGGCGCGCTGTTCAGCGTCAGGGCGATGAGGTCCGCCGTCTGCGAGAGGTCCAGCGGCGCGAGGCGCAGGTCCCGGAGGTCCGCTCCGGCGCCGCGCGCCACCTCCAGAAATGCCTTCAGCGCGCCCCGGCCTTCGGCTTCCTGCCGATAGCTGCAGATGAGCAGCACATGCGGGGGCGGCGTGGCGCACAGGTGGCGCACCACGTTGAGGCTGGCCTGATCGAACCATTGCAGGTCGTCGAGGAACAGCACCAGCGGCGCCTCGGGGGCGGCGAGGGCGGCGAAGGTCTCGGCGACGATGCGGGTGGCGCGGGCCTGCGCGAGATGGGCGGGCACATCCGCCAGCGCGTGGGTCTCGGGCGGCAGAAGGGTCGCCTCTGGCGCCAGCTCCGCCAGCATCCGGCTGCTGCCCACCACGGCGCCGAGGCGTGCGCGCACGCCCTCCAGAAGGGCCGCATCGGCGCCCATCACCGCGGCGATGGCGGTGCGCAGGGCCTGCCCGGCGGGGGCGAACGGCGTGCCCTGGCGCAGCTGCACGCCCTTGCCCGTGGTGCAGAGCGCGCCGGTGTCGCGCAGCGTGTCGAGCACTCCGTCCACCAGCGCGGACTTTCCGGCGCCGGCCTCGCCGGTGACGAGCACGATCTGCCCGCGCGACGACCTCAGGACTGCGGCATGGGCATCGAGGAGCGCCGCGCGGTCCCGGTCGCGCCCGACCAGATGGCCCGAGGCGCGCGTCGGATCGGCAAACTCTCCGCGCGCGAGCACGAAGTCTCCGGCCGTGCCGGTGGTAGCGATGCCGCGCGCCACCCGCCACAGGTCGGCATGGAGCGCCGCGGCGGTCTGGTAGCGCTGGCGGGGTTCCTTGCTGATGAGCTTCAGCAGGATGCGGTCGATGATGGCGGGCACCTCCGGCCGGGACAGCCGGACGGAGGGGGCATCCATCGCCACATGCGCATGGAGCCAGTCGGCGAGGCCGGCCGCGGTCAGCGGCAGGCGCCCGGCCAGCAGTTCATAGAGCATCGCACCGAGGGCGTAGAGATCCACGCGGGCATCGACCGCCGCCGGCTCCGTGCGCAGCAACTCGGGGGCGGCATAGGCGAAGTCGTGTTCCGCGAGGGACCGGTCGCCGAGACCCGCGAAATCGGCGAAGCGCACCCGGCCGTCGGGCTCGATGAGCACGCGCCCGGGCGTCAGCGCCCCGTGGATGATGCCCGCCGCATGCACCTGCGCCAGCGCTGCCGTCGCCGCCAGCGCCAGGTCAAGGAAGGGGGCGACCCCTATCCCGCGCGGCGCCTCCGCCAGCGTCTGCCCACTGCGGGCGGGATAGACCAGCGCCGGGCGCTCGGCGCCGCCCATGAAGAGTGGAACCTCCGCCAGCGCCGCGCCCAACCGGAGGGCCACGGCCGCCTCGGTCTCAAGCCGGCTCGCGGCGGGGGCGCTCCACTTGGCCAGGCGGATGCGCCAGCGCGCGCCATCCGCATCCGTGGCGGACCAGCATTCGACGCCCTGCTCGGAGGTGCGGGCGGTCACCGCGAGGCCCGCCCACCATGCTCCGTCCTTCGTGCCGAGGCGGCTGGCGAGATCGTTGCCGAGGAGATACCAGTCGTCGGGCGCTGCCGTCACGTCGCGGTGAGACAGGTTCGGCATCTGCCTCCTCGGGTTCATGGCGGGCTCCCGGCGGGTTGCGGTTCGGCCCCGGCCGCGCAGGGGCGCTGCCGGAGCGAGCCTGACGCTACCGAGCCGGCCGGGCGGCGTCTTTGCCGGAAGCGTCATTTTCATTGGCCAAAATTGACGTTCTTGATCGTTCCGGCCAAGAGCTTCACTATGGGGCGCTTGGGGAAGCATAGGGTGCTTGGGGAAGCCGGGCCTTCCGCATCGGAGCTTGAAATGGTTGGGCTGAATGATTTCGGCCGCATGAAATTCCCCCGCGCCGACCTCGTCGCGAGCTCCGGCGCGCGCAGGTGGAAGGGCTTGTGCGCCGAGATCCGCAACCATCCCGCCGGCGAGATTCCCCCGCCCGTGCCGCAGCAGCTGGAAATGACGCTGGCCCTGTCCGGTGCCGGCGGCGCGCGCGTGGAGCGCCGCGCGAACGGCCAGCTTCAGGACACGCCGGTGCAGCCCGGCACCCTCTGGCTCTGTCCGACCGGCGTGTTCGAGGACTCCATCCGGATCGGGGCCGACCTGTCGAACGTGCTCCACGTCTTCGTCGGCAGCGATGTCTTCCGTGACATTTCCGACCTGCTCTCGCGCCCGGTCTCGTCCGGCGACATCCAGTACATCGCCGGGATCGACGACGATTTCCTGCGGGGGGTGGGATACCGCATCTCCGAGGAACTGGGGCAGGAGACCGCGTGCGGCGCCATGCTGGTGGAAGGGCTGGCGCGGGCCATGGCCGCCCATCTCGTGTCGCGCTATTCGGGCGCCGGCCTCATCGATGCCTCGGCCGCCGGCATCACGATCGAGGATCGGCGGCTGCGGCGCGTCATCGGCTTCATCAACGAGAACATCGAGACGGAAATCTCCCTGTCCATGCTGGCGGACCTGGCGTGCCTGAGCCGCCACCATTTCGCCCGCGCCTTCCGCACGGCGACGGGGGTTCCGCCGCACCGCTTCATCAGCGCCCTGCGCTTCAAGCGCGCGCAGGAGCTTCTCGCCCACAGCGAGGCCAGCCTCGCCGATGTGGCCCTCTCCTGCGGCTTCTCCTCGCAATCGACCTTCACGCGGGCCTTCCGGCGGCAGCTTGGCGTGTCGCCCGGCGAATTCCGGCGCAGCGCCCGGATCTGAGTGGTCGGCTCACGCGCCGACGCTGCGCGACACCGTGGCGAGCGCGCCGGGCAGGAGGAAGCCGAGCGTCACGGCGGTGAGGCCCAGCGCCACCGACAGGCCCACATTGAGCGCCGCCCGCCCCGGCTCGCCGGCCTGGATGAGGTCGAGCGTCTGCAGGCTGAAGGAGGAGAAGGTGGTGAAGCCGCCGCACAGCCCCGCCAGCAGGAACTGACGGACCTCGTTCGGCGCGCCCGATCCCGCCCCCTGGAAGAGCCCCGCCAGCGCACCGATGACGAACGAGCCGGCGATGTTGATGAGGATGGTTCCCCACGGCAGCGCGCCGCCGACGAGGAGGGTGAGCCAGCGGTTCATCCCGTAGCGCAGAATGGAACCGAGGGCGCCGCCAAGTGCGACATAAGTATAAACGAGCATGGTCCCCTCGCCGGACAGAAGAAGCGCGCCTGAGCGCCGCAATGACGGGGAGGAGCATTCCACGGGGTGGCGGAGGCGGACATTCTCCATCCATTTCCCCCGCCTGAACCATCGGGTGATGGGCCGACCTATGGGTATGTACCTTCGGCCGTCCGGCGCGCCCGTCCCGCCCGCAGACGGTCGAGCACGAGGTAGATGACAGGCGTCGTGTAGAGCGTCAGCACCTGGCTGACGAGGAGCCCGCCGACGATGGCGTAGCCCAGCGGCTGGCGCAGCTCGGAGCCGGTGCCGTGGCCGAGCATCAGCGGCACGCCGGCGAGCAGCGCGGCGCAGGTGGTCATCAGGATCGGCCGGAACCGCAGCAGACAGGCCTCGCGGATGGCTTCGCGCGGCGACAGGCCGGCCCCGCGCTCGCGGGCAATGGCGAAGTCCACGATCATGATGCCGTTCTTCTTCACGATGCCGATCAGCAGGATCACGCCGACAAGGGCGATGATTGAGAAGTCGAAGCCGCACGCCCAGAGCATGACGAGCGCCCCAAGCCCCGCCGAGGGCAGCGTCGAGAGGATGGTGAGGGGGTGGACGTAGCTCTCATAGAGCACGCCGAGGATGATGTAGATCACCAACAGCGCGGCCGCCACGAGATAGGGCTCGCGCGCCAGCGACTGCTGGAAGGCCTGCGCGTTGCCCTGGAAGGTGCCGACCAGCGTCGGCGGGGTTCCGAGCCCCTGCTCCACGCGGTGGATGGCCGCAACCGCATCCCCCAGCGCCACGCCGGGCGCGAGGTTGAAGGAGAGCGTCACCGAGGGGAATTGGGACTGGTGGTTGATGGAGAGGAAGGTTGTCGGCAGCGAGGTCCACCTGGCGAGCACGGAGAGGGGGACCTGCTCGCCCGTGCGCGGCGATTTCACATAGAGCGCGTCGAGGGCATGGGGCGAGGCCTGCATGGCCGGCAGCAGCTCAAGGATGACGTGGTAGCTGTTGAGCTGGGTGAAATACTGCGTCACCTGCCGCTGCCCGAAGGCGTCGTAGAGCGTGGCGTCGATGTCGGCGGGGCTGATGCCGAGCCGCTCGGCCTGCTCCCGGTCGATGGTGAGGGTGAGGGTGGCACCGCCGGTCTGCTGGTCCGAGGCGACGCCGGTGAGCTGCGGCAGGCCCTTCATCGCCGCGAGGAGCCGCGGCGCCCAGGTGTTCAGCTCCGCGATGTCGCCATCCTGAAGGGTGTACTGGAACTGCGTGCGCGACAGCCGCCCGCCCACGTTGAGATCCTGCGCCGCCTGGAGAAACAGCGCCGCGCCCTCGACACCGGCGAGCTTCGCCTGCAGCCGGTCGATGATCTGGAAGGCGGAGGCGGTGCGCTCGGCGCGCGGCTTCAGGGTGATGAACATGCGCCCGTTGTTCACCGACTGGCCGGCGCCCGCGCCCACCCCCATGCCCACCGAGGCGACATCCGGATCGGCCGAGACGATCTGCGCGAGCGCGAGCTGGCGCCGCGCCATCTCGGCGAACGACACGTCCTGCGCGGCCTCGGAAATGCCGATGATGAGGCCGGTGTCCTGCTGCGGGAAGAAGCCCTTCGGAATGGCGTAGAACAGCACGCCGGTGGCCACGACCGCCGCCAGAAAGATGCAGAGCGTCACGCGGGCATGGTCGAGCGCGAGGTCGAGCGTGCGGCGATAGCCGGCAAGCAGGGCGTCAAAGGCCCGCTCGGACACGAGATAGAGCCGTCCGTGGGTCTGTGGCGCGCCCCTGGGGCGCAGGAACAGGGCGCACATCATGGGGGTCAGCGTCAGCGAGACGAGGGCCGAGACGGCGATGGTGATGGTCACCGTCACCGCGAACTCGCGGAACAGGCCGCCGACGATGCCGCCCATCAGCAGCAGCGGGATGAACACCGCCACCAGCGACAGGCTGATAGAGAGGATGGTGAAGCCGATTTCCGCCGAGCCGTCGAGGGCCGCCTGAACGGGCGATTTGCCCATGTCCACATGCCGCTCGATGTTCTCCAGCATGACGATGGCATCGTCCACCACGAAGCCCACCGCGATGGAGAGCCCCATGAGCGAGAGGTTGTCGAGGCTGTAGCCGAGCGCGTACATCGCCGCGAAGGTGCCGACGATGGCGAGCGGCACGGCGACGGCGGGGATGATGGTCGCCCACATGTTCCGCAGGAAGACGAAGATCACCGCGACCACCAGCACGATGGTGATGACCAGCGTCTTCTCCACATCGTCCACCGAGGCGCGGATGGTGACCGTCCGGTCGGAGAGGATCTCCAGATGGAGGCCGGCGGGGGCGGTTGCCATCAGCGCCGGGAGACTGGCCTTGATCGCGTCGGCCGTGGAGATGACGTTGGCGCCCGGCAGCTTGTAGACGGGCAGGAGAATGGCGCGCCTGCCGTTGGCCCAGGCCGCGAGCTGCGTGTTCTCGGCGGCGTCCACCGCCGTGCCGATGTCGCGCACCCGCACCGGCGCGCCGTCGCGCCAGGCGAGGATGGCATCCAGCCACGGGCCGGCGGCGGTGAGCTGGTCGTTGTCATAGAGGGTGAAGGTGCGCGCCTTGCCCTGCACCGTGCCCTTGGGGCCGTTGAGCGTGGTGGAGACGATGGCCTGCCGGATATCCTCCAGCGAGAGGCCGAGGTTGGCGACCTTCGCCGGGTCCACCTGAATGCGCACGGAGGGCTTCTGCTGGCCCACCACGTTCACCTGCCCCACGCCGTTGATCTGGCTCAGGTGCTGCTCCAGGACGGTCTCGGCAAAATCATCCACCTGAATGATGGGCAGCGTGTTTGAGGAGAGCGCGAGGACGATGATGGGCGGATCTGCCGGGTTCACCTTCCTGTAGGTGGGCGGGGCCGGCAGGTCGGCCGGCAATTGGCCGCCGGCGGCATTGATCGCGGTCTGCACGTCCAGCGCGGCGCCGTTGATGTCCACGCCCAGATTGAACTGGAGCGTGATGGCGGAATTCCCCAGCGTCGAGATGGAGGTCATCTGCGCGAGGCCGGGAATCTCGCCGAACTGGCGCTCCAGCGGCTGCGTGACCGAGGAGGCGATGATCTCGGGGCTGGCGCCGGGCAACGCGGTGGAGACCTGAAGGGTGGGAAAATCCACATCCGGCAGGGGCGCCACCGGCAGCAGCGGAAAGCAGATCGCGCCGAGCGCCAGCAACCCCGCCATCAGCAGCGATGTGCCGATGGGATTGCGGATGAACCAGGCGGAGAGGGAGGTCGTCGCGGCGGACGGGGAGGCGGCACGGGGCTCGGCGTTGGCCATGGCGCTCAGCCTTCCTGCGCCTTGCCGCGCACCGTCACGCCGGGGGCCAGGCGATACTGGCCCTGCACCACCACCTCCTGCCCTTCGGCGATGCCCGCCTTGATGACGGCGATACCCTCCGCGATCTGGCCAGGCGTGACGTGAGTGGCCGCGACCCGTCCGTCCGCGCCCACCGTGTAGACGAAGGCGCCGTCCGGCCCGCGCTGCACGGCGTCGGCGGGGACCGTGACGACGCCCGTCAGCGTGGCGACGCGCAGCCGCAAATCGACGAACTGCCCCGGCCAGAGCCGATCCTCCCGGTTGGCGAAGGTGGACTTGACCCGCAGCGTCCCGCTCCTGGGATCGATCTCGTTGTCGATGATCTCCACCGAGCCGGTGTCGAGCACCGTTCCGTCCTCGCGCGAGACCGCCTGCGCCGCCACGGGGCCGGCGGCAAGGGCGGCCCGGATGGTTGCGACATCCGACTGGGGCAGGGTGGAGATGACCGTGATGGGGTGGATCTGGTTCAGCACGACCAGGCCGGTCGGGTCCGCTGCATGGACGATGTTGCCCTCATCCACCAGCCGGAGGCCGGCGCGCCCGTCGATGGGGGCGGTGATCTGGGTGTAGGACAGCTCCGTGCGGGCGGTGTCGATGGCCGCCCTGTCCTGGGCGATCTGCGCCTCGAGCTGCG
Organism: Pseudomonadota bacterium; assembly: GCA_023442085.1. Lineage (GTDB taxonomy): Bacteria > Pseudomonadota > Alphaproteobacteria > Rhizobiales > Xanthobacteraceae > Xanthobacter. The sequence goes on along the minus strand of JAEZMT010000265.1, from coordinate 10,088 downwards.
CCACGGCGCTGTGCTCGGTGTCCACGGTCTGCTGGCTCACGAAGGCATCGCGGCCGAGCTTGGCGTCGCGCTGGAAGATCAACTGGGTGTTGGCGAGCGCCGCCTGATCCTGCTGGAGGCGCGCCTCGGCCTGTTCCAGCGCCGCCTCATAGGTGCGGGGGTCGATCACCGCGATGGGCGCGCCCTTCACGATGTCCTGCCCTTCGCGGAACAGCACCTGCTGCAACGCCCCGTCCACCCGCGAGCGGATGGTCACGGTGTTGAACGGCGTGACGGTGCCGATGCCGGTGAGGTCCACCGGCACGTCCCGCCGCTTGGCTACAGCCGTCACCACCGGCACGGGCGCGGGAGCGGACGGGGGCGCCGGTTGGCCCTCATGCCGGGTGACGGCGTAGGCGCCGCCGGCGAGCGCTGCCGCGAGGCCGCAGGCGAGGGCGAGGCGGAGGGGGCGGGAGCCGGTGCTCATGGCCGGCGCTCCCGATCCGGCTTCGCGGCCCGGGGAGGAGGATCAAGAGGATTGGTTCGGGCCATGCCCATCGCGCGCTCCGACAGCCGCTGGGCGCGGAAGGTCGCGCCTGTGCCGTCGCCCTTCCCGCGAGAGCGGTGCGAGGGCGACGCATCCAGCATGGCTGCGGGGTCGCCGGCCCTCCATTCTACGAGGGGGTGGCTGGCTAGGCCGAGGGTTTGGCGGGCTCGTACAAGGGTATGCCCCCCGCCGCAGAGGGCATGGCCGGGTCGCTGCGCGGCCGCCTCTCACGCGTCATCTCCCGCTTCGCACGGACGATGAGGGGACAGGGGGAAGGGGGAACCGCGTGGCGGCCTCAGACAGCGCCTTCGGCATGGCGGGTGGCCAGCGGCAGGGAGGCGGTCGCGAGGAAGGAGCGATAGCGCCGCCGGGCGTCCATGGCGGTGCCGTTGTCGGAAATGGCGGCTTCCTGCAGCTCCGCCAGCGCCCAGGGCGCCGGCTCCAGCGGCACGGCCACGATGGCCGGCGCGGCGCGGGAGGTGATCTCGATCACGTCGTGGGGGGTGAGGGCCTGGAGGGCATGGGCGGCGAGCTGGCGCTGGTAGGCCCGCCGTTCGGGGGAGAGCTCGTCCCACGGCTCCAGCAGGGGGTAGCGCTGCTGCGAGTAGGCGTGCATCGCCTGCGCCATCCGCTCCACCATGTCCGTCGAGACCATGCTCGTCCCTCGATGCCCTGACCTTCGGAATGCGGAGGTATTGAGGTGTGCGCGACGTGCGCTGATGCCCCTGCCTCCGGACGAAGGATGCCGCGGCGGTTCTTTCCCGGAAGTTGCCGGACCCGGCTCTGTTCGGCACATGGTGAACAGGCTCTTAACGCCATCGACATCCCACGCGGAAACCTGGGCTGACACCCGATTCGAATTCTCGATCCGGGCTGTGTCCAATTCGCCGCAAACGGCCTATAGGATGGCCGAAATCGTCAAGGGAGCCGAAGAGATGTCCGTGAAGCTGAGCGACCTGAAGGTGAAGCTGTTCACCGACGGCGCCGACAAGGCGCAGATCGTGGAAATGGCGAAGCAGCCCCACATCGCCGGCTTCACCACCAACCCCTCCCTGCTCCGCAAGGCCGGCGTAACCGATTATGAATCCTACGCAAAGGATCTCGTGGCGGCGGTGCCGGACCGGCATATCTCGTTCGAGGTCTTCTCCGACGACATCCCCGAAATCCGCGCCCAGGCCCGTGTCATCGCCACCTGGGGCGAGCATGTCCATGTGAAGCTCCCGGTCTCCACCACCCGCGGCGAACCCTTGTACGATCTGGTGCGCGACCTCGTGCAGGACGGCGTGAAGGTGAACCTCACCGCCATCTTCGACGTCCCCCAGGTGGACGAGGGCGTGAGGGCCCTGGCCGGCGGAGCGCCTTCAATTATCTCGGTTTTCGCCGGTCGGCTGGCGGATCTGGGTATCGATTACAAGCCCGCCATTTCCCGCGCAGTCGAGCTCTCCCGCGCAACGGCGAACGTCGAGGTCATCTGGGCCTCCACCCGCGAGGTGTGGAACGTGATCGAGGCGGACGAGATGGGCTGCCACATCATCACCGCCCCCGCCGATGTGCTGAAGAAGCTCCCGGCTCTTGGCTCGCGCACCGCCGCCGAGCTGTCCCTGGACGCGGTGAAGGCCTTCCGCACCGATGCCCTCGCCGCCGGCCTGACCCTCGACCTCAAGGGCCGCGCCGCCGCCGAGTAACCCTTATCTCCGGCTGATTACGAACAGGGCACGCCGCGGCATTGCGCAGCGGCGGCACGCTGTTACACTGGCTGCAAGGCGCAGCCGGCCGCGGACCTTTGCGGCTGGCCTGAGCGCACGGGACCGCCTTGCGGCGAGGGACAGGACATGAGGGACGAGACGCACGGGCCCGCCGGGGGTCCGGAGCAGTCTTGCCGCAGCGGAAACGTTGCCGAGGCAACGGTTTCCCCCCTGCGTGCGGGACCGGGTGATGGTCCAAAGGACCAGCCTCCTGCCGTCCGCCCCTGCGCCACTTCCGCCCCGTCCCAGGATCGCCGAACAGAATCGCGGGTGCCGAGCCAGCAGGGCATCTATGCCGCCATCGACCTCGGCACCAACAATTGCCGCCTTCTGGTCGCCCGGCCAACCGCCCGCAGCTTCCGCGTCGTGGACGCCTTCTCACGCATCGTCCGCCTCGGCGAAGGCCTCGGCGCGACCGGCCGTCTGTGCGACGGCGCCATGGAGCGGGCCCTCGGGGCGCTTGAAATCTGCGCCGCCAAGATGGATCTGCGCGGCGTCACCCGTGCCCGGATGGTGGCGACCGAGGCCTGTCGCTCCGCCGTCAACGGCGAGGATTTCTGCGCCCAGGTGGAAGCGCGGACCGGCCTGACGCTGGAGGTGGTGGACCGCCGCACCGAGGCCGGGCTCGCCGCCACAGGCTGCGCGCCGCTGGTGGATCCCTCCTGCGAGGGCGCTGTCCTGTTCGACATCGGCGGCGGTTCCACCGAAGTGGTCTGGCTCGGCCGCCGTTCGGCGGGCGACGACGGCCCGCCGCGCGCCCGCATCCGCTCCTGGGTCTCGCTGCCGGTCGGCGTCGTTTCCCTCTCGGAGCGCCACGGCGGCGTGAAGGTTTCGCCGGACGTGTTCCACACCATGGTCGACGAAGTGTGCGCCATGCTCGACGGCGTGCGCCAGAGCTGGGGGGTCCGCGCCCCCGCCCGGCTGCATCTCCTGGGCACTTCGGGGACCGTGACGACGGTCGCCGGCATCCATCTCGGGCTCGATCGCTATGATCGGGCGCGTGTGGACGGGGCCTGGCTCGGCGCCAGCCACATCGAGCAGGTGGTTGACCGGCTGATGACCATGAGCTTCGAGGAGCGCGTCGCCAATCCCTGCATCGGCGCCCAGCGGGCGGATCTTGTCCTCGCCGGCTGCGCCATTATGGAAGCGGTGCGCCGCGTGTTTCCCGCCGACCGGCTTCGGGTGGCTGATCGCGGGCTGAGAGAGGGGATGCTGGTGCAGATGATGCGGGCGGATGGCGTGTGGCGGAACGGCCGCTCGGCCGACGGCTTCAACGCGAACCCGCCGAACGGAAGCCGTCCAGCGTGACCACACCCCCCCGTGGGCCGGACGGCCGGCCCCTGAAAGTGCGCGTGAAGACCTCGCGCGGCCGCACCACCTCGCAGCAGAAATGGCTTCAGCGGCAGCTGAACGATCCCTATGTCGCGCGCGCGAAGCGCGAGGGCTGGCGCTCGCGCGCCGCTTTCAAGCTCATCGAGATCGACGAGAAGGCGAAGCTCCTGAAGCGCGGCATGCGCATCGTCGATCTCGGCGCGGCGCCGGGCGGCTGGAGCCAGGTGGCGGCGCAGAAGATCGGCCTGGAGCAGGGGCAGGGCAAGATCGTCGCCATCGACCTGCTGGAGATGGACTCGATTCCCGGCGTCGCCTTCGCCCAGATGGACTTCCTCGCCCCCGATGCACCCGAGCGGCTGATGGAGATGCTGGGCGGGCAGGCGGACTTCGTGATGTCGGACATGGCGGCCAACGCCACCGGCCACAAGAAGACCGACCATTTGCGCATCGTCGGCCTCGTGGAACTGGCGGCGGACTTCGCCCGCCAGGTGCTCGCGCCCGGCGGCGGCTTCCTCGCCAAGGTGATCCAGGGCGGCACGGAGGGCACGCTGCTCGCCAACCTGAAGCGGGATTTCGCGCTGGTGCGCCACATCAAGCCCGCCGCCAGCCGCGCTGATTCGGCCGAGCTTTACGTGCTCGCCACCGGCTTCCGTGGCAAAGCCGAGGACGGGGCGGAGCCGGACAAGGCGGAAGCCTAGTCCGGAGGAACTTCGCTGCGTGGGTCGTCCAGATCCGGCTTGCGGGCGGTCAGCGAGGCGCCGGCATCCTTCGGCAGCGGGATGAAGAAGAAGACGCTGAGCGCGCTCACCGCCGCCACCACGAGGAAGGCGGCGGAAAAATCCGCCTGTGTCACCGTCACCTCGCCGCGCGAGGCGCGCATGGTCTCCAGCACCAGGCCGGCCACGGCGACACCGAAGGACAGTGACACCTGCTGCGCCACGCTGGCGAACGAGGTCGCGCGGCTCATTTCGGCTGGTTCCACATCGGCATAGCTCAGCGCGTTGAGGGCCGTGAACTGCAGCGAGCGCAGGAACCCGCCCACCAACAGCAGCAAAGCGATGAGCCAGTGCGGCGTCAGCGGCGTGAAGGCGGCGTTGATTGCGATGAAGCCGCTGCACAGGAACACATTGGCGAGGAGGACCCGCTTGTAGCCGATGCGCCGTAGCAGCTTTGCGGCGGTAAATTTCATGGCCATCGCCCCGGCAGAGGCGGTGAAGGTGAGGAGGCCGGAGGCGAAGGGGGACAGGCCGAAGGAGAGCTGCAGCATCAAGGGCAGCAGGAACGGCATGGCGCCGATGCCGACCCGGAACAAAGAGCCACCCACCACGCCCGCGCGGAAGGTGCCGTGGCGCAGCAGCCTCAGGTCCAGCACCGCGTGGGGCGTAACCCGCGCGTGGCGCACATAAAGAAACAGGAAGAATGCCCCCGTGGCGCCGATGCTGAGCGCCGCCCATTGCGGAACCAGCACCTCCTGGCCCAGCACGGCGAAGCCGAAGACGAGGCCGGCCAGCCCGACGCCCGAGAGGATCAGGCCCTTGAGGTCGAGGGGCGGAACATCCTCCTCGCGCACGTTCTCGATGAAGCGCGTGGCGAGGAACACGCCCAGTACGCCAATCGGCACGTTGATGAAGAAGATGAGGCGCCAGTCGAAATACGTGGTGATGAAGCCCCCCAGCGGAGGCCCGAACACCGGGCCGAGCAGGGCGGGAATGGTGAGCCAGGCCAGCGAGGAGACCAGCTCGGATTTCGGTACCGAGCGCAGGATGACGAGCCGTCCGACCGGCACCATCATGGCCCCGCCCATGCCCTGGATGATGCGGTAGAGCACGAAGTCCGCCAGTGAGGAGGACAGTCCGCACAGGATCGAGCCGATGGTGAAGATGACGATCGCGGAGCGGAAGACCGTGCGCGCGCCGTAGCGGTCCGCGGCCCAGCCGCTCGCCGGAATGAAAACGGCCAGCGAGAGCAGGTACGAGGTCAGCGCCAGCTTCAGCGACACCGGATCCTCTCCGAGGTCGGCGGCGATGGCGGGCAGCGAGGTGGCGATGACCGTCGAGTCCACCTGCTCCATGAAGAGCGCGCAGGCGACGATGAGCGGGATAAGGACCTGAGGCGGAAGCGCCTTGAGCTGCATGAGCTTACCTTTGGGCCGGCCCATTTTGGCCTCGCCGTTCCCCCTTCTTCGCAATAGGCGGAGGCGGCGTGCCGATCAACCGGCGTTCGGCGCATGGTCCGGCCCCGATCCTTGCAGCACGGGCAGGGCACACCATATGGACGATGGGCCTCAAAGGAGGGCCCGGGAAGACCATGATCTACATTCTCGCCGCTCTGCTGCCGCCCGTCGGCCTGCTGGTGAACGGGCAGCCCGTCTCGGCCATCATCAATCTGGTGATGATCGTGCCCTGCATCCTGCTCGGCCTGATCTTCCCGTTGATGTTCCTGGTGCCCTCCGCCCATGCGGTGATCGCGGTGCACATGAAGCGCACCGATCGCCGCCAGCGCGAGGTTATCGACGCTATCCAGCGCTCGGGCGGCGTGCCCCCGCGCGACTGGCGCCCCTGAAATCGGAGGCGGCGCAGTCCCCCGCCTTGTTCAAATTAGCCCACCAGCAGCACGATCTTGCCGACGTGCGCGCTCGCATCCATGCGGGCGTGCGCGCCGGCGGCGTCGGCCAGCGGGAAGGTCTCGTCCATCACCGGACGGTACTTTCCGGCGGCGATCAGCGGCAGCACGTGCGCGACGATGGCCGCAGCGATGGCCGCCTTCTCGGCCACCGGGCGCGAGCGCAGGGTGGAGCCGGTATGGGTGAGGCGCTTCAGCATCAGGCGCATGAAGTCGACTTCGGCCTTGGCGCCCTGCTGGAAGGCGATCTGGACGATGCGTCCGTCCTGCGCGGCCGCTTCGTAATTCTTCTGGATGTAGGGGCCGCCGATCATGTCGAGGATGACATTGGCGCCCTTGCCAGCGGTGAAGCTCTTCACCTCGGCGACGAAATCCTGCGTCTTGTAGTTCACCGCGAGGTCCGCGCCCAGCTTCACGCAGGCGGCGCACTTCTCGTCCGAGCCGGCGGTGACGACCACTCGGGCGCCGAACGCCTTGGCCAGCTGGATCGCCGTCGTGCCGATTCCGCTCGCTCCCCCATGCACGAGCAGCGTCTCTCCAGCCTTCAGTCCGCCGCGGTCGAAGATGTTGCTCCAAACGGTGAAGACGGTTTCGGGCATGGCCGCAGCCTCGGCCATGGAGAGACCCTCGGGCACGGGTAGAGTGGTGGCCTCGTGGGCGGGGCAATATTCCGCGTACCCGCCGCCGGTGACGAGAGCGCAAACCTTGTCGCCGATCTTGTAGGTGCTCGCGCCCTCACCCAGCGCCACCACGGTGCCGGCGATCTCGAGCCCGGGGATGTCGGAGGCGCCGGGCGGGGGCGGATAGAGGCCCTTGCGCTGCATGACGTCCGGCCGGTTGATGCCGGCGGCCTCGACCTTCACCAGCACCTCGCCTGGAGCCGGCTTGGGCACGGGACGGGGGCCGGGCACCAGCACCTCGGGGCCGCCGGGCGTGCTGACGGTGACGGCGGTCATGGTTTCGGGCAAGGCGGCGGCGCTGGACATGGAAAGCTCCGGAAGGAGGGGCGGCGGCGCGAGCCTCTTCCCAGCCCGGCCGCGGCGCGCAAAATAGGATTGGACAGGAAACGAGCCGCGCCTGAGGCGGCGGTCGATCCGGAGAATAGGGAAGGGGAGGAGCAAAGCCAATGGACGAGGAGATCAGGCCGAAGCCCATCGATCCGCTGATCGGCGCGGACTTATCCCGCCTGTCGGTGGACGAGATCGAGGCGCGCATCGCCGCGCTGAAGGCAGAGATCGCGCGGCTGGAAACGGCGCTTCAGGCCAAACGCGCCTCCCGCGCAGCGGCAGATGCGGCCTTCAAGCTGTAGCGCGGCACTTGGGTCTGTGATCCCTTCGCCCGATCGCGGCCGAACGGGCGGCTAGCGGCCTCGCGTTAAGGCGGCCTTAACAAACGGCGCGCATTGTTATGTTGTCCGCTGGAAATGATCCTCCCCGGACTTCTGGCAACTCTCCCTGTCGGACTTCGAGCCGCCGCAAGGCGGCTCTTCTTTGGCCAGCCCCCGATATCCCCAGTCGCTGCGGCGTTGTTCCCCTTTACGGGGACGCCGGCTCTGCGCTTCATGCCGGTCCCTTCGAAGGAGCGAGCAGTGGATCAGGCGCGGGACAAGGGGGACGAGATCGGGCGCGACTTCGCGCGGCTTGCTGCCGCGCAAGAGCGGCTGAACGCTTGCCCGCTTTCCGCCGGCGACCGCGAAACCCTCTCGCGCCTCAATGCGGATATCGCGTCCGGCCTGGTGCTGCTGCTGAGCATCGAAGATGGCTGCATCGCCCGGGCGGAACTGACCGCCGCCGCCGCGCCGCTGGAACTGGTTCTTCCCGCGAATGTGATGACCCGCCTGACGGCCGTGGCCCGCTTCGCGGCTCTCGATCTTGCCGCGCTGGCCGAGGGCGTTGCAGTCCGCCTTGCCGCGGCGCAGGCGGAAGAGACCCGCAAAAACGAAAAGCCGCGACGACGGCAGGTCCGCCCGCGGCTTGAACTCGTCAGTTCCTGAACGGTCGCCGGCCCTCATCTGAGCGCCGGTTGTGCTCTTGCGTCGCTGCGGCGGAGACGCGCAGCTTCGCACAGGTAGCGGGGCCCGGAAGGCCCCGTCGGCATCAGCCCTTGAGCAGCGCGCCGAACTTGTTCTTGAAGCGGGACACGCGGCCGCCGCGGTCCATCAGCTGCTGGCTGCCGCCGGTCCACGCCGGATGGGTGCGCGGATCGATGTCGAGCTGAAGGGTGTCGCCCTCCTTGCCGTAGGTCGACCGGGTCGTGTACTCGGAACCGTCCGTCATCACCACCTTGATGAAGTGGTAATCGGGATGGATGTCGCTCTTCATTGGTTCAATCCTTTATCGCCACGCCCGCCCCGCCAGGGAGGGCAGCGTCAATTTCGGTTCCTGACGGAAGTGGCGGGTCTATAGCTGAGTGGATGCCTTGACACAAGCCGACACCTCATCTGCCCCTGTCGACAGCCCCGAAACCCGCGCTGAGGCTGAGAAGCGCAGGCGCGACCTGAAGCCGCTGGCGAGCCTCGCGCCCTTCCTTAAGCGGTATCGAGGTCGGGTTGCGGCCGCGCTGTGCGCTTTGCTCGCCGCCGCGCTTGCGACGCTGGCGCTACCTGTCGCGGTGCGGCGGATGATCGATTTCGGTTTTGCCGAGGACCATGCCGGCCTTGTGGACCAGTATTTCGGGGTGCTGGTGGCGGTGGCCGCCGTGCTCGCCCTCGCCTCGGCCTGCCGCTACTACCTCGTCACCACCCTTGGCGAGCGGGTCGTGTCGGATCTGCGCACGGCGGTATTCGCCCGCCTGGTCACGCTCGACGGCGCCTTCTACGATTCGGCCCGTTCGGGAGAGCTCACCTCCCGGCTGACCGCCGACACCACGCAGCTCAAGTCCGCGGTGGGCGCGTCCGCCTCTACGGCGCTGCGCAATCTCATGATGTGCATCGGCTCCGTGGCGATGATGGTGGTGACCAGCCCGCGCCTCTCCGGCCTCGTGCTGGTGGCGATCCCGATCATCGTGCTGCCGCTGATGGCCTCGGGGCGCAAGGTGCGCCGGCTGACACGGCAGGCGCAGGATACCCTCGCCGATGCCTCCGCCTATGCCGCCGAGGCGCTGAACAGCATGCGCGCGCTGCAGGCGGCGAGCGCCGAGGGCGCGGCGCGGCAGCGGTTCGACGCCGCTGTGGACCATGCGTTCGATGCCGCCCGGCAGGCGACGCAGGCCCGTGGCTGGCTCACCGGCATCGCCATCTTCCTCGTGTTCGGATCGGTCGTGGCGGTGCTGTGGGCCGGTGCCCAGTCCGTGCTGGCAGGGACCATGACGTCCGGCGCGCTGAGCCAGTTCGTGCTTTACGCGGTGCTGGCCGCCGCCTCCCTCGGCAACCTGTCCGAGACGTGGGGCGAGATGTCGGCCGCCGCCGGCGCCGCCGAGCGTATCGGCGAACTGCTCAAGGTCGAGCCGCAGGTGCGTGCCCCTGCGAACCCGGTGACGCTGCCGGCGCGGGTCAGCGGCGCCATTGCCTTCGACGAGGTGTCCTTCTCCTATCCGACACGGCGGGACCATGCGGCCCTCGCGGCGGTCTCATTCACCATCAGGCCTGGCGAGCGGGTCGCCCTTGTCGGACCGTCCGGAGCCGGCAAGAGCACGGTGTTCCAGCTGCTGGAGCGGTTCTACGACCCGCAGGCCGGCCACATCCTGCTCGACGGCATCGATATCCGTGATGCCGATCCCTTCGCCGTGCGGCGGCAGATGGCGCTGGTGCCGCAGGAAGTGGCGATCTTTGCCGACAGCGTACGCGCCAACATCCGCCTGGGACGGCCCGAGGCCACCGATGCCGAGGTCGAAGCGGCCGGCCGCGCGGCGCTGGTGGATGAGTT